>JARLIU010000200.1 GCA_031291595.1 Ancalomicrobiaceae bacterium | reverse complement strand
CGCCGCCTCGCCGGCGCCAACGTCGACCTTGGGTGCATCGACGGGCGGCCAGGGGTGATCCGGATCGACGATCGGCCTCGGCGGGAAGCGGGCGATGAGGTCGGCGCTGGCGGCGAGCGGCAGCGGACGGCTGAACAGGAACCCTTGCGCCTGATGGCAGCCTTCCTTGCGCAGCGCCCGCAGCTGCTCTTCCGTTTCGACACCCTCCGCCGTCGTCGTAATGCCGAGACTGTCGCAGAGCCCGGTCACCGCGCGAATGATGGCAAGGCTGTCGGCCGTATGATCCAGCTCGTGCACGAACGACTGGTCGATCTTCACCTTGTCGAAGGTAAACTTGCGCAAGTAGCCGAGCGACGAATAGCCGGTTCCGAAGTCGTCCATTACGATCTTGACCCCGAGCGCGCGTATCTGGTTGAGCGTATCGAGCGTCGATACCGTGTCGTTCAGAAGGACCCCTTCGGTGATCTCGAGCTCGAGTCGCTGAGGACTGAGGTTCGAAGCGCCAAGCGCCGCCACGACGTCCAGCACTAAGGCACGGCAGCGGAACTGCACGGGGGAAATATTGACGGCGACACGCACGTTGCTCGGCCAGGCGAGAGCATCGATGCACGCCTGCTTCAGCACCCAGGCGCCGATCTGGCCGATGAGGCCGGTCTCCTCGGCAAGCGGGATGAACTCGGCCGGCGGCACGAATCCGCGCTGCGGATGGTGCCACCTGAGCAGCGCTTCGAAACCCTCGATATGGTTGCCATCGAGACAGAGCAGCGGCTGGTAGTAGATCTCCAGATCGCGATCGATCACCGCCTTGCGCAGATCCATTTCCAGCGCCCGGCACAGCTGCATCTGCCGGTCCATTTCAGCCTCGAAGAAGCGATGGGTGCCACGCCCCTCCTTTTTCGCCCGATAGAGCGCCAGATCGGCGTTCTTGATCAGCTGATCGGCTTCGGTGCCGTCCGCCGGTCCGATCGAGATGCCGACCGAGGCGCCGATGACGACGTGATGGCCATCGACATCGAACGGTTGGCTGAGCTGATCCACCAGCCGTTCGGCCAGCGAGGCCGCGTATTCTGGGCGCGGATTGTCGTCGAGCAGCAGCGCGAATTCGTCGCCGCCGAGGCGGGCGATATGGTCGCCGTCGCCCAGGATCTTTCTGAGCCGCTTGGCGACGGCGACCAGCAGCCGATCGCCGATCGAATGCCCGAGCGTATCGTTGACCGGCTTGAACTGATCGAGGTCGACGAACAGGATGGCGATCTGGCGCCCATCGGCCAGGCCTTCGAGCGCCTCGGTGACGACGGTCTGGAACAACGCCCGGTTGGGCAGACCGGTCAGCACGTCGTGATGCGCCATGTGCTCGATCTGCGCTTCGGCCCGGCGCCGCTCGGTCACGTCCTCGTGGATGACGACCGACCCGTGCTCCGGTGTCGGCGCCACCGTGACGACCATCACCCGGCCGTCGACCAACTGCTCGACGGTTCGCGTGATCGTGCTCGAACGAGCGATCCGGCTGCGGAACGCATCCGGTGGCGCATCGACGACGCCAAAGCCATTGGCCACCCGTTTCGCCACCAGATCTTCGACCGGCGTGCCTATGGCGACGTCGTCGTCGTGAAGGCCATACATGTCGATGATCCGCCGGTTGGCGATCAATAGCCGCCCGCTGCCGTCGAGCAGGTAGAGACCCAGCGGCATGGCTTCGATCGCGGTCGACAGTCGCTCGGCCTGGGTCCTGATCTGCCGCTGCGTGTCTTCGAGCAGTTGGCGGCGCGCCTCGGCCAGCGATGACAACAGGTCCTGGAACGACCGCGCCAACGCGCCGATCTCGTCCCGGCGCTCGCTGAGCCCGGGCGGAATGCGATCGTCGATGGTCTGGTCGACGTTGAGCCGGTTGACGTGCGCGGTCAGTCGCTCCAGCGGCCGGGAGATCACGCCGGCCATCACCAGCGCCAACACCAAGGAGGCTGCGGCGAAGGCGGTCAGGCCGGCCGTCTGAAACGTGTATGCCGCGCCGATGGCCGATTCCATCTGCTCCCGCGCGGCGACGTCGGCTGCCTTCGCCTCCGATTCCAGCCGCGAGATGAATTCGGCAAAGTGCTGGTCGGCAGTCTCCACGAAGCCGGACAGCTTGTGGAGCGTCACGGTGTTGTTGAGCAGGTCCAGCCGCTGACCCTCGACGCCGCCGGCGCCGAACGTGTGGCCGGTCAATCGCACCATGTCTTCGGCGATGAGGGAATCGTCGTGCCGATGCTCCTGCTCGAAGCGCCGTTGCAGCCGCGGCGCCAGCGCGGTGACGAACACTTGCATCTGCTTCAGCAGACGGTGTTGCTGGCCGAGCGCGCTGGCGAGTTCGGTCATGCTGCCGGCTCCCGACAGCCGGTCCGCCCCGACGGCATATAGCTGCGCCAGTGCCCGGATCTTGTAGACCGTTCTCAGCGTCGGCCAGGTCTCCTGCACCGTCGTCAACAGTTGCTGATCCGCGTCCTTGTCGCCCGCCGTGCTGCTGTCGATGGCACTCTTGGCATAGGTCTCGCTGTTGCTCATGTCCATTTCCAGGACATAGGCGAGGTAGTCCGTCGTATTCTGAATGAGCGCCGAGACCTGATGCACGGAATCCGTGGTCTCTTTGAGATTCCAGGCCAGGCGGTGCCGCTCGGAGCAACGCTCTTCGATCACCTCGGCAATCGGGGCGAGCGCAGCGGCATCGGTCGACAGCTGGATGGCCAACTCTTCATGGTGCGACTTGACGATGAGCCGCTTAAGCGTCTCGACCTGTGCCGCGAACATCTGCCCATCGGCCGCCGCGGTCGGATAATCGGTGGTGCCCGATGATGTGCAGGTCTGGATCGCCTCGCGCAGCCGGATGCCGATGCGCTTGGCGGTTTCGCTGACCTGCATCGCACCGGAGAGCATCGGCGAGGTCAGTTCCGTCGTGACCTCGGCCGTCGCCGTGACCCGATCCGTGTAGTAGAGCGACGTGACTCCGAGGACTCCCGTGGCTGCAGTCATCAGGGCTGCGCCGAGAATAAGCTTAAGCCTCAAGGGAAAGTTCTTAAGCGTTCCATTCGGTTGCATGGAGCCCCCAAAAGGCATGCTATCGCCAGGCGACATGCGGAGGAATTGCGAAATCCAGCCGCGCGGAGTTGCGGTGCCGGGAATGCCGAGACACGATGTGCGGCTTGCGGGACGACGGCGCGCACGGCGGCATTCGGGAGCGGGACTTGCCGCACACGGACGACACAACCGTTCCGTCAGTCAACGATTGCCGAACATGTGAACCTGGCCTCCGGCCTCGCCCGAATCGGGGCATTGCCGATGGGTGGCATGCGTCGCACCCTGAACCGCCCACCAAGTCGTCCCCTCAACCAACCAACGCCTTGCAGCTTGCGCCGCAGTTCACCGCAATCGGCTAATCTCAACAATCAACACTATTAACTCGCCAAGGGTTAATTTTCGGTGTTACCGAATTTTCCTCAACATAAAATTGTGACGTCCGGACTTGAAGCAGATGCGAGGCAGCCGCTCCAGGTATCGGTCGCATTGATTGCCTGACATGCCGCTTGCGCAACGAGATGATGACTACATGATGGCGGCGCGAGCGTCATCCTTGTCTGGCGCCGCGGGATGTTTGAGGTCTGGCTGCAGCGTTGCGGCAGAAAGACTTGCGCATTACCGTCGCAAGTGGCTCGAAGCGCGCCACGCTACATGGAGCCAAGGAACAGCTGCATCAATGCGGCCACCTCCGGTCCGGGTCGATTTGCCGTTTGGTCCTGTCTCTCCGCATCTTCCTGCCACCGCAGCACCCAGCTTGGCCCAAGCTGCGGCCCGCGGGCGATGCCGTCCCGCTACCGGCACGGCGGGTGGATCGGCGTCCGAGTAGCAAAATCAAACATGCAAAACGCCACAATATCGCGTTCAAACCGCGAATACGCCAAGCGCCATAGCCATTCGTTTCGGGCGCAGTGCGTAGAATCGTTCTAATGTGACGGCGGATCGGCTCGGTCCGAACTTTACAACTTATCTATATTGTAATTATTCGAATTATCATCGAACGCGAGCGCGGATAATTCGGTTGAAAGCTTCATTTTGCTGGAGGTATAAACGCGCCATCGAAATGAGACGCAATGTAGCGAGGGCTGTCGGGAATGATCGTGCCGTTTCTGATCATGCTGCGGGAAGGCATCGAGGCGGCTCTGATCGTCGGCATCGTCGCGAGCTATCTGGCGCAGACCGGACGCCGGGCATGGATGCCGGCGGTCTGGGTCGGAGCGGCGGTCGCGGCGGCGATGTGTCTCGCCATCGGGGTCGCGCTCAACTGGCTGAGTGCCGAATTTCCGCAGCGGCTGCAGGAAATGATCGAGGCAGCGATCGGGATGATCGCCGTGGTCGTGCTGACGGGCATGGTGTTCTGGATGAAGCGGGCGGCCAAGTCTATCGGCGCCACCATGCGCACATCGATCGAGGCGGCCTTCGACCGATCCGCCGACACCGGCTGGGCATTGGCGGCAATGGCGTTTTTTGCGGTGGCCCGCGAGGGATTGGAATCGGTGTTCTTCCTGCTCGCCACCTTCCAGCAGGACGTCGGGATCGCAGCGCCGATCGGCGCGGTGGCCGGCCTCGTGGTCGCCGTCGGGTTCGGAGCGGCCATCACCTACGGTGGCGTACGGATCGACCTCAAACTGTTCTTCCGCTGGACCGGAATCCTGATCCTGTTTGTCGCCGCCGGACTGCTCGCCGGATCGATTCGCGCCCTGCACGAGGCCGGGATCTGGAATGGGTGGCAGGCCGTGGTGTTCGATCTCTCCGGCGTGCTGCCATCCGACAGCGTGCTCGGGACGTTGCTCGGCGGCATGTTCGGCTACCAGGAGGCGCCGACCGTGAGCGAGGTCGGCGTCTACCTTGCCTATCTCTTGCCGGCGCTCGTCCTGTTCGTCTCGGCGCGACCGGCCGCCATCCCAGCCGGAGCGAAGCGATGAGCGAGCGGTTTCTAGATACGCTGGTAGCGGCCGTGGCGGTGGCCGCCGCCTGTCACACCGGAGCGAATGCGGCGGAGACGGCGCGTGCCCCCGTCGTGGTCACGGTGACGGCCAAGGGGTGCGCCCCCAACCTGCTGACGGTTCCGGCCGGAACGACGACGTTTCAGATCGTCAACAGCAGCACCCGGGCGCTGGAATGGGAGATCCTCAAGGGCGTCATGGTGGTCGACGAGCGCGAGAACATCGCGCCGGGCTTCACCCAGAAACTGACGACGGAGCTCGAGGCCGGCGACTACGAGATCACCTGCGGACTGCTCAGCAATCCGCGCGGCAAGCTGATCGTAGCTCCCGGCACGACGCAGGCGACCGCGGCGCCGGCAACGCCGACCGCCGCCGATCTGGTCGGACCGACAGCCGAATATCGCGTCTATCTCCACGGCGAGATCGCGACGCTGGTCTCGGCCGGAAGCGCGCTGGCAAATGCGATCAGGTCAGGCGATCTTGGCGCAGCCACCATGCAATTTGCCGCCATGCGGGCCGCCTATCTCCACGTGAAGCCGGTGGCGGTGCTGTTCGGCGATCTCGATGGCCGGATCGATGCCGCGCCACCCGAAGCCGGCAGCGAACCGGCATCGACCGGCTTCGGCGCGCTGGCGCATGGGTTGTTGGTCGAGCGGTCGACGGCGGGGCTTGCACCTGTGGCGAGCGCCTTGGGCGCCGACGTGGCGAGACTGCAGGCGCAGTTCAAGTCGGTCAGCGCCAGCCCGGAGGCGATGGTCAAGGGAGCCGCCTCGGGGCTCGCCGCAGTCGTCGCGCAAGCCTCGAACGCCGGCGCGCTCGATCGGCCGGCGGACGCGGCGGATCTGCGCGCCAGGCTGGCAGGCGTGCGCAAGATCGTCGAGCTGTTCCAGCCGATCGTCGCCAAGACTGACAAGGCGGGCTCGGAACGCATTGCCGCCGAACTCGCCGAAATCGACCGGCTGCTGCCCCCGACCGCTGTGGCGATCGCCCTGGCGACGATCGACCGCCCCGCGCTCAGCGGCGCCCTGACCGCCCTTGCCGGCGATGTCGGCAAGCTGGCCTCCACGCTGGGATTGAGCCAATCATGAGCGAGCACGACAATCGTTCCGGCTGCCCGTTTGCATTTGCCGCCGCAAAACCCTCGCGGCGCGGCCTGCTGACCGGACTCGCGGCCTTCGGCGGCTTGACGATCGACGGATCGCTGTCCGCCGACGCGGCGGTGCGGCCGCACCGGCCAATCGACGCGGCCGCCTCGGGTCGGCATCGGCTGCGATTCCATGGCCGGCACCAAGCCGGCGTCGTCACGCCGCAGCAGGCGCATGGCATGGTCGTGGCCTTCGACGTCCTCGCCACCTCGCGCGACGAGCTGCAGGAGATGTTCAAGCGGTTGACCGAGCGCATCCGCTTCCTGATGCATGGTGGCACGCCCGAGGCGATCGATCCGAAATTCCCGCCGCCGGATTCCGGCATCGTCGGCCCGGTGATCCAGCCGGACGACCTCTCCATCACCGCTTCCGTCGGTGCCTCGCTGTTCGACGGCCGCTTTGGGCTGGCGGCGCGGAAGCCGCGCCAACTCGTCGCCATGGCAGGCTTCCCGAACGATTCGCTGCAGGAAGAGCTGTGTCACGGCGATCTCATGCTGCAGATCTGTGCCAGCGGCGCCGATACCGTCATCCACGCCCTCCGCGACATCATCAAGACGACGCCGGACCAGCTGGCGGTGCGCTGGATGCAGGACGGCTTTCTGCCGGTCGAGCCGCTGTCGTTCGGACACGCGCCGGCGCAGCCGACGCCGCGCAATCTGCTCGGCTTCAAGGACGGTACCGCCAACCTCAGGTCGACCGATCCTGAGTTGATGGACCGGCATGTGTGGGTCAAGCCTGGCTCGGACGAACCGCGCTGGGCGGCTGGGGGCACCTATCAGGTCGTCCGCATCATCCGCCAGTTCGTCGAACGCTGGGATCGTACGCCGCTGCAGGAGCAGGAGGGGATCATCGGCCGCGATAAGGCGACCGGCGCTCCGCTCGGCAGATCCCGCGAACACGACGATCCCGCCTATGCCAGCGATCCCAAGGGCCTGCGCATCCCGCTCGACGCGCACATCCGGCTCGCCAATCCGCGTACGACGGAGACGGCGTCGAGCCTCCTTTTGCGGCGCGGCTACAACTACAGCCGCAGCGTCACCGCGTCGGGGCAACTGGACATGGGACTGCTGTTCGTCTGCTTCCAAGCCGACCTCGAGAGCGGCTTTCTGGCTGTCCAGCGCCGTCTGAACGGCGAACCGCTGGAGGAATACATCAACCCGGTGGGCGGCGGCTATTTCTTCGTTCTGCCGGGCGTCGCCACCGACGCCGGGTACCTCGCCGACGGACTGCTCACTCCGCAGACGTAGCGCCCGCACCCGCAACCGCTCCGTTTCCCAACGTGCAACAGCGCGAACGATGTCGCGCGTCAAGGATCAGGACCATGAAGCTCAGTCTATCCGTTTCCGCCGCCGGCTTTGCCTTGCTCGGTGCCTGCGGTGTCGCCTCGGCCGCCTCGGTGATCGCCCCGGCCGACCTGGTCGCGCCGATCGCCGACTACAAGATCTACGTCGCCGGCGAGGTCGACGCCCTGGTCAAGGCGACGCACGACTTCACCGAGGCCGTCAAGGCCGGCGACCTGGCCAAGGCGCAGGCGCTCTATGCGCCGACCCGAGTGCATTATGAGCGCATCGAGCCGGTCGCCGACCAGTTCAGCGACCTGGACAAGAGCATCGACGTGCGCGCCGACGATTTCGCTGCGAAAGAAGCGGACCCGAACTTCACCGGGTTCCACCGGATCGAATACGGGCTGTACGCCAAGAAGTCGACAGATGCGCTTGGGCCATTGGCCGACAAGCTGCTCGCCGACGTGACCGAACTGCAGTCGCGCATCCAGGGTCTGACGTTGCCCCCGGGCAAGGTCGTCGGCGGTGCGGCCGAACTCGTCGAAGAGATCGCCAAAACCAAGATCAGCGGCGAAGAGGACCGCTACAGCCGCACCGACCTGTGGGATTTCAAGGCCAATGTCGACGGAGCCAGGCAGATCGTCAGCCTGTTGCAGCCGCTGACCAGCAAGGCCAATGCCAAGCTGCAGACGCGGCTCGACGACAACTTCACCAAGGTCGAGGCAATTCTGACCAAATATTCGACCGCCGGCGACGGATTTGAGAGCTACGACGCCCTGAGCAAGAAGGATCGCACGGCGCTTCGCGGCCCGGTGACCGCGCTTGCCGAAGATCTGTCGAAGCTGCGCGGCGTTCTCGGGGTGAAGTAGCGGCTATTCGGGGTCGTCGACGACGCTGACGCCGCCGGCCCAATTCAGCGCCCGCTGCCGGGAGCTGGCGAGATGGGCGAGCATGGCCTGTGTCGCGGCGGCGGCATCGCGCGCCTCGAGGGCGTTGATGATGCGATGATGCTGGTCGAACACGTAGGGAATGCGATCTGGCGACAGTCCGATCCTGTCCTGCAGGATCATGCGGATGCGGATCGAATTGACCCTGTGGACGTTCTTCACCAGGTCATTGTCCATCGCATCGACGAGGAAGTCGTGGAACGACCAGTCCACCGCCTGCGCCTCGCTAAGCAATTCCGGCGAGCTCTGCTCGACCGCCCGCAACAGCACTTCATGCGCGCGCCGCTGGGCCTCCAGAGCCGCGGCGGAGCCGTTTCTGACGAAGGCCTGGATGGCGGCGGTCTCGATGATTTCGCGCAGCTGGAAGGCCTCCCGCACCATGCGAAGATCGATGTGGACGATCTGCAATCCACGCTGGGCGAAGGCCTTCAGCAGTCCCTCCGCTTCGAGACGGGGGATCATCTCGCGGATGGCGCCGAGCGGCAGTGCCGTCATCTCGGCTAATTCCCGCTGCGAGACGAACTGACCCGGCATCAACTTCCTTTCGAGCAGATATCTCGTGAAGGCGTCGTAAGCCTGGTCGCGCTGAATCATCTTCAATCCTCCCATTTCGATGTTCCATTCGTGGCATGTTAGACATGCAGAACTGACATGTCTATTCGGCGGTGCGTGTGGACGGACTGGTCCGGGCGCCGCCGGTCAGGTCCCCCCGCCAACTTCGCCCCGAGGTGCCGATCGGCCGGGGTACTGGCGGACGATCACGATTGCTGCGGTCTTGCACAGCTTCCCTATGCGTGACTTCCGGTTCCAGCCGCTGGCCCTCGAGGGAAACGGGCGCCCGATGGCGGAGGATGCCACTCGGCGATAAGGCGGAATGGCGCCGTTCCCAACCGCGACATCCCTGCGTATTCTGTCATATTATACCCGATTGGTTTTTCAGCAATCAGTATTTACAGACTGACATGTCAATGCTAGAACACTGACCGCCAACTAGCGCCAGAGCACATGGCGCCGATAGGGAGTGAGCTATGATGGATCTGAGCAAAGCGCGGGACGGCGCGTCCTTGTTTGCGCTGGCGGCTGTCTTGATGTCAGCCCAACCGGTCAACGCAGCGGATACGACGGTCACCTTCCGGACCTGGAGCCCGATCGTCGAAACGACTGCCAAGATGGCGGTCGCGACCGAAGCCAAGCTTCCCGGTATCAAGATCGACTACAAGATCTTCAACTATCCCGACTATATCGTCGACCTGCACACGCGAGCTGCCAGCGACGACATGCCCGACCTCATCGGTCTCGAGCCGGGCGCTCTCACCCGGCAATACCAGGACTTCCTGCTGCCGCTGCAGGATTGTGCCGTCAAATCGTGGGGCGCCGACTGGAAGAGCAAGTTCTTCCCATTGGCGGTCGACCAGATCCGGCTTGGCAACGTCAAGGGTGACGAGAATTACTATGCCCTGCCGGTCCTGACCCAGACCATCAATATGTGGTACACGATCCCGGTGCTCAAGGAAGCTGGCCTTCAGCCCCCCAAGAGCTACGACGACATGCTGAAGATGGTGCCGAAGCTGAGCGGCAAGGGCATCGCCACGATGCTGGTCGGCGCAGCCGACGGCTGGGAACGCCGCGACGTCTATATGCAGCTCATCCACAACGTCGCGCCGGGGCTGATCTACAAGGCCGAGGACGGCACCGCCAAATTCACCGACGCTCCCTTCGTCGAGGCGATGACGGTGTGGAAGAAGCTGTTCGACGACGGCATCATCCAGCCCGGCGCGCTCGGGCTGTCGGTCTCGCCTCAGGCGATGGAACTGACCGAGGGCGGACGGGCGGCGACCTTTCCGCAGGGAGCGTGGTGGCAGCAGCAGGCGACCCGCCCCAATCCGCCCGAGCTTTCGGTCGCCCTCAACGGCTATGCCCCCATGCTGTTCCCTGACGTGACCGGCAAGGGACGCCCGAACGACCCGCTTGGCGGCATCGATCTGATGATCGGCATCTCGAAGAAGTCGAAGCATGTCGACGAGGCATGCAAGGTGCTCGCCGACTGGGTCAGCGGGGCGGGTGCCCAGGAACTGATCAACACCTTCAACGACTTGCCGGCCTTCAAGGGCATCAACCCGCAGGTCTATCAGTCCGACAACCAGAAGGCGGTGTGGACGCTCTTCACCGAGGAGTGGCTGCCGAAGGTGCGCTACGCCCGCCAGCTCAAGAGCCCGGCGGTCAAGCAGGCGCTCGAAGACGCGCTGGCGGCCGTCGCCTCCGGCGACCAGACGCCCGCACAGGGCATGGCCACGGTCCAGGCCGCCTGGCAGAGCCAGAAGAACTGATCTGCAGTAGGTTTGGGTGTCGGGCTTGCTGCCCGGCACCCCTCCCTGGAGAACATCGTCATGTCCATGTCCAGCGCGCCGCGGTCCGGCAGTTTGGCGCCCTATCTGTTCGTCCTGCCGGCGACGGTGCTGTTCGTCGCCTATGTGGTCTATCCGATCCTCTACGTCATCTGCTCCAGCGCCTATCGTTGGGACGGGATCAACCAGGCGACGTTCACCGGTCTGGCGAATTACATCCGGTTGTTCACGCATGATCCGGCCTTCGTCCTGGCGATCCGCAATGCTGTTCTCTGGGCGCCGCTGACGATCCTGCCGCAGATGCTGTTGGGATTCGCCATCGCCTACATGCTGGAAACCGGCGTTCCAAGGCAGGCCATCTATCAGGCGATCTTCTACCTGCCGGCGATCATCTCGCCCGTGGTGGTCGGCATCGTCTGGCAGCGCATCTACAATCCGTTCGGTGGGCTGTTGTCCGACATCGGCTTTGCCTCGGGCCTTCGCTTCCTGACCGTGCCGTTCCTGTCGGACACCAAGGTGGCGATCTATGCGGTCATTGCCGTCAACGTCTGGCAGTGGACCGGGTTTTCCATGCTGCTGTACGTGGCCGGGCTGAAGGGCCTGCCGACCGAAACGCTGGAAGCCGCCAAGATCGAGGGGGCGACGCTGCGCCAGACCATCGTCTATGTCGTCTGGCCGATGCTGCGCCACGTGCATCTGACGCTGATCCTGCTCGGCGTCATCGGCACGCTGCAGACCTTCCCGCTCATCTACATGCTGACCAACGGCGGGCCCAACCACGCGACGGAATCGTTGCCCAACTACATCTTCCTGCAGGCCTTCAAGCTGCAGAGCATGGGCTACGCCTCCGCCATCTCCGTGGTGCTGATGGTCATCGCTCTCGCCCTCAGTCTGTTCCAGGTGCGCGTTCTCGGCGCCCGCTTTGCGCTGGCGGAGTAGTGCCATGACCCTCACCCCTTCGCCCCGCACGATCAAGACCGCCGTGCTCACCGTCCTCGCCGCCGTCTGGCTGGTTCCGGTGCTGATGATGCTGGCAGTCGCGCTGATGCCGCCCGGCCAGCGCGCCGCCGGCTTCGGCGGGCTCGCCATCAAGGGCGTCAGCCTGTCGAGCTTCGTCACCGCCTTCGACCGGGCGCCGATCCTCATGCACTTCGTCAACAGCCTGATCATCACCATCACCTCGGTGGTGCTGGTGGTAGTGATCAGCTCGCTCGCCGCCTATGCCTTCGCCCGCATGCGATTCCGCGGCGGCGAGGGCCTGTTCTACGGCCTGTTGGCAACGCTGATGCTGCCGATCCCGGCGCTGATCGTGCCGATCTTCCAATTGAACAAGACCTTCGGCCTCCTAGACACCTACTGGGGGCTGATCCTGCCCTACACGGCGCTCGGCGTGCCGTTCGCCGTCATCATCTACCGCAGCTTCTTCAGTGCCATCCCGCAGGAGCTGGAAGAGGCGGCGAAGATCGACGGCTGCTCCACCTTCGGCATCTGGCTGCGCATCGTCATGCCGCTGAGCTGGCCGGCGACCAGCGTCGTCGTCATCTTCCAATTCATGACCTCGTTCAACGAGTTCATCCTGGCCTTGGTGACGATGGACAGCAACAGCCTCAAGCCTCTGACGCTGGTCCCGCTGATCTACGCCGGGCCGTTCATGGCCCAGCCGGGCCCGATGTTCGCCACCCTCACACTGATCACCATACCCGTGGTCGCGGTCTATCTCTTGATGCAGCGCTTCATGATCGGCGGCCTGACCGCCGGCGCCGTCAAGGGCTGACCCCGCACCGACGCCAGGATACCGCACTTAGGACAGCTAGAATGGCAACCGTAGAGCTCAGGCGCGTCGACAAGACGTTCGGCACTCATCAGGCCATCCAGGGCCTCGACCTCTCGATCGCGGACGGCGAATTCGTCGCCCTGGTCGGCCCATCCGGTTGCGGCAAGTCGACGACGCTCAGAATGATCGCCGGGCTCGAGGGCGTCAGCGGCGGCGCCATCGTCATCGGCGAGCGCGACGTCTCCCACCTGCCGGCGCGCGATCGCGACATCGCCATGGTGTTCCAGAGCTATGCGCTCTATCCGCACATGACGGTGGCCGAGAATATCGGTTTCGGCCTCAAACTGCGCGGCACTCGCCGCAGTCGCATCGCCGAACTGGTCGACGAAGCGGCCGAGACGCTGCAGCTGAAGGAAGTCCTCGGCCGCAAGCCCAAGGAACTCTCCGGCGGCCAGCGCCAGCGGGTCGCCATGGGCCGGGCCATGGTGCGCCATCCGCAGGTGTTCCTGTTCGACGAACCGCTGTCGAACCTCGATGCCAAACTGCGCGTGCACATGCGCGCCCAGATCAAGAAGCTGCATCGCCAGCTCACCACCACGACGATCTATGTCACGCATGACCAGACCGAGGCGATGACGCTGGCCGACCGCATCGTGGTGATGAACCATGGCCGGATCGAGCAGGTCGGCACGCCGCACCAACTCTACGGCGCGCCGGTGAGCAAGTTCGTCGCCGGCTTCATCGGCAGCCCCGAAATGAACTTCCTCGAGGCCGTCGTCGACGAGGCGGCGGCAACATGCGACCTCACGTTCGCCGACGGCAGCCGTCTGTCGTTGGGGGAGGCTCACGTCGGCCTGCCGGCGGGGCGTCCGGTCACGCTCGGCATCCGCCCGGAACATCTCCACCTCGCCGGTCCGGGGGATCCGCAGGATGCCCGGTTGTCAGGCGTCGTCGAGGTCATCGAACCGCTCGGCGCCGATACCCTCATTCATGTCATCGTCGCCGGCCGAACGCTGGTTGCTCGCCTCGCGGCCGAGGTCGGCGACAGGATCGCGCTCGGCGTCGACCGGACGCGGGCACATCTGTTCGATCCCGCCTCGGGACTGACGCTCTGACGCCAGGACGATGCGAGCCAGGAATTGAAAACCGGTTGGACGTTCCGCCGGGAGCCCGGCTCCCGCCAACGCCGGGCCGCAACGGAAAGCAAGACCATGGCAAACGACAAGCGAAATCGCGCAGACCTGCGCAGCCGGAGATGGTTCGACAACGAAGACGATCCCGGCATGACGGCGATCTACATCGAACGCTACCTCAACTTCGGCCTCACCCGGGAAGAGCTGCAAAGTGATCGGCCGGTCATCGGCATTGCCCAGACCGGATCCGATCTCGTTCCCTGCAACCGCCACCATATCGAGCTCGCCAACCGGGTGCGCGACGGCATCCGCGACGCCGGCGGCGTCCCGCTCGAGTTTCCGGTGCATCCCTTACAGGAAACGGGGCGGCGCCCGACCGCGGCGCTCGACCGCAATCTGGCCTATCTCGGCCTCGTCGAAGTGCTGCACGGCTATCCGCTCGATGGCGTCGTCCTCACCACGGGCTGCGACAAGACGGTGCCGGCCTGCCTGATGGCCGCGGCCACCGTCGACTTGCCGGCGATCGTGCTGTCCGGCGGACCGATGCTCGACGGCTGGTGGAAGGGCAAGCTCGCCGGGTCCGGCGCGGTGCTGTGGGAAGCGCGCAAGCAGCTGGCCGAAGGCGAGATCGGCTACGACCAGTTCCTCGACGTCGTCACCGCTTCGGCCCCATCGATCGGCCACTGCAATACCATGGGCACCGCCAGCTCGATGAACGCGCTCGCCGAGGCACTCGGCATGTCGCTTCCCGGCTGCGCCGCCATTCCCGCCCCTTACCGCGAGCGCGGCCAGATGGCCTACGCGACGGGCAAGCGTGCGGTTGAACTGGTCAGGGAAAAGCTGACCCCGTCGAAGATCATGACCAAGGCGGCGTTTGAGAACGCCGTGGTGGTGGCATCGGCCATCGGCGCATCGTCGAATTGCCCGATCCACATGATCGCCATTGCCCGGCACATGGGTGTCGACCACACGCTCGCAGATTGGCAGCGCCTCGGTGCCGACATGCCGCTGCTGGTCGACGTGCAGCCGGCCGGCCGGTTCCTCGGTGAGGCCTTCCATCGCGCCGGTGGCGTGCCGGCGGTGATGCGCGAACTCGTCGATGCCGGCGTACTCCATGCCGACGCGATGACCGTGACCGGGCGGACCGTCGCCGAGAATTGCCGCGACGTTCCGGTCCCGGATCGCGAGGTGATCCGGGCCTTCGGCGAGCCTTTGTTGCCGCGCGCCGGGTTCGTCGTGCTGGCGGGCAATCTGTTCGACAGCGCCGTCATCAAGATGAGCGTCATCGACGATGATTTCCGCCAGCGCTTCCTGAGCGATCCGGCCCATCCGAACGCCTTCGTCGCCCGTGCCGCGGTGTTCGAAGGGCCGGAGGACTACCACGCCCGCATCGATGATCCCGAACTCGCAATCGACGGCGACACCATCCTGGTCATCCGCAACTGCGGCCCGGTCGGCTATCCCGGCAGCGCCGAGGTGGTGAACATGCAGCCGCCCGCCGCGCTCATTCGCGACGGCGTCCGGACGCTGCCGACGATGGGCGACGGCCGGCAGTCCGGCACGTCGGGCAGTCCGTCGATCCTCAATGTCTCGCCCGAGGCCGCGGTCGGTGGCGGTCTGGCGCTGCTCAAGACCGGCGACCGCCTGCGGGTCGATCTCGCCGCACGCACGGTCGATGCGCTGATCCCGGACGACGAACTGGCGCGCCGACGCCAAGCCTGGGTACCGCCGAAGCTGAACGATCAGACGCCCTGGCAGCAGATCTACCGCAGCCTGGTCGGTCAGCTCGGCGACGGCGGCTGCCTCGAACCGGCGCTGACCTTCACCAATGTGATCAAGACACGCGGCGAGGCGCGCCACAGCCATTAGCTGCAAAGACAGGGAAGACACGATGTCCGCCACTTCGACGATCTACAAAAGCCTTGCCGGGCGGAGCGTTCTCGTGACCGGCGGTGCCTCCGGTATCGGCGCCGCACTGGTCCGCGCCTTCGCCTTGCAAGGCTCGACGGTCGGGTTCATCGACATCAACAAGGCCGCCGCCGACGAGGTCTTGGCCTCGCTGGCGGGCGAAGCGGTGGTGATGCCGACCTTCCTGCCATGTGATCTGCGCAACAGCGAGCAAGTGATCGCGACGGTCGACCACTTTGCCGCGATGGCCGGAGGCCTCGACGTCCTCGTCAACAATGCCGCCTCCGATGACCGTCATCGCTGGGACGAACTCACGCCGGCGAGCTGGGACGACCGGCTGAACATCAACCTCAAGCAGCAGTTCTTCGCTGCCCAGGCGGCCGCCCGGCACATGGCGCGGCGAGGAGCGGGATCGATCATCAATTTCACTTCGACCTCGTGGATGCTCGCGACCGGCAGCGTGATCGGCTACTCCACCGCCAAGGCCGGCGTGGTCGGCATGACCCGCTCGTTGGCGCGCGAACTCGGGCCCCACAATATCCGCTGCAACGCCGTGGCGCCCGGCTGGATCATGACCCCCAAGCAGCGCGAACTGCGTATCGATGCGGACAAGGAGAAGGCTCTCCTCGAAAGCCAATGCCTGAAGCGGCTGCTCTATCCCGACGACATCGCGCCATTGGTGCTGTTCCTCGGCGCCGACGATAGCGCCGCCATCACCGGCCAGACGCTGATCGCCGACGGCGGCATCGCCTGAACCTGCCCTGACCGCCGGGAGACACTCGTCATGATCACCTGTTTCGGCTCGCTGAATGCCGACTTCATCTATGAACTCGATCGTCTGCCGACAGCCGGACAGACGTTGCAGAGCCGTCGGATGCGGATCGAGGCCGGCGGCAAGGGCGCCAATCAGGCACTTGCGGCAGCGCTCGACGGTGCGGCCGTGGTGATGATCGGCGCCGTCGGACGCGATTCCCTGGCCGAACTGGCGCTGGCGGCGCTCAAGTCGGCCGGCGTCGACGTCGGCGGCGTGATCGCGGGCGGCTCGCCGACCGGCACCGCGTCGATCTATGTCGACGACGATGGTCACAACGAGATCGTCATCGCCGCCGGCGCCAATGCCGAAGCCTCGGCCGGACAGCTCGGCGACGCCACGCTCAAGGCGACGAATATCCTGCTGTTGCAGCTGGAAACCCCGGTCAGCGAAGTCGAGACGCTCCTCGCTCGGGCAAAGGCCGCGGGCGTGCGGACGCTCTTCAACCTGGCGCCGGCGATCGCCATCGACTTGGCCGCGTTGCGGCTGCCGGACGTGCTGATTGTCAACGAAGACGAAGCGGCTGCCGCTGCCGGCCGTCTCGGCTGCGGCTGCGACGCCTTGGCGCTGAGTGCCGCGCTCGGCACCAACGTGTTGCGCACGCTCGGCGCCGAGGGGGCGGAATTCGCCGGGCCGTTCGGTCGCTGCCGCCTGCCGGCTCGCCCGATTGTCGCCGTCGATTCCACCGCGGCGGGCGATTGTTTCATCGGTGTGTTCGCCGCCGCGCTCGATCGCGGCGACGGCCTCGCCGCGGCGATGTCGCGTGCCACGACGGCGGCAGCGCTTGCCTGCAGCCGCAAGGGGAGCCAGTCGAGCCTACCGAACCGAGCCGAAATCTCCGCCGCACTCTCCTGATCGCCAAACGCCTCCGAACCGACGGCGGGGCCGCTCTGATGGGCGCAGCCGACGAACGCGGCTGCCTGCCCGGCATCCGCCGATACATCAGCAAAGGTGACTGTCATGACGCATCTGAACATCGACGGCATCGTACCCGTCATGATCACGCCGTTTTCCGACGACGGCGCAATCGATTTCCCCGGCCTCGCCAGGCTGGTCGAATGGTATGTCGACCACGGCGCCGATGCGCTGTTCGCCGTCTGCCAATCGAGCGAAATGCAGTTCCTGAGCCTTGCGGAACGGATCGATCTGGCGGCCTTCGTCGTCCGCTGTGCGGCCGGCCGCCTGCCGGTGATCGCCTCTGGACACGTCAGCGACAACCTCGAGGACCAGATCGCCGAGCTCGAGGCCATCGCCGCCACCGGAGTCGACGGCATCGTGCTGGTCACCAATCGCCTTGACGCAGCCAGGGTGGGCGGCCAGCGCTTTCTCGACGATCTCGGCTGGCTCATCGATCGGCTGCCGCCCGACCTGCCGCTCGGCCTGTACGAATGCCCGGCGCCGTTCCGCCGCCTGCTCAGCGACGACGAACTCAAGGTCTGCATCGACTCGGGACGGTTCATCGTGCTGAAGGACGTCTCGTGCGATCTCGACACGGTCAAGCGGCGCGCCGCACTGGCGGCCGGATCGCCGCTGGCGATCATCAACGCCAATGCCGCCATCGCCTACGATGCGATGCGCGCCGGTTCGCGCGGGTTCTCCGGCGTATTCACCAACTTCCATCCCGATCTTTACGCCTGGCTGTTGCGCCACTCGGCCGATCATCCCGATCTCGCCGCGGAGCTTTCCGTCTATCTCGCGCTTGCCGCCATGGCCGAACCGATGGGCTATCCGAAGCTCGCCAAGCTGTATCATCAGCGCATCGGCACCTTCCAGGGGACGCTCAGCCGGGCGGTCGACTTCGATCCGCGCGAGCGGTTCTGGGCGCTCGATGTGCTGATCGACAAGATCATGGCAGGAACGGAGCATTATCGCCGCCGCGTCGCGGCAGCCGGTTGATCGCCGGCCGGGATGATCGATCGCCGCCGGCCGGGCCCCGGCCGGTCCGAACCGGGTGCGGCGGGCGTCGTGACCCGGGGCACGTCTGTCGCAGGCAGGGAGAGCAATCATGTGGCAGCCAAGCGAGCGCTATCCGGATCCGGCCATCGAGATCCTCGACGAGCGATTCCGGCCCTGCGTGCTGGGCAATGCCGCCGTCGAGCGCCTCGCGACGGGCATGCGCTGGGCCGAAGGACCCGTGTGGCTCGGCGACGGCCGCCAGCTGGTGTGGAGCGACATCCCCAACAACCGCATGATGAAATGGGATGAGCAGACCGGCACTGTCAGCGTGTTCCGCCAGCCGTCGATGTTTGCCAACGGCAATACCCGCGACCGGGTCGGGCGGCTGATCACCTGCGAGCATGGCGGCCGCCGCGTGACCCGCACCGAGTACGACGGCCGGGTGACGGTGCTGGCCGATCGCCACGACGGCAGGCGGCTCAACTCGCCCAACGACGTCGTCGTCAAGAGCGACGGCAGCATCTGGTTCTCCGATCCGCCGTTCGGCATCCTCGGCCACTACGAGGGCGGCAAAGCCGACGCCGAACTGCCGACCGGCCTGTATCGGCTCGATGGCGACACGGGAGAGCTGGCTGTGGTGTCGGACGCCATCACCCGGCCCAACGGCCTGTGCTTCTCGCCGGACGAAACGCGGCTCTATGTGGTCGAATCCGGTTGGTCGCCGGAACGCATCGTCGCATTCGACGTTGCTCCGGACGGTCGGCGCATTTCCGGCGGCAAGGTCTTTGCCGGCAGCGGCGCCGGCAACCCCGACGGCATCAGGTGCGACGTCGACGGTAATCTCTGGGCCGGTTGGGGCGGCACCCCCGGCACCAACGGCGTCATGGTCTTCTCCCCGGACGGCTCGCCGATCGGCCGGATCAGTCTGCCCGAGCGGTGCGCCAACCTGTGCTTCGGCGGCGTGGCGCTGAACCGGCTGTTCATGGCCGCCAGCCAGTCGATCTACTCCCTCTATGTCAACATCGAGGGAGTAGCCCTGGTCTGACCATGGGCGCGACAGCTGCCGGTGGCGCGTGCGGTGGCCGGCCAAATCGGCAGCGTCGAGAAATCGGCAGGGGAGCGGCGATTTCCCAAATCCGGGCTGAACACCCTTAGTCGAAGGATGGGTAAATCCCGTCCCTCGCGCACGCTTTGCCGCGCCAGCTATAGTAATTCCAAATTCGGATTTCGAGATTGGAAGGAAGAGTCATGGCACGGAAATCCAAGCGCGTGATGTGTACTTGGGCGCTGATCGCGGATGGCGCTTGGGCGCGGATTGTCGAAAACGGCGGGCGCGCGCACGCCTGGACGGCGATCGACGGCATGGTCTTCGGCAGCGCCGGCGAGTACGACGCAACCAAAGACGTCAATACCGACGACCAGATGTACACGCTCGACGCCACTGGGCTGGGCCGCGAGGTTGGCGTGCCACCGATCGTCCCCGTGCGAACGCTGAAGACACTTTTTGCTCAGCAACTATCCGAAGTCCTGTCGAGGGGCCTGGAAGCAGGCGCTTACGAGCGCCTTATCATTGCCGCCCCGCCGAAAATGCTGCGGGACCTCAAGCTATGCCTTTCCGACAAGGTCGCCAGCCGCGTCGCCGGAGAGTCCAACGATGACTTGACGAACGTCTCGGTCGGCGACCTGGGCGGCCACCTGGAGCAGATGCAGTTCGTTTGAACCGGGCAGCATGGCGTCGGTCTCTGGCCAGACGACGGCCAGGCACCGGGCCTTTGCCGGCGGAAGCGCCGTCTGCCCGTGCAATCCAGACTCTTCCCCGCGACGGCTGGACGCAGCTGGTGCCGGCGGAGATCGATGCCGTTCGATGCCGGGCATGCCGATCAGAGTGATGCCTACGCCCTTTTGGTCGAATAGGTCCCGGATCAATTTGAGCACCGTTGTTGTCAGGCGCTGGCCCTGATCGAAATCAATATTCCAACGCGGCCTCCGCTTTTTCAGCAACCCCGCAATCCGCCTCACCACGACGCAGATACCCATCGATGCTTGACCAGGACAACTTGCTTCTGTCTATTGGCCGGCGGGTCACTCTTGAAAAATCGTGCAATAATTCGATCATGCCAAATCCGTACCTCAATCAAGCACCTATCCATTTCTGGAAGACGGCCGTTGCCGGATTGGCACCTCGTTCGGTCGTTCCAATCCGTGCCAGGCGATTTCCCATCGACGATGGTGCCCTGATCGCAACTGCCGGCAGCTGCTTCGCACAGGAAGTTGGGAAACATCTCGCGACGATGCCAGGCGTGACACTCCTGCGCGCAGAGACGCCCGAGCCAGACCAACCCTTGTTTTCCGCCCTTTACGGTAATGTCTACACGGTGCGGCAACTGGTTCAGCTGTTCGATCGTGCATTTGGCTGCCTGACCCCGATCGATGTGGCGTGGCGGCGCGACGACGGACGCTATGTCGATCCCTTCCGTCCTTATGTGTTCCGAGACGGTTTCCTCACTATCGAACACGTAGAGAACGCTCGCAGAGTGCATCTCGACGCAGTCCGCCACGTCTTCATGGATAGCTCGGTCTTCATCTTCACATTGGGTCTGACCGAGAGTTGGCGCTCCGCGGTGGACGGGGCTGTTTTCCCGGTAGCGCCAGGGGTGGTGAGCGAAGAGATTCGCACCGCCGATTATGAATTCCACAACTTCACCTATGCCGAAGTGTTGGCCGATCTAGACGATTTCATCTCTCGTTTGCGCAGTGTGAATCCAGCGATCCGGGTGATCCTCACCGTGTCGCCCGTGCCGCTGATTGCCACGTATACTGCGGAGCACGTCCTTGTCGCGACCTCACATAGCAAAGCAATTCTTCGGGCTGTGTGTGGTGAAGTCGATACGAAGTGCGATTTCGTTCATTACTTTCCATCGTACGAAATTATCTCTGGACACTTCAATAAGGGGGCGTATTACGCCGACAATCTGCGCTCTGTGACCAGAGAAGGCGTAGAACATGTTATGGCGATTTTCCGTCAGACTTATTTTGGCGCATCGGAAGACGGCCCGGCGGAAATCTCGATCCCGACTCCGAAACCTGTTGTAAGTGAGCCCATCTGCGATGAAGAAGAAATTGTCCGCAGCATCGGGTTCGATTAGATTTAATTGGTGGAGAGGATCGTTGAAGGCTCTTGTTGTCAGCAACTGTGCCACGTCGTCCTATGTCCATGGGCTCAAGAGTCTGTTTCCAGATTGGGAAGTTCGTGGCGCAATGAGCGACCTAGCTGAACAGTGGGTGACGTCAGATCCACCTCGCGCCGGATTTGTCCAATACACGCAAGATTGTGACTTCTATATAGGATTTCCTCCGGAAGGAACCCGATATGGCCAGTTGTTGTCCAAGCGAAGCCGGTGCGTGGTGATTCCGCCTTTCTGGTTTCGTGGGCTGCAGCCGGATTGCTTCGGTCTGAACGGTTTCGTCTCGGCGCTGGGCGGGGGCAATCTGTATTCCCGGATCGTGGTGGCATCGTTCCAGACCGGTCTGACAGCGGCACGGACCTGCGAACTCTTCAATTCGAAGACCTACGAGGCGTTCGACCTCTTGTCTTGTTACGACCGCGAAAAGCAAGAACTGGTTGATCGCTACAGACCGTATGGCATTGATCTGTCAGATAGTTTTGAACGTTGGCTAGCCCGCGGCAATTTCCTTTACTCCTACAATCATCCTCGCATCGACGTCCTGATGGAAATTCTTCGCCGTGCGCTTGCTGCGGCCGGCATCATTCGCATGTCCGAGTTTGATCTCGATACCGACATGGGAGTCGTTGATGAACTCAAAGAATCGATTGTATGGCCGATCTATCCCGAAATTGCTCGGCTTCATTGCCTCGACGGGTCGCTGATCTGGCGTCAAGGGCGGGTGCACGACTATCGGACGCTCGATCTCGAGCAGTTTGTCGACGCTTCATTCCAGGAACTCAACGCCAAGCCATTGCCGGAAGTGGCCGAATTACCGGCGTGGCGGGCCGCTCTGGCGGGTTGTCTGGGTGAAGCTTGCTGAGCAGACTCGGCAGCTCCCTTCCGTCAGAACCGCGCACTGCACCGCTCCATCGGCGTCCGGCCCTTCAGTGACTGCAATCTTGGATTGTTGCGGATGGGCGCGCCGCGGCGGGCATCCATGCCGCAGCGCGGATCGATCAGGGAGCTGCGTTCCTGACCGGATTGTCGGCCTGACCGGATCCTCAGGATCCAACCAGGCCGTGCTGTCGGGCGAAGCGAGATCCTCGGCCCGGCGTCAGCGCCAATGGCAGACGCGGCGCTGCTGATACTGGCTGTAGTAGCAATGGCGGTGGTGGCGGTTATGCGAGACGATCTCGGCGCCGACCACGGCGCCGACCACGCCGGCGGCCACGATGGGAACGGCACGCCCGTCGGCGCAGGCACCGAGCGTCAGGGCGATCATGGTCACGAAGATGAGGGTTTTCATGGCAGTTCCTTCAGCGAGGGCTTGCGGTAACGGCGTCGACCGGACGGCCTTCGCCGGGGTGTTTGTGCGTCGGCCATCGGGTCGATGGCCGGACGCGAGGCGATGCAGGGCGATGGCTGAGGAACATCCCTGGCCACCGGCCGGGCGATCAGCATTTGGCTGGCGGCTGGCAAACGGCGGCCGGCGCGAGCGGCCGGGGGATCAGCTTCGGCTGCGGCGCGCGCGGCCGGGCCGCCGGCTGGTTGTGCGGCGCCTGGTGTTGCGGCGCATGCAGCTGTGGCGCGTTCACGTGCGGGGCGATAATCGGCCTCGGCGCATTGGCGTGCGGGACGATCGCAGCCGGCGCATTGGCGTGCGGGGTGATCGCGGCGGGTCCGGGATGTCGCGGTTGTCCCGGAGCCACTTGGACTGGTCTTGGGCTGGTGGTGATCGCCGGGTGTGTCTGCCCGCCGGGCTGTGCCACCCCGGGCGGCGTGCCCGGGTGAGGCGGATTGCGTGAAACCGTGTTCGGATGAACCCAGGCCGGACGGTTGCTCTGCCAATTGGAGGGCAAGGCATTGTGGCCGCGGCGCCATCGATGATCGGTGAACCACGGACGCTCGCCGTAATAGTTTCCCCAATAGTCGTTGAGGGCGAACGTCGCGATCACCAGGCCGAAATCCGAATAGCCTTCGGAGATGCGATAGCGAGTGCCATTGCGCAGGAAATCGATGCGCGAGCCGCGGATCCAGCCGCGATCGGCTTCGGCGGCGACGTCGCACCAGCTGTAGCCGGACAGACAGCCGAAGATCTCGAGCCTGTCGCCGCTCGAGACGTCGGCGACTGCCGGATAGGACGTGCCCGGGCCGGCTCTCAGCGTGTCGGATCTGGTGGCGACGCCGTCGGCGGCGCCGGCGGCCGTCGAGAAGGTCGATATGGCCAGGATGGCGCCTGCCATCAGGACCGATGATCGGGAGATCATGATTGTCGCTTTCTGCGATCGTCGCATGCCGATAGCGCCGTATTCCGCGAGATCACGTCTGTCGTGACCGCATTCGGACGGGAGAAACCCACCGAGGATTGTTGCTGGCGATTGTAGGGGCGTCGGGCGAACGCGATCAGCTTCGGGAATTACCCAAGACCGCGAGCGCGTTGCGGCAAACCGGAAGGCGCGGCCGCGCTGCGGCGCGATCGGCATGCCGGCGCGATCGTGGGTAGATTCCGAAGCTGCTGTCGGCCGGTCGATCGCACGTAGTCTGGC
Organism: Ancalomicrobiaceae bacterium; assembly: GCA_031291595.1. Classification (GTDB taxonomy): domain Bacteria; phylum Pseudomonadota; class Alphaproteobacteria; order Rhizobiales; family Ancalomicrobiaceae; genus CAIYYN01. Next base: position 28,094 of record JARLIU010000200.1, on the reverse strand, counting down.
ACAGTCAGGACGACACACTGATCGACTGGGGCCGGGTATCAGACCGATACGGCTGGGTCGCGTGCCGTTTCGCTCGAACTCCCAGAGGAAATCCCATGGACACCACCGAATCCGTCGTCGCCATCTTCGCCGACCACACGGCGGCCGAAGCCGCAGTGAAGAAGCTCGCGGCCGCGCACTTCGAGATGAAGAATCTGAGCGTGGTCGGCAAAGGCTATCATTCCGAGGAAAAGGTGATGGGCTTCTACAATTTTGGTGAACGCGTCACCTTCTGGGGCTCGCGCGGTGCCATGTGGGGCGGCCTGTGGGGCCTGTTCTTCGGCGGGCTGTTCATGACGCTTCCGGTCGTCGGCAGCGTCGTGGTGCTCGGCGCGCTGGCCGCCATGGTCGTCTCGGGTATCGAAAGCGCGGTCGTGGTCGGCGGCGCCAGCGCGCTCGGTGCGGCGCTGTACGGCCTCGGCATTCCGAAGAACAGCGTCATTCAGTATGAAACGGCGCTGAAGGCCGATGGCTTCCTGGTGATGGCGCACGGATCGGCCGCGGATATCGCCCGCGCCAGGGCCATCCTGGTGACCACCACCGCCGCCAGCATCGATACGCACGACGGCAAGCCGTCGCTGGTCCTGGCGGACGCGTGACATCCGGGATGCGGCGAACAGGTACGAACGGGCGGATCGCGGCCTCCGGACACCTGCGATCCGTCGTCGTTTCGATTGGGCGAGAGGATGCTTGCAGACGGAGATCGCACCACGACCCATCGACGCGCCGAATTGGCGCTCTCGTGGAGCGAATTCGCCCTTTCAATCCCCGCGCGCGGGGAGAGACGAACTCGAATGTCGGAGCCGGTCCGCTAGCGCCGCACTTCGGCGCAGCCGTCGCGCCGTGTCCTCGGCCTTGCCGCCCAGGGCTCCGGCACGCTCGGCAATCTGGTCGGAATAGGCTTCCGCGTCCCCGCACCGCGGTCGAACAGGTCGTGGACGGCGCTGAAGCCCGGGCCGCGCACGTGCCAATGCGCCTGTTTGACTGGCGCATGCAGATCGATCGCAGCTGCAAGGTGTCTGTTCAGGACTTCGACGGACTGCACGCCGGCATCGATGGTCGTCGAATTGTGGGTTGCGTGCATTCCGGTTCTCCGGCGCTGCGAAAAGGGTTCATCAGTCGTCACGGCCCAAAGAAGACGTCTCAACATGGTCCGGATTATCCTCGATTGGCAGTTCAGGCAAAGATTATTTCATGAATATGTTATCATGAAGTACGGATACGACAGTAGGATCTGAAAATACTCAAGTGCTACGATCAAATTCTGAGACCCGTTTTTCCGATCCCTGATCGACTTGCCTTTCAATCATATACTTCGGACCGGATTTGTGTTACATTTCGGCAACTAGACCAGTTGCGCTACGCCAGGATCGGCAATTCCAATGAACGCAAACGAGCCGGCGAATTTTGCTTCGGTGGCATCTCCACCCGGAGCCGAGACTGCGCCGCTGGCACGCGGCCCACCGGATGGGGCAAGCGACATTGTCGTCGGGATCGGAGCCTCGGCCGGCGGCCTCGAAGCGACCCGCAAGCTCATGGATGTGCTGCCGCCGGACAGCGGCATGGTGTTCATCCTGGTGCAGCATCTCGACCCATCGCATGCCAGCATGATGGTCGATCTTCTCGCCGGCCATACCAAGATGGAAGTTCTGGAGGCGGCCGATGGTGCTGTCATCCAACCAAACCATGTCTATGTGATTCCGCCCGGCAATTATCTGTCTGTGCAGTCGGGTAAGCTCCGCCTGACAGTTCCGACTGAACCGCATGGATCGCGACGCCCCTTCGATTTTCTGCTCAAATCCCTGGCGCTCGACTATGGTCGGCGGGCGATTTGCATCATTCTGTCCGGCATGGGTTCGGATGGCAGCATCGGCGCGCGGGCGATCAAGGCGGCAGGCGGGTTGATCGTCGTGCAGGACCCGAACGAGGCCGGATTCGACGGCATGGCACGCAGCGCCATGGCAACCGGGGTCGCCGATCACGCCGTTGTCGTTGCTGAAATTCCCTCGCTGCTGCAGCAATTCAAGGACAATCCGATCGGGGGGCACATCCTGTCGGCCAAGGAGTCCGCTGGCGCGATTTCGACCGCGCCGGGCGAGAGCGAGATCGCGGCGATCATCGACCTGATCCGCGCCAAGACCCCGCACGATTTTACGCTCTACAAGACCGGCACGCTGCAGCGGCGGATCGAGCGGCGCATGGCGATGGCCGCTCCGAGGCCGGCCGACAGTTCAGCCTATCTCAAGATGCTGCGGCAGGATCCGGCCGAGCTGGAGCTGCTTGCCACCGATCTGCTGATCAACGTCACCCGATTCTTTCGCGACGCCAGCGTCTTCGATCTCATCGCCGAAAAGATCGTTCCCGGCATTCTCCGCGAGCACTCCAACGACCAGACGGTGCGCGTCTGGGTCACCGGCTGCAGCTCCGGCGAGGAGGCCTACTCGCTGGCAATCGTGTTCCGCGAACAGCTGGCACAGGCCAGTCTTGACCTGAAACTGCAGGTCTTCGCCTCCGACGTCGATCCGGATGCCATTGCCACCGCCCGCGAGGGGCTCTATCCCGTTCGCATTGCCGACGACGTTTCCGGCGACCGTCTGGCCCGGTTCTTCGTCAGGCAACCGGACGGCTACCGCGTCATCCCGGAACTGCGCGCCGCCATCGTCTTCACGGTGCAGGATGTGCTGGTCGATCCGCCGTTCGCCCGCCTTGATCTGATTTCCTGCCGCAACGTATTGATTTATCTGTCGCCACAAGCTCAGGCTAAGGCGATTGCGCTGTTTCATTTTGCCCTTCGAAAGGGTGGCATTCTGCTGCTTGGCACATCCGAGACAGTGGGCGACGCCGAGGACAGGTTCGAGGTCATGTCGAAATCGGCCCGGATCTACCGCCACATCGGTCCGGCAAGCCATCTGGATCTGGGCGTGTCAACCGCTGGTGCCGACGCCAATCTGCCGGCACTTCGGCCGCCGCGCGGACAGGCGCCGTCTCGCGCCTCCGTCCTCGGCGAGGTCGTGCGACAACTGGTGCTCGATGCTTTCGCGCCGGCCTCTGTGCTGATCAATCGCGCCAACGCCTGCGTTTTCACACTTGGCGCCATCAACAGCCATCTGAGCGTGCCATCGGGTTTTCCGACCCAGGATCTTTATGCCATGACGGCGCCGGCGCTGCATCCGAAGCTGCGGCTCGCCGTCGCGCGCGCCAATGCCGAGGCCGCCCGGGTCAGCGTGGCGGCCGGGAGGTTCGAGCGCGGCGGAGATATCTGGCTGTTGACCCTGTCGGCCGAGCCAGTGGTGAGCGAAACCGACCAATTCACGCTCATTTCGTTTCTGGAAGCACGCGAGGTGGAGCAGAAGTCCGCGCGACCTGCCGCCCATGACGACGGCGCCAAGCTGAGCGACCTCGAGCGCGAGCTGGCGACCGCCCGCAGCGATCTGGCCGATGCCATTCGCAACCTGCAAGTCTCGGGAGAAGAGCAGAAGGCCATCAACGAGGAGGCTCTCTCGGTCAACGAGGAATATCAGTCGACCAACGAAGAGTTGCTCGCCTCGAAGGAGGAGCTGCAGTCGGTCAACGAGGAACTGACGGCTCTGAATGCGCAGTTGCAGGAAACCCTCGATCGGCAACGTACCACGTCGAACGATCTGCAGAACGTGCTCTACAGCACGGATGTCGCCACGTTGTTTCTCGACCTCAACCTCAGGATTCGCTTCTTTACGCCGACGACGAAGTCGCTGTTCAACGTCATTCCCAGCGATGTCGGCCGTCCGCTCGCCGATTTGCATGCGCTGGCGGTCGACGACACCTTCGTGGCGGACGCCAAGGCGGTGCTTGTCACCCGCAAACCCAGGGAGCGGGAAATCCGATCGCTGGCCGAGGCTTGGTACCTGCGCCGCATTCTGCCCTATCGGACCCACACCGGCGGCACCGAGGGGGTCGTCGTCACCTTTACCGATATCAGCGAGCGCAAGCGGACGGCCGACGCCCTGGAAACCGCCAAGCGGATGGCGCAGCAGGCCGATGCGGCGAAATCGCGCTTTCTTGCCGCCGCCAGCCATGACTTGCGCCAGCCGTTGCAGACGCTCGCGCTGTTGCAAGGGTTGCTGGCGCAGAATGTCGAAGGCGAAAAGGCAACGCGGCTGGTGCAGCGGCTTGACGACACGCTCGGCTCGATGACGGCGATGCTCAATACGCTGCTCGATATCAACCAGATCGAGGCGGGAACGGTCAGCGCGGAGGTCGCGCGATTTCCCGTCAGCGCGCTGCTGACGCGGTTGCGCGACGAGTTCACCTACCTGGCGGAGGCCCAGGGCCTGCAATTCCGGGTGGTCGATTCCAGTCTCGCGATCGTCAGCGACATCCGGCTGATCGAGCAGATGATCCGCAACATCGTGTCGAATGCGCTGAAATACACCAAGCGGGGAAAGATCCTGCTCGGGGTTCGCCGCAGCGCCGGAAGCGTGCGCATCGAGGTCTGCGACACCGGCATCGGCATCCCGGCCTCCGAACTCGGGGCGATCTTCGAGGAATACCACCAGATCGGCAATCCGGCCCGCCAGCGGGCGAACGGACTCGGGCTGGGGCTGGCGATCGTCCGCCGCCTCGGCGATCTCCTCGGCCACAAGATCAGCGTCCGCTCCGAGTCAGGCAAAGGTTCGGTCTTCGCCATCGAGATCCGGCAGCATGCGGGTGCTGGACAGGCGCCGGCGGCAGCGCGCGGCGTGTTCGACGACCCGGCGGCCGGTCAGCCGGCGCTGCAAACCGGCACCATTCTGGTTATCGAGGACGGGGCCGATATCCGCGGACTGCTGCAGGCGCTGCTGTCGGTCGACGGCTATCGCGTGGAGACGGCGGCGGACGGCATCGAAGCCCTCGACTTGATGGCTCGCAAGGCCTTGCGACCGGACGTCATCTTGGCGGATTTCAACCTGCCGAACGGCATGAACGGGTTGCAGGTCGCCGCCGAGGCGCGCCACTTGCTGCGTCGAACGGTGCCGGTGATCATCCTGTCCGGCGACATCTCGACGGGCACCTTGGCCGATATTGCCGCCGCGGGCTGCATCCATCTGGCCAAGCCGGTCAAGCTCGGCGACATGCGCCAGATCGTGCAGAGCCAGATGATCATCGGGCGCGGGCTTAAACCGGCGTCGCCGAAAGTGCCGGCCACCCCTGTCAAAGCTCCGGCTGTGCCTGTCGTCTACATCGTCGACGATGACGACAGCCTGAGGCTCGGCTTGCGCGAACTTCTCGAGGCCGAGGGCCGCGCGGTCGCGGACTTTGCGACGTGCGAGGCATTCCTCGCCGCGTTCCAGCCTGAGCGTGAGGCCTGTCTGCTGATCGACGCCACGCTGCCGGGGATGTCCGGGCTGGAGTTGCTGCACCGGCTCAACGCCGACGGGCACACGCTTCCGGCGGTGATGATCACCGGCAACGGCGATGTGGCAATCGCGGTCGAAGCGATGAAGGCCGGTGCGGCCGATTTCATCGAGAAGCCGGTCGGCGCATCAGCGCTGATCGCCTGCGTCGACCGCGCGCTGGCGCTGGCGCGCGACGGACAGCAAAGCAGCGAATGGCATGAAGCCGCGATGTCCCGTCTCTCCGGGCTGACGCCACGCCAGCACCAAATCATGGACATGATCCTCGTCGGCCATCCCAACAAGAATATCGCCGCCGACCTCGGCATCAGCCAGCGCACGGTGGAGAACCACCGCGCCGCCATCATGAAGCGCTCCGGGGCGACGTCGCTGCCCGATCTGGCCCGCATGGCGGTCGCGGCGCAGCGGGCGTCCGGGCAATAGCTTCGCTCGCGACGCCGAATGGCGCGACAGGGCGGTCGGTGTCCCCAGTCTCCCAAACCGACAGCAGCATTGCGTAGATTCCGAGGCTCCGCAAGCACTCCGCAAGAGTGCAGTCTGTCGATATCACGGAACACGGTAGTTCACCTGGGGCTGAAACCGTCCTTGGCGAAGCAATGCTCGGGACGAAATCGGGCGACCTGCTTGGCGCTCGGGATCCAGGTCCCAACTCCTGCAAACTCCGGTTCCGGAACGGCCGCGACCGACCTCGCGGAACGGGAGATTGTCACGTGGATAAAGATCGCATCGAAGGCTCGGCTAAGCAGGTCAAGGGCACGCTCAAGATCGTCGCCGGCAAAATTCTCGGCGATGCCAAGCTGGTCGCCGACGGCAAGGCCGACAAAGCCAAGGGCGCCATCCAGAACGCCATCGGTGGTGCCAAGGACACGATGAAGGACTGATCGCGACGTCTCGTTGACGCGCCTCCGTGCCGGTTCGTCCCGCAGTCATCCGGCGAAACATATGCGCTCGCCCGGCCCGGACGGTCGGACGCCGCACAACCCAACGGGGCACGCCATGAATATCGGTTTCATTCTGCTAATCGTCCTGATCCTCGCGCTCGTCGGCGCCTTCCCAGCCTGGCCGCACAGCCTGAACTGGGGCTACTACCCCAGCAGCGGCATCGGCCTGATCCTTGTCGTCGTGTTGGTCCTGGTGGTGCTTGGTCGCATCTGAGCGGCTTGACGCCGCTTCATCCCACGCTCGACGTCCATCCGCCAGTGTCGAGGTCCCGGCCGAGTTCGCTCGCCACAAGGAGTTACGTCATGCCGATCGAGACAGCCGACCTCGAACGCCGGGTTCTCGCGCACGAGCGGATCCTGCAGGCTCTCATCGCCCATATCGATGAGACCGAACCAAAATTCATGGATCGGCTGAAGGCGACCGTTGCCTCCGGCCATGTGCCCGGGGGCAACGAGCAGGACGCTACTACGACAGACCAGCACGCCGGGTGGTTCATCCGCCAGGTGGCGGCGCTCGGCGAGTATCGCCTCGGCCGCGCGGATCCCGATGCGAAGGTCGTCGGCCAAAACGACGACGGGACGACGATGCCTGCCTCGTCCCGCGCCCTCAGTCCGATCGACTGACGGATCGGGACCGAACACGCGCTTCGCCACTTGTGTGCGTCCGTCGTCCGGTCGAACTCCGCGACCGGCGGCGAGCAGGTTTACCGCGATCGTCTTCCGTGCAGCGAATTTGAACCGGAGAGGAGACCCACATGGGCACAGATCCAGCTTCCGACAATACGCAGCGATCCTCAGCCTTGGCAGGGACGGACCAGCAAGGTCGCGACCAGCGTCGGCGGTCCGGCCGGGCCGTCGACGAACAGATCGAAGCGGGATTCCGCAAAGTATTCGAAGATGGCCTGTCCGAACGGCTCGAGATGCGCCCGGGCGAAGACAGCCGGGTCCTGCGCGCGCGCAAGGCGCCGAGACAGCCGCTCAACGGAACGCCGCCGTTTCGCGAATTGGACTAGGGCGAGGCGCCGTCGGCAGCGGCTGGCGGCCGGCGCTGCGAACCACGAGGCCAACCTGCCATCGACGAACACCGACAGCCTGTCAGTCTCCTTCGAGGCTGACAGGCTGTCGATCTATGTAACCATCTCCGTATTTCAGAACGGCTCCCGGCCGCGCCTTTGTCGACGCGGCCAGGGCTGGTGTTTGATCGGTCCGTCAGTTGATCACGTCGACGACCCGGTGGGTCCTGGGGTCGACCAGCACGGTGCGGTCGTTGACGACCGTGTAGCGATAGTCATGCACGCCATATTCGGACGGCACATCGTAGTAGGTGATGCCGCTGTCGGGCAATTCGCTGCCGACCGCCACCACGTGGTCGTATCGATAGGAGTGGCGATGTTCGCGAATGACGTAGTCGCGAAAGCGCGGGCGCTGATCGATGCCGAACAAGCCGTCGACACCGCCGACCACGGCTCCGACCACGCCGCCGACGACGGCGCCGACCGGTCCGGCCGTGCGCTCGCCATCATGCGTTCCCTCGACGGCGCCGCGAACGACGCCCTGGGCCAGGGCTGATGCGGGAAAGAGGATCAGGATGGCTGCGGCGAACAGGGCTGTTTTCGTCTTCATTGGGTAACTCCATATCGGCTGAATGATTGAGCGCAGCCGCCGGAACTGGTTTGGCTGCGCGGTCGGGCGGCGGTGCGGAATGTGGAGGGCGACAGGTGGCAAGCGGTGCCATCACGCGGCTCGGGCCGCATCGGCTTCGGTGGACGCCAGTTTGGCTTCAAGCGTCGCCTGCTCGGCCCGGGCGAGGCTGATGATCGCGACCTGCGAGGCAGCCTCGGCATATCGTGTGGCGCGTTCGGCACGAGCTGCCAGATGAGCGCTGTCGAACGCAGCCTTCCACCCGGCAATCGTCTCCATCGGCTCGTCGGTCCAGGCCATGACGTCGTTGCGCGCCTTGACGAAGACGGCCTCGGCCTTGTGCGCCTGCTCGTCGAGATGGGCGAGTTGGCTGCGGATCTCCGCCTTCGCTCCCACGGCGCCCGATTTGGCCGCAGCGTTAAGTGTTTCCAGCCGGTTCTGCATAGCTTTCAGGCTGATCTCGATCTGAACGGTGAATTTTGACAGGGCGTCGTGCATTAGGGTGCCTTCTATTCGAAGCGCAGCAGGCGGGGCCCGCCTGTTGGTTTCCTGGAACAGACTTGGCAGCATCGACGTCCAAGGTGCCAGCGACGGAAACTACTCTTTTGCCTTGTGGCAGCCGGGGCGACCGGAGCGACAGCTTCGGCAAACAGGCGATCATCGAGCGAAAGCATCGCCGCTGGCCGGCTCGACCCAACAATTGGGCGCTTGGAGCCGTGGTGCGCTGAGTACAATCCGGCCCTCTCCCGGCCGCCGCGAACGTGATCTTCTCAAGCCCCGCCCGCTGGACCGCGCCATCCGCCGACCGTCTCCGATCGGCCGAAGGCCAGTCCTTCGCGCCTCCAAATGAGGAGTAACCCTCCATGCTGTCACAGCTTTTGTACTACGGCCTGATGCCGCTCGTGCTCATCATCCTGATTTGCCTGTTCGCGGCGGTGCGGATCCTGAGGCAATACGAGCGCGCCGTCGTCTTCACGCTCGGGCGGTTCCAGGCGGTCAAGGGGCCGGGTCTGGTGCTGCTGATCCCGTTCATCCAGGACATGGCCCGGGTCGATCTCAGGATCCAGGTCATCGAGATCCCGACGCAGGACGTGATTTAGCGCGACAACGTGTCGATGAAGGTTGACGCCGTGCTCTACTACAGCGTCGTCGATCCGGAGCGCGCCGTCATCAACGTGCAGGCCTACCAGCCGGCGACCAATATGCTGGCGCAGACGACGCTCAGGGCGGTGCTCGGCCAGCACGATCTCGACGAGATGCTGTCCGACCGCAAGAAGCTCAGCACCGACGTGCAGGCGATCGTCGACGCGCAGACCGAGCCGTGGGGCATCAAGGTCAGCAATGTCGAAATCCGCACCGTGGAACTGGGCGACAACATGGTGCGCGCCATCGCCAAACAGGCGGAAGCCGAGCGCGACCGGCGTGCCAAGGTCATCCACGCCGAGGCCGAATTCCAGGCCTCGCAGACGCTGGTCAATGCGGCGCGCATTCTCGCCAGCGTGCCGGCTGCGATGCAGCTGCGCTACCTGCAGACGCTGGCGGAGATCGGTGCCGAGCAGAACTCGACCATCATCTTCCCGATGCCGATCGACATCATCAAACCGTTCCTCGATCTGATGCAGTCGCGCGACGTGCTTGGCAGCCGCAATGGCGCGGTTCAGGACGCAATGCCGATCGGCGTCTCCGTGCCGGAATAGCCGCCTCGAACTGAACGGAAGCCAGGGAATTACCAACGACCCAACGGCCCATGCCGCCAGACCGGCGCCTGGGCCGTCGCGTTGTCCACGGCAGGCGTTGCGTTGCAGCAGACCTGATCAGCCTCGAAGCGATCCGAACAGCACCGCAACGTCGTCACCCCGCAGCCAAGTCCCGATGCCTGGTCAGATCAGCCGGCGGGGCGCCGGTGCGCGACGGTCGGATTCCCCTCAAACGGAAGCGGCCGTGAGGTGGCGTCGATCACTTCGCGCTTCAGTCGTGGAAGCGGCCGCCAAATGGGGCGGCCGCTTCCACAGTGATCGGCCATCGACGGGACGATCAGGTCATGCGACCGGCGCGACCGGAACGAGGACCGGGATCGCTGCAGGGCGCCATGATGCTCGCTTGAGGACCGTGATCAGCAAGGGGATGGCGGTGAACAGCACGGTGCCGCCGGCAACCAGGCCGAAGTAGAGCGCCGGGCTGCCGACAGGCAGCTGCGACGGCGGGAAGAAGCCGACGACGAAGGCGAACAGCACGCCGGCAAATCCGACCCCGGCAATGATCCACATGCCGACCGATCCACCCGGTACGCGGTAGCTGCGCTTCAGATCGGGCTGGGAATAGCGCAGCCGGATCGCGGCGGCATACATCAGCATGTACATGATCAGGTAGAGCGTGATCGTCATGGCGCTCAACAGGAAGAATGCCACACTGACATCCTTCATGACGAAATAGGTGAGGGATAGCGCCGTGACGATCACCCCCTGAACGATCAGGATACTGATCTGCACGCCGTGGTCATTGGTCTTGGCCAGGAACGGTGGGATCTCGCCTTCCTGCGCCGTCCAGAGAAGACCGCGACTCGGGCCGCTGATCCACGACATGACGCCGCCGATGCCGCCGAATGCGAGCAGCAGACACACGACCGGTGTCGCCCAGCCCATGCCGAACTTGTCGAAGATCTGCTGGAACGCCTTCATCAATCCCTCCTGCAGGTTGATGTCCTGGTTCGGCAGCACGGTCGCCACGGCGAACGAGCCGAGCGTGAACAGGAGGATGATCACCACCGAGGCGATCAGAATGGCGAACGGGAACTGCCGCTTCGGTGCGGTCATCTCATTGGCGTGCACGGCATGCACTTCGACGCCGGCAAACAGCAGGATGATGCCGGCGAGGAAGGCGATATCGCCGAGGCCGGTAATGCTGGGAAAATAGCGTGGATGGGCATGGCCGCCGGCCATCGACATGACGGAAGCGGAATCGGTCGCGATCGGGTGCAGCATGGCAATCGGGTTGCCTTGGAAAATCCAGATGCCGGCCAGGATCATGATGATGACGCCGGGCAGGACCGTGCCGATCAGGAAAGTCCAACTGGTGACTTTGGCGATCGCGTCGACGCCGCGCAGCGAGACCCAGGTTGCCGCCCAATAGACGGCAATGCAGAACGCGCCGACGTAGAACCCGTTGTTGGCCAGATCGGGCTTGCCGACCACATAGGCGATGGCGGCGGCCGAGAACGCCAGCACCGTCGGATACCACACCACGTTCTGGATCCACTGCAGCCAGATGGCGACGAAGCCCCAGCGCGCGCCGAACGCCTCTTTCACCCAGGTGTAGACGCCGCCGCCCTTCTCGCCGAAGGCGCCGCCGAACTCAGCCGAGACCAGCGCCGCCGGGATCAGAAAGATCAAGGTGGCGAAGGCAATAAAGATGAACAGCGTCAGCTGTTCCTTGGCCATCATCGGCAGTCCGCGCAAGGAGACGACCGCGGCGGCCGTCATCATCGCCATGCTGAATGTGGAAACCACGGCTTTCTTTGCCAGGGCCATGTGAGCCTCCTGTTGTCGTGCAAACGATCCATGTCGAGATCCGCGATCGCCGGGTCGGATGAAATGCGCTCCGGCGGTCACGGTTGCCCGGCCGCGGGCGATGCCGCGGCGGGTCAAATGTCAGATGATCTTGCTGATGTTGGCGTTCAGTCCGTTCGTCTTGGGAGGCGAGAGCAGGCGCGACACGGCGGGCAGCGGCTTCTTCGGCGTGCCGTGGTGCGTGAACGTCGTCCCTTCCTCGGGCGAGAGCGGCACCGCGGGCTTGTGCGCCACGAGATAGTCGATGCCGCGCTTGACGTCGGCGATCAGCATGTCCGCCATGTCGCGGCTGAGCCCGTGCCGGACGAGCACGCGCATGACGACGACGTGCTCGAGGTTCGGCGGCATGGTGTAGGCGGCCACTTGCCAGCCGCGCACCCGCAGCCGGTCCGACAGGTCGAACAGCGAATAGCCGGGATTGGCGCCATCCTCGATCACCCAGGAGATCGCCGGCAGACCCTTCTTGCTGCTGCTGTCGAAGAACAGCTCGAAGGGCCCGAGCTTGCAGACCTCGCAGCCGATGTGTTCAGCCGTGTCGTAGCCGTTCTGCTGGATCCGCCGGTAGCCGTCGCGCCCAAGCCTGAGGAACAGGTAGTACTGCGCGATGATCTGCCCGGCGGGGCGCGAGAAATTCAACGCGAAGGTCGGCATGTCGCCGCCGAGGTAATTGACGTTGAAGATCAATTCCTCCGGCAGCTCAGCCTTGTCGCGCCAGATCACCCAACCCACGCCCAGAGGTGCCAGACCGTATTTGTGGCCGGAGGCGTTGATCGACTTCACCCGGGGGATGCGGAAGTCCCAGACGAGGTCCGGCTCGATGAACGGCGCGATGAAGCCTCCTGATGCAGCGTCGACGTGGATCGGAATGTCCAACCCGGTGTCGGCCTGCAGCTTGTCGAGCGCCGCGGCAATCTCGGCCACCGGCTCGTATTGGCAGGTGAAGGTGACGCCGAAGGTTGGCACCACGCCGATGGTGTTCTCGTCGCAACGTTTGATCACCTCCTCAGGCGTCATGCCGAGGCGGCCTTCCTCGAGCGGAATTTCACGCAGTTCGACGTCGAAATAGCGGCCGAACTTGTGCCAGCACACCTGAACCGGGCCGGTGACGAGATTGGGCCTGTTGGTCGGCCGTCCGGCAGCCTCCTGGCGTTGCCGCCACTTCCACTTGAGCGCGAGACCGCCGAGCATGCAGGCCTCGCTCGATCCGGTGGTCGAGCAACCGATGGTGTCAGCGGCTTCCGGCGAGTGCCAGAGATCGGCGAGGATGTTGACGCAGCGGTTCTCGATCTCCGCGGTCGCGGGATATTCGTCCTTGTCGATCATGTTCTTGTCGATCGACAGGTCCATCAGGTCGTGCACCTCGCTATCGAGCCAGGTCTGGCAGAAGGTCGACAGGTTCTGGCGGGCGTTGCCGTCGAGAAACAACTCGTCGCGCACCAGCGCATGGGCGACGTCGGGCCTGAGTTCGGTCTGCCCCAGCCGGAATTTGGGCACGGGGATATCGGCGGCGACGGTGCCGTAGATGTCGGCGTTGATCTTCGAAGCGTCGCGTTCGTGTAACGGCATGCGTAACTCCTGTCGCTTGACGGGCGGCGGCAAGCCGCGGCCACGAGCCGCGCGTCATCCATCGAGCGATACAGGCCAATCCGGTCTGCCGGCAGGATCGGGAAACACCCGCTTTCAGCTCGGCGACTGCGGCGCGTGCGAGATTCGAGCTTTCTGGAAGCGGGTCAGAGCGTGACATGCGGCACGGACGAGCGCCGCCGCCGACTTTTCATGCCGCTCTCGAACCGGCTGTTGATGATTGGCGGCGCAAAGCGATCGTCGGCGTTCCCGCCGCAAACGTGCTGCGGAAAACGAAGCCGACAGGTCAGATCGCACCGTATCGGCTCGAAATGCTGCCCCTGAGTAGTATCCGATGCTGCCGCGAATGGGCCGCAGTCACGTATCGTGTTGTTTGTCCGGGCAAGGTGAATCCCGTGTCGCGCGAGCGGATGCCGCCGCTCGAGGGCTGCCCGGTTCGTTTGCGACGGGAGAAGGACTCCGCACCCTCTTCCGACGCCTGGGGTCCGATCGGGTCGCCCCCGCTCCGGTCGGACCCCGCTACTGCTTTTCATGCGGCACCGATGTGCTGCAGCGCCGGGTCTGACGGGCGGCGATGGACAAATTCTCGCGCGACGCTCTGTCGCCGCTGCAAGCGAACACGCCCGCCGGCATCGAGCAGCGGGCCCGCGATCCCGCTGGGGTGGCCGGAAAACTGGCTGTGCGGATCGATCGAATAAACCTGTAGCGCCGCAGACCAGGAGCCGAAGATGAAAGCTTTCGTCACCGTCGTGAAGACCATCGTAGCGCTTGCGATCCTCGAATGCCTGGCGGTCGTGGCCTTCATCTATTCCGGCGTCTACGACGTTTCGGCCACCGCTCCAGACAACGCGATCGTCGCCTGGGCCGTTCACACCGTTTCGGAAGCCTCGGTAGCTGCGCGGCTCGGAGCCAACAAAGTGCCGGCAGGGCTCGACAAGCCCGAAACGATCAAGGCGGGCGGCCGGCTCTTCGTCGAGAACTGCGCCGTTTGCCATGGCGCTCCCGAAGTGGCACCGACCCCGATTGCGCAAGGATTGAACCCGTCGCCGCCGAACCTGTTTGCGGCAACACGCGAGCCGGATGAGAAAGAAAACTTTCAGTTCATAAAGTACGGCGTCAAGATGACGGCAATGCCCGGTTTCGGAAAGTCGCAAGACGACGACCATATCTGGCAGACGGTCGCCTTTCTCAACAAGCTGCCCGGCATGTCAAAATCTGACTATGCAGCTCTGACCGCCGCAGTGGCACCGGCCGCGAATTGACGACTGCCTGAATTGGCGGCGCAGATCTGCGACGTCCCAGTCTTGCCGCCTTAGAGACCCTGGTCCCTGCCGCGCTTGAGTGGAGTCCGACGCTTCCGCGACGGTGGCCAATACGCGCCTATGGTCGCCGAAAGCTGCGACGCCCGGCGGCGCCTGGTTGCCGCACTCGAAACAACTTCAGGCGCCCCGGTCGCCGCGCCGAGGCGTATAACCGAGGCATTCAAAATGCGATTGAAGCTGTCGCAAATGCAAAGGATGGTTCCATGTTCCTGCCTCCTCAATATGCCTGGTTCGAGCACGTGCTTATCGCGAGCATCGTGGTGTTCGTGATCGATCTCATCGGTGCATCATTCGCGTTCGGCAACAAGATTCTCAGCGCTCTGTTCAGCGCCTTGCTGTTTGCTGCCGTGTTCGGCGCGCTCGTCTATTTTGGCTACGGCAATGTATCGATGACGGTAACGACGGTCCCGACTGCGACCGCCCCGGCACAGTTGCCCGCCAATCCCGCGCCCAAATAGCCGTTCCGTCGAAGCTTGATCGCGGCGTTACGGAAGAAGCGAGACCTCAAGAGCATCAGTTCAGTTCGATATCGGGTACTTGTCATTGAGTTGTCAGACCTGCGCGAAGTGCATCAAGTCAAGTTGGTCATTTCTACTTTATCGATACGTCGTGCCATGGCAGGAAAAATCTGTCGGAGCGGGAGATATAAGTCATGACGCGCAACATTCTATTCCTGATACTCGGCGCAGTGATCGTCGTATGTGCGATCGGCGGCTATCAATTCTACCAGCAGCGTCAGACGGCTGGGATCGATATCAGCGTCAGCAAGCACGGGCTTTCCGTTCAGACGAAATGACGGCCGGCCGAGGCGGGACCCCGGCGCCCGGGACCCGCTCGCCCGAAACGGGAAGGCGCAATCAACTCAAGGAGTTCGATCATGACCGTTGGTACAGTTCTCGTCATTCTGCTCGTCATCTTCCTGCTCGGCGGTTTCAGCGGCCGCTTCCGTGGCTATGGCTACGGCTATGGCAATCAGGGCATCGGGCTCATCGGCGTTGTCCTCCTCGTGCTCGTGGTGCTGGTTCTGACGGGGCGGATGTAAAGCCCGGAAACCGGGCGGCGGCGGTCGCCGCAGCGTCCCTCGTTGTTCGGCATCACGACCCAGGTCCAACGGACACTCCCATCGTGGGTACATTCCGAGCCTGAGACTTCCGCGCGCGCGCGCCTAGGGTGGTGTCGGATCCCGCTGAGCGCGTCAGCGATCCTGGTATCGGCTCCAGTTCGTTCAGGCGCCGCCGAGCCGTTTGGCCGCGAGGTGTTGGCAACTGGGGCTTTCCTCGCCGTCGTCGGGCTGGGCATGCAAAGCGGTCGGTCGACGTTGGCCGCTACCGGCCCGCCGGATTGCGCGACGTCTGCCGGTTTTGGCGAGCCTCGGCGGACGGAGAAGCCGGGAAGTCCGGCCGGGATCCTGCCCATTTGCCACCCGCCGAGTTCGGACTTGTGGTGCCGACCTGGACCGTCAATCGAGGAGCTAATTCGTGAAGCAAATGTGGAACTGGGCAACTCTTCGGCGATACGTCACCGGCCGCACACCGACACCCGTCCTCTGGGATAGCCGCGACCCGATCCGCGAAGAACTGTTCAGCGCCGAGCGCATCGAGGAGCATGCGCGCAGTCTCGCGGCGACACAGGCCGTCACCTCACGCCCGATCAAGGGGTATCCGCTGGCGAAGCGGCTGTCTGCGAACGGTGCCGTCCTGCTCGACGCCTATCGTACCTTCGTCAAATCCATCGGCGAAGATCGTGCCATCACGCCGGCGGCCGAATGGCTGGTCGACAACTACTACGTCGTCGAGCGGCAGATCCGGGAAATCCGCTCCGACCTGCCGGCCGGATACTATCGTCAGCTCCCCAAGCTCGCCGGCGGGCCGTTTCGCGGCTATCCGCGGGTGTTCGGCATCGCCTGGGCCTTCGTTGCCCATAGCGACAGCCGGTTCTTGCCCGAAATGCTGCTGCGCTTTGCCAAAGCCTATCAGCAGGTCGAACCGCTGACGATCGGCGAACTCTGGGCCTTGCCGATCACGCTGCGCATCGTGCTGATCGAAAATCTGCGGCGGCTGGCGCAAGACATGGTGAACGCCCGGCAGCAGCGTCAGAATGCCGACGCGCTGGCCGACCGCCTGCTCGGCTCGGGCATGCGCGGGCCTGCGGCAATGACCAGCGCACTGTCGTCCTATGACACCGTCCAACTGTCCGATGCATTTGCCGTCCAGATTATCTACCGACTGCAGGACATGGATGCGGCGGTCGCGCCGGCGCTGAGCTGGCTGGATCGCCGCCTCGCCGCCCGCGGCAGCGACGCCGAGGCTGTGGTCCGCGAGGTGCACCGCCGACAGGGCGCGGCCAACGTCAGTGTTCGCAACGTCATCACCAGCCTGCGCCTGATCGCAGACATCGACTGGAACGATGCCGTCGAAAGCATCAGTCTGGTCGACGAGGTGCTGTCGCAGCAGGGCGGTTTCCGCCAGATGGATTTTCCCACCCGCAATCTCTACCGCAGTGCCGTTGAAGATCTGGCACGCGGTTGCGGATTGCCCGAGCTGGAGACTGCCGAACGCGCCGTCGAAGCTGCCGGACGCTCGGGCGCTTCGGAACTGCCCGACGCGGACGCGCGACACAAGGATCCCGGCTACCATCTCGTTGCCGGTGGACGGCCGGCATTCGAGGCCGAACTCGGCTTCCGCCTGCCGTTGACGAAATGGCCGTCGCACCTGATCCGCCGGTTTGGAATTGCCGGCTACGGCGGCGCGATTGCCATCGTGCTGCTGATCCTGCTGGCGTTGCCGCTGTGGGGGTTGGCGGCCAACGGCCTGGGCACCGGATGGATCTCGTTGCTGCTGCTGTTGGGTGCCATTCCGGCGATGGACGCCGCGATCGCCCTGGTCAACCGCGGCGTCTCGTCGGGCTTGCGCGCGACGCCTTTGCCGGCGCTGGAATTGAAGAACGGCATCCCGGCCGAGTACCGAACGCTGGTTGCGGTTCCCACGCTACTTTCCAGTCTGGAGGCCATCGACGAGCAGGTCGAAGGGCTTGAAATCCATCATCTCGCCAGCCCGGACGGCGATCTCCACTTTGCGCTGGTGTCCGATTGGCTCGATGCCGCGACGGAAGAGACCGCCAGCGATGCGGAGCTTCTCTCTGCCGCGGCCGCCGGCATCGCCCGGCTGAACGACCGATACGGCCCGGCCCCGGCCGGTCCGCGCTTCCTGCTGTTGCACCGCCGACGCCAATGGAGCGAAAGCGAGGGGCGCTGGATCGGTTGGGAACGCAAGCGCGGCAAGCTGCACGAACTCAACCGCCTGCTGCGCGGCGCCACGGACACCAGCTTCATCCCGACCGACGGCCTTGCGCCGGTCGCGCCGCTGGGAATCCGCTATGTCGTGACCCTCGATGCCGATACACGCCTGCCGCGTGACACCGTGCATCGGTTGATCGGCAAGATGGCGCATCCGCTCAATCGCCCGCGCTTCGATGCCGCGACCGGCCGTGTCGTCTCGGGCTACGCCGTGCTGCAACCGCGCGTCACCCCGACGCTACCGACGGCGCGGGAGGGATCGGTGTTCCAACGGGTGTTCTCCAGCCTCAGTGGTATCGACCCCTATGCGGCGGCCGTTGCCGATGTCTATCAGGATCTGTTCGGCGAAGGTTCCTATGCCGGCAAAGGCATCTATGATGTCGATGCTTTCGAGGCGGCGCTCGACGGGCGCGTGCCCGAGGCGGCGCTTCTCAGTCACGACCTGTTCGAAGGCATCTTCGCCCGCGCCGGGTTGGCGTCGGACGTCGAAGTGGTCGAGGAATTCCCCACCCGCTACAACGTCGCGTGCCTGAGACTGCATCGCTGGGCCCGCGGTGACTGGCAGTTGCTGCCCTGGATCTTCGGATCCGGCACTTTCCGCCAAGCCAAGGCCGCCATCCCGGCCGTCGGTCGCTGGAAGATGCTCGACAATCTGCGCCGCAGCCTCAAGGCACCGTTCGCGGTCATGGCGCTGGTCGCCGGCTGGACGATGCCGCTGGAACCGGCGCTGATCTGGACCCTGCTCATCCTCGCCACCATCGTCCTGCCAACGCTGATCCCGGTCATCGCCGTGGTGCCGCTGCGCCGCGCTTCCGTCACGTTGTCGAGCCATTTCCGCGCGCTGCTCAGAGATCTCCGTCTCGCCACAAGCCTTTCGGCGTTGGAAGTGGTGTTTCTCGCCGATCAGGCGGTGCTGATGGGCGATGCGATCGCCCGCACCGTGTGGCGGCTGGCGGTCAGTCACAAGCACATGCTCGAATGGGTGCCTGCCGGCGCGGCGACCAATGCCCCGCGGCTCGATGTCGCCGGATTCTACCGCCGGATGATCGGCGCGGTGGTGATCGCCGGCGTCGGTCTGGCAGCGAGCCTCCTGTCGGAGGGGGAAGCCTGGACGATTGCGCTGGTCTTTTCGGTCGTCTGGGCGTTCTCGCCACTCGTGGCGCGCTGGGTCAGTCTCAGCCCGAGAGCGGCAGGCGATCGTGTCCTGGCGGCGGGAGACGCGCGCTTTCTCCGCCTGGCTGCCCGCAGCACATGGCGCTACTTCGAGACCTTCGTGACCGCTGCCGTGCACATGCTGCCGCCGGACAATTTCCAGGAGGATCCGGTCCCGGTCATCGCCCATCGAACGTCGCCGACCAATATGGGCCTCTATCTGCTCTCGATCGTCAGCGCCCGCGATTTCGGCTGGATCGCCACGAACGAGGCGGTCAAGCGCCTGGAAGCAACGACGGCGTCGATGTCGGCGCTGTCGAAATTCCGGGGCCATTTCTACAACTGGTATGATCTTCTCGATCTGAGCCCGTTGGTGCCACGCTACATTTCCTCGGTCGACAGCGGCAATCTGGCTGGCCATCTGATCGCGCTTGCCAACGCGCTCGCCGATTGGCGCGGCCGCGCGACGCTGCCACCGGCGCAGATCCTGGCCGGCATTGCCGATGCGCTTGACCTCGGCCGTGAGGCAGCGGCGCGCTTGCGGGATGGTCGTCGGACGCAGACGGTCACCTGGGCCGAGTTGGATGCCGATCTTGCCGCACTCATCGGCGAAGCCCGCAAGCCAGTGGCGGATGCGGATCTGCCGGCGCATCTTGCCGGCATGGCTGCCGGTGCCGAGACCATTCTCGATATGGCGCGCGCGCTTGCACTCGAGCAGGGCCATGATACCTCGACCGACATGGTGTTCTGGGCCGAGACCAGCTGTGCGGCGATCGCCGCCCATATCGCTGATCTCGCACCCGGAGGTGCGGCACGCCAAGCGATCGAGGATCGCATCGAGTCGCTGGAGGTCTCGGTCCGAGCGATGGCGATGGCGATGGATTTCGAATTCCTGTTCGATCCGTCGCGCAAGCTGCTGTCGATCGGCTACCTGGTGGATGATGGCGCCCTCGATCCTAGTTGCTACGATCTGCTGGCCTCGGAAGCGCGCCTCGCCAGCTTCATCGCCATCGCCAAGGGCGACATTCCCGCCCGACACTGGTTCCGCCTCGGTCGCGTGGTGACGCCGGTTGCCCATGGCGCCGCGCTCGTCTCCTGGTCGGGCTCGATGTTCGAATACCTGATGCCGTCGCTCGTCATGCGCGCACCGAAAGGGAGCCTCCTCGAACAGACGACCGGCCTGGCCGTGCGTCGCCAGATCTCCTACGCGAAAGGTCTCGGCCTGCCGTGGGGCATCTCGGAATCCGCCTACAATGCCCGCGATCTCGAACTGACCTATCAATATTCGAGCTTCGGCGTTCCCGGCCTCGGCCTGAAACGCGGATTGGGCGGCAGTCAGGTCATCGCACCCTATGCCACCGTGCTCGCCGCCATGGTCGATCCAAAGGCCGCGGCCGACAACCTTATCCGGCTGGTGGCGGCCGGCGGGCGAGGCCGCTACGGCTTCTACGAGGCGCTCGACTACACGGCCGAGCGGTTGCCCAAAGGCGTGGATGTCGTGGTGGTCAAGGCGTTCATGGCCCACCACCAGGGCATGTCGATCGTCGCCATCGCCGATACGCTGCTGGAGGGCATCATGCGGTCGCGCTTTCACGCCGAACCGATGGTGCAGGCAACCGAACTCCTGTTGCAGGAGCGCATGCCGCGGGACGTCTTGGTGGCACGTCCATTTGCGGCCGAAGCGCAATCCGACGCGGCGCTGCGGGATCTGCAACCGGTCGGAGGACGCGCGTTCGCCAGCCCGCATCAGGCAAGGCCCGAAGTCAATCTGCTGTCCAACGGCCGGTTCACCACGATGTTGACCGTAGCCGGCTCAGGCTACAGCCGCTGGGGCGATCTCGCCATCACGCGGTGGCGGGAGGATGCCACGTGCGACGCCACCGGCTCCTATATCTTCCTGCGCGACGTTCAGAGCGGGGCTGTCTGGTCGGCAGGCTTCCAGCCGGTGGGACATGAGCCGGACAGCTACCATGTGAGTTTCCAGGAATACCGGGCCGAGTTCATCCGCCGCGATGGACCCCTGACCACGACCATGGAAGTGATCGTTTCCGCGGAAGACGATGCCGAGGTTCGCCGCATCTCGATCGCCAATTCCGGCGCCCACGCCCGCACCATCGAAATCACCTCCTACGCCGAACTGGTGCTGGCGTCGCAATCGCAGGACATGGCGCATCCCGCCTTCTCCAAACTGTTCGTCGAAACGGAATACCGCGCCGATCTTGGTGCCATCATCGCCACCCGGCGCAAGCGCTCGCCGTCCGAACCGACCATCTATGCCGCGCATCTGGCCGTCGTCGACGGCGACACGGCGCCGAAGCCGGAAATCGAAACCGACCGTGCCCGCTTTCTGGGGCGCGGACATGGTGTCGGCGATCCCATCGCCATGATCGACGGCCAAGCGCTGTCCGGCACCGTCGGTACGGTACTGGATCCGATCTTCGCGCTGCGCCGCCGCATCCAGATCGAGCCGGGCGCGACCGTCAGGGTATCGTTCTGGACCGTGATCGCGGACAGCTACGATGCGGCCGTGGACCTCATCGACCGGCGGCGGGATGCTTCCGCCTTCGGTCGCGCCGCGACGCTGGCCTGGACGCAGGCGCAGGTGCAGTTGCGCCATCTCGGCATCACGGCGGGGGAAGCGGCGCTGTTCCAGCGGCTTGCGGGCGAACTCGTCTATGCCGGTCCGGGCATGCGCCCTGCTTCGGACATCATCGCGCGTGGCAGCGGCCCGCAATCCGCCCTGTGGGGCCAGGGTATTTCAGGCGATCTGCCGATCGTACTCCTGCGCGTCGCCGACGTGGACTATCTGGACATCGCCCGCCAACTGCTGAAGGCCCACGACTATTTGCGCATGAAGCAATTCGCCGTCGATCTCGTCATTCTGAACGATCGCCAAGCATCCTACGTGCAGGATTTGCAGATCGCGCTGGAGACGCTGGTTCGAACCAGCCAATCGCGTTCGCTTCGCCCGGGCAATGAAGCTGCGGGCCGTGTCTTCGTCCTGCGTTCCGATCTGATGCAGGGCGAAACGCGCGCGTTGCTGACGGCCGTGGCGCGGGTCGTTATCGTCGCCCAGCGCGGCAGCCTGCTCGATCAATTGGATCGACGCATCGATCCGAAATCCGCAAGCCGCCATCCGCCGTTCCGCCACCAACCCGCGGTCTCGCGCGCGGACCCGTTCAGGCGTCCGGCGCTCGAGTTCTTCAACGGCCTCGGCGGCTTCGACAAGGACGGCAAGGAGTATGTGACGATCCTCGGACCGGGCCAGTCGACACCTGCGCCCTGGATCAATGTGATCGCCAACGCCGACTTCGGCTTTCAGGTCTCCTCCGAGGGCAGCGGCTATACATGGTCCGTCAACAGCCGGCAAAATCAACTGACTCCCTGGTCCAACGACCCCGTCACCGACGGTCCCGGCGAAGCCTTCTACCTGCGCGACGAGGACAGCGGCGATCTCTGGAGTCCGACGGCATTGCCCATTCGCAGCGCCAACGGGACGTATGTCGCCCGTCACGGGCGCGGCACCAGCCGCTTCGAGTTCGAGATACACGGCATCGCCTCGGTGCTGACGCAGTTCGTGCCGGTCGACGGCCCGATCAAGATCTCCCGATTGCGACTGACCAACCATTCGTCGCATGTCCGCTCGCTCAGCGTCACCGCCTACGTCGAGTGGGTACTCGGTGCTTCGCGCTCCCAGACCGCACCCTTCATCGTCACCGAGCGGGATAGCGAGACCGGGGCGATCTTCGCCCGCAATCCTTGGAGCATGGACTTCGGCCGCCGGGTCGCCTTTGCCGATCTCGCCGGTCTCGAGACCGAATGGACCGGCGACCGCCGCGAGTTCATTGGCCGCAATGGCACACTCTCCCATCCCGCGGCGCTCGCCGGAGCGGGGCGCTTGTCCGGGGCGATCGGAGCAGGGCTCGACCCGTGCGCCGCGCTCAGAACGCGGATCGAACTGGCGGTCGGGGCCAGCGTCGAAATCCGGTTCTTCCTCGGCGAAGCCGCCGATGAAGCCGCCGCGCGGCGGCTGATCGCCACGTATCGGGCGACCGACAGCCATGCGATCGAAGCTGTCGCGACGGCCCAATGGGACGAGACCCTCGGGACAGTCCAGGTGCGCACGCCGGACCGGGCGATGGACATCATGCTCAACGGCTGGCTGACCTACCAAACGCTCAGCTGCCGAGTGTGGGCGCGATCGGGCTTCTATCAGTCAAGCGGGGCCTATGGCTTTCGCGACCAGTTGCAGGACGGGTTTGCTCTCGTCTCGACCCGTCCCGATCTTGTCCGCAGCCACCTTATCGCCGCCGCCGGTCGGCAGTTCGGCGAAGGCGATGTGCAGCATTGGTGGATGCCACATTCCGGGCAGGGCGTTCGCACCCGCATCTCCGACGACCGCTCGTGGCTCGCCTATGCCGCCGCGCACTATGTCGAGGCGACCGGCGATGCCGCCGTCCTCGACGTCGAGATCCCGTTTCTCGAGGGGCAGGCGTTGCGCGACGGCGAGCACGACAGTCTGTTTTTCCCCACCACGTCCAATCGGACCGCCAGTCTCTACGAGCATTGCGCCGTGGCTTTGGACGCCAGTCTGGCGCTCGGCGGACACGGCCTGCCGCTGATGGGGACGGGCGACTGGAATGACGGGATGAACCGGGTCGGTGAACAGGGCTCAGGCGAAAGCGTCTGGCTGGGTTGGCTGATGATTTCGGCGCTGCAAGCCCTGGCGCCGATCGCCACGGCACGCGGAGACCGTAGCCGTGCCGTTGGCTGGATCCAGCATGCCGAGGCCCTCAAAGCGTCGATCGAGCGCGAGGCCTGGGATGGCGGCTGGTACCGTCGGGCGTATTTCGATGACGGCACTCCGCTCGGCAGTGCCGTCAGCGCCGAATGCCGGATCGATGCCATCGCGCAATCGTGGAGCGTGCTGTCGGGCGGCGGCGATCCGACCCGTGCGGCCCAGGCCATGGCCTCGGTCGAGCGCGAACTGATCAAGCCGGAGATCGGACTGGCGCTGCTGTTTGCCCCACCGTTCGACACGTCGTCGCCTGATCCAGGGTATATCCAGGGCTATCCACCGGGGATCCGCGAGAATGGCGGGCAGTATACCCATGGTGCGCTTTGGTCGGTGATGGCGCTGGCCAAGCTGGGGGCAGGGGACAAGGCGCACGCGCTGTTCTCCCTCATCAACCCGATCAACCACGCCCGCAGCCGCGCCGACATCCATCGATACAAAGTCGAGCCCTACGTCGTCGCGGCAGATGTCTATGCCCGCGCGCCCCACACCGGACGCGGCGGCTGGACGTGGTACTCCGGCTCTGCCGGCTGGATGCAGCGCGCCGGACTGGAAAGCATCCTCGGCATCCGTCTGCTCGCCGGCGTCCTCTCTCTCGATCCATGCATCCCGGCAGGATGGCCGGGATACGAGGTGATGCAGCGGATCGGCACGGCGCGCTACCACATCCGAGTCGTCAATCCGGAGGGCGTCGAGACCGGGATCCTGGCGGCAACGCTCGACGGCGCGCCAATCGATACCGATCCCTTCCGCCTGCCGCTCATCGACGACGGCAAGACGCACGAAATCATCGTCGCCATGGGCAGAACCGCCACGAAAGCCCGATCGGATTTTCCCGTGACCGCGGGCGGTCTGCTCTCAACCCCTAACCCAGGAAACGACCATGTCTGAAGACTTCTCCGTCGGCGACGCAGTCGCCTATCACGATGGAACCATCGGCGTGACGCTCACCTGCCAGGTCGTCAAAGTGATGCCGGCGGAGCGCTCTGTCCGCAGCTACCACATCCGCGACCTGTCGGAATTGTTCGAGCGCTGCGTCCGCGGCGACACGCTCACGCGTATTGCGCCCGTGCCGGCGGATGGCATCTTCAAGTCGAAAGGGGACGCGTCATGAACGCCTGGTTTGTTCCTCCCGTCGTCGTGCCGCTCGCCTTCCTGATCCTCGTTCTCATGACCTGGGGCATCAAGGCGCTTTGAATGGCGGATGCGCCGACGCCCATCGAGTGCCGACTACGAGCCAAAGGAAGGGGAAATCCATGGCCCTCAATTTTCTGAACGACATGCGATCCTATGATGCGAGCCGGCAATACGTCACCTTCTGGGGGCATGACTCCGCCTTCGAAGTGACGTTCCGTCTGGACACCACGGCGCTCAAGCGCTTCTCCGGCCTCGATACGCTCAGCGAGGCGATTGCGCTGAAAGCATTCGATGAAAATCGAGACCGTATCCGCTTCGCTGCCCAAAAAATGTACCAAGGCAAGCCGGAGAGATATGTCGAGCTCTCGGCTCAGGACATGTAGGCGCCGGCAGGCTCGGCCCGCGTTGGCACGGCGGGCAAGACAATGCGGAGAAACCGATCGTCGAGGCGGTTTCGCCTCACATCTGGCCGCTGCGAATGGCGGCGGTGAGCGGGATGACGGTGACGCCGCGGGATTCCAGCGTCTTCGTCCATTGCGAGATGCGCCTGACCGTCAACGGCAGGGCCGAGGCCATGCCGATGGCCAGCCCCTTGGAGCGGGCGAGGTTTTCCAGCTGCGTCAGCCGGGTGTCGATGGCGGCCTCGCTGGCGTTGCCGTCGATGGTCAAGTCGGCGCGGGCAAACGGCGTGTGGACCGAGTGGGCGACGCCCTCGGCCATCGAGCGGCTGGATGAGCCGTCGTCGAGGAACATCACGCCGCGCTGGCCGAGTTCCTTCAACACCGGCTCGAGCTTGTCGGTGGCAGCGGTGAACTTGGCGCCGGTGTAGTTGACGACACCGACATAGTCGGTGAAGCGCGCCATCAGCCACTGCAACCGATCGGCGTTCTGCTCGGGCGTCAACGTGGTCAGCAGCGTGTGCGGCCCGGGGTCGGTGTCGGGATAGTCGAACGGCTCCATCGGCACCTGCAGCAAGAGCTCGTGGCCCTCCTGGCGGCCGCGCTGCATCCAGCGATCGAGGCTCGAGCCATAGGGGGCGAAGGCGAGGGTGACCGCCGGCGGCAACAGGCGGATGGCTTCCTGCGTCGTCGTCTGGCTGAGGCCGAGGCCGCCGACGATAATGACGACGCGGGCACTGGCCGAGGGCAGCGCCGGCGCGGGCCGCGCATAGAGGTCGACCGGGCGCGAGCCGTCGGCGGCTATCTTCGGCACCAGGCCGTAGCGGCCTCGTTCGGTGATCTTGGCAATCGGCGAGGAGGTGAGCGGCTGGCCCTCGACGATCTGGGCTGGCGGCGGCCGTTTCGTCGGCGCCTGCTCATCGGCCGATGGCGCCGACTTCGACGGGTCGTCCGGATGCTCGTCGTCGTCGGGCTTGACGGCAGCGGGCATCGGCTGCGGCTCGACCGCCTTCTTCGGATCGGCGAAAGCGACGTCCTTCGGGTTGAGGCCGGTCTTGGTCCGATCGATGCGCACATAGGTCACCGGCTCGCCGCCGAGCGGATCGCGCACCACGGCGATCCAGGCGGCGGCGCCGAGGACGGTGGCAGACAGGATCGTCGCGCCGATGAGACCAAGCGGCAGGTGCGTCAACAACCCGTTCTTGATCGTCTTCAGCCCCAGCGGTTTCTTCAGGTCGTTGGGCATGGCTTTCCTGAGCGTCGCACGCGAGCAAGCCGGCACTCGCAGCGGCATCCGGGCGAGCACCAATCCGGATGAGAAAGCTTAGGTGATTCGGGTGCCCGATTCGTTAACGCTTCGTTGCAATCTCGCGGCGGCGGCAGGCAGCGAATTCGGCGGTCGGGCGGAACGCAAAACGGCCGCCCGGATGTCCGGACGGCCTGTCGCAAATCGGCTCGATGCCAGTCGTCAGTTCGGGATCGCCGTCTTCGGATTGGCCGGGAAGGCGGCATTGATCTTGACGCCGCGCAGCAGATCGAGGGCGTAGGCGAGCGCCTTGTCGTCCTTCTGATCCGGCGGCACATAGGCTTGGCTGCCGGTCTTTTCGTCGGCCGGGGTGGCGTCGTTGGGGTTCTTCAGGTGACCCTTCAGGCTTGCCTCGCCGGTGGTCGAGTCCTTGCCCTTCAGTTCGGGCGGCGGATCCTGCAGCACCTCGATGTCGGGCGTGATGCCCTGGGCCTGGATCGAGCGGCCGGACGGCGTGTAGTAGCGCGCCGTCGTCAGCCGCAGCGCCCCGCCGGCCGGACCGATCGGAATGATGGTCTGCACCGAGCCCTTGCCGAAGGAACGGGTGCCGAGGATCGTGGCCCGGCGGTGGTCCTGCAGCGCGCCGGCGACGATCTCCGAGGCCGAGGCGGAACCGCCGTTGACCAGCACGATCACCGGCTTGCCGGCGGTCAGGTCGCCGCCCGGACGGGCGTTGTAGCGCTGGCTCTCGTCGGCGTTGCGGCCGCGGGTGGAGACGATTTCGCCGCGTTCCAGGAAGGCGTTCGACACCTGGATCGCCTGATCGAGCAGACCGCCCGGATTGTTCCTGAGGTCGAGCACCCAGCCCTTGATCTTGTCCGGACCGATCTCGGCGTCGGCCTTCTGGATCGCGTCCTTCAGCCGGTCGTAGGTGTGCTCGTTGAACTGGGCGATCTTCAGGTAGCCGATCTCGCCCTCGGCATGCCATTTGACCGGGTTGATCTGGATGGTGGCGCGGGTGATCTTGATGTCGATCGGGTCGGCGACGCCCTCGCGCTTGACCGTCAGCTTGATCTCGGAATTGACCGGACCACGCATCTTGTCGACGGCCTGATTGAGGGTCAGCCCCTGCACGCTCTCGCCGTCGAGCTGGGTGATGATGTCGCCGGAGCGAACCCCGGCGCGCGCCGCCGGCGTATCGTCGATCGGGGTGACGACCTTGAGGACGTTGTCCTCCATCGTCACCTCGATGCCGAGGCCCCCGAACTCGCCATGGGTGGACAATTGCATGTCCTTGTAGCCCTTGGGGTTCAAGTAGCTCGAATGCGGGTCGAGCGACGACAGCATGCCGTTGATGGCGGCCTCGATGAGCTTGTCCTCGTCCGGCTGCTCGACATAGTCGGTGCGGATGCGGTCAAGCACGTCGCCGAACAGCATCAGCTGCCGGTAGGTCTCCGGACTGGCAGCGAGCGCCGTACCGGACAGCATTTTGGCGCCGTTGTTGACGCCCAACATCAGCCCGGCGCCGAGCACGGTACCAACCAACAGAAGCGACAGTTTCCGCATTATCCGCGAACCTTTTCGTCGTGTGCCTGAACCCACCAGG
>JARLIU010000199.1 GCA_031291595.1 Ancalomicrobiaceae bacterium | reverse complement strand
GCGATCTGCGTCTTCAGCTGTGACAGTTCCACATTGACGTCGCCGTTGGAGTTGGTGACGATCAGATTTTCCTTGGCCAACCCTTGCTTGGCGAGCTGGCTGGTCAACGCTCGCAATTCAGCGACGAGATTGGCGCGCCAGGAGTTGCCGAGGTAGGAATCATTGTGGCAGATCTGCCAGGGCGCCTTGTGTGGCGTGAAATTCTTCAGCGGGTCGGCGATGACGTTCGAGGCGTACCAATACCCATCATAGTATTGCAGGGCACCCTTCGGCACGTTTGCCAGTGCCTTCGCCTGTTCTTCCGGAGTCGGATCGGCGGCCAAAACCCGCTCGGACCCGAATGTCACCGCAGCACAGAGAAGCGCGGACAGCCCCAAAAGCCCGAGCCGTTTGATTTCGCGAATTGGCATTCCAGCCTCCCATCTGTCTTTTTTGTTTAGTCTGTTGTGTTTGAACATGACGCAAGGTCATGTTGCAGACGATCCAGCCGGCGCGCCGCTTGCCCCAATACCGAGCCCAGCGACCGCGCGTCAGTCGCGTCCAATATATGATAGGAAGCTTCGCCAACCGGCTGAAGTCGTCTTTCGGCAGCCCGCCATCGTCCTTAGCGATGCAGCAGGCGTCTTGGTTGGCCCGAAGGATCGACCTGGAGCGGAACCAACAGCGCCCGCGATGTCGAGGGTTGCAGGTCCGGCCTGAGGGCGGTGATCACCGGTCGCCGGGGCGCGACGTCTGCCGCAACCCGCGCAATTTCGGCGTCCGGCGCCGAAACGCCCACAGAGCGCCAGCACGTTCGCCGCCTGCCCCGGATGCCGAGTGCTCACGTGCTCAAGTGTTCGAGCAGCAGTTGCACGACCTGCGGCGATGACGTGCTATCGCGAACGCAGATCTTCCAAGCTCGCGTCGCCCACGGTTCGTCGAGAGGCACCGAGACCACAGGTCTCGTCGCGACATATTGTTTGGCGCATTCCTCCGGCACCAAGCCGACGCCGAGATTGGCCGCGACCATGCTGCAGACCGACTCGAAGCCATTGACTCGCAGGCGCAAATTCAAGGCGTGCTCGATATCGGCGGCCGCCCGCTGAACGAGAGAATCGAGGAAGCTGCCTTTTTGCGGCCCGACCAGATCGAACTCCACGACTTCCCCGAATTTCACCGATGCCCGGTCGCTGAGCGGGTGGCCGACCGGCGTCAGCACGACGAGTTTGTCGGAGCGATAAGGCAGTATCCGCAGTCCCGCCATCGGCCGGACTCCGCCGAAGATTCCGATATCGGCCGCATTCTCGGCCACCGCCCGCACGATCTCCTGACTTGTCGCCTGTTCCAGTTCCACCCGGACCGCCTTGTGCTGCGACATGAATTCCCCGAGGTCACGCGGCAGATGCTGCACGATCGCCGAAGCGTTCGCGTAGATGCGAACCTGTCCGCACAAGCCGAGAGCGTGGTTGCTGAGTTCGCTCTCCATCTGCGTCAGGTCGCGCATGACCACGCGCGCGTGGTGGAGAAGAGAGTAGCCTGGCGGGGTGAGTTCGAGCCCTTTCGGCGTGCGCAAAAACAGTGTGGCCTTCAAGTGGTCTTCGAGGTCGGAGATGCGCTTGCTCAGCGCCGAGGCGGCGATGTGCTCGCTCTCCGCCGCGCGCGCGATGCTTTGCTGCTCGCACACAGCGACAAACAGCCTCAAGGACAGCAGGTCGAACCGCATCTCCTTTCCTCCCAATGCACGCCGCTCATGCCGAACGGCTGCCCTGCTTAGGCGTGATTTGTGTCGTGACCAAGCTGTCGCCCGAGCAGTCCGGGACGTTAGCTCGTCGCAAGCCGCGATGACACCCTTCCCAATCACGACTTCGACGATCCCGGCATCTTTTCTATAAGAACGCCAACCGGACCGCTTGATGGCCTCGCGTTGGGTCAGGTCGAACGGCTGTCGGCGGTGAGAGCGGGGTAGCGCCTGCGCAGCGACACATCGCCGGGTCGTGGCCTGTCTCTCAACTCGCGTGCGTCAGCGGACGCCGAACGGAGATATTCATGGATACGGCTTCACATGCCGCTGCTCGGACGATGTTCGAGAAAATCTGGGCGAAGCACCGGATCATCGAGCGACCGGACGGCCAAACGTTGCTCTTCATCGATAGCCATCTGATTCATGACGGCTCTGAGCCGGCGTTCGAATTCCTGCGCGCCCGCAATCTGCGCCCGCGCGAGCCTCAGCGCATCTTCGCCACGCCCGATCATTACATCCCGACCGACAGCAGAGATGTGCGGGATATCGCCGATCCCGAGCGCCGCGCGATGGTGGAGTCCCTCAGCGCCAACACCAAGGATGCCGGCATCGTCTTGTTCGGCTTAAAGGATCGTCGGCAGGGCATCGTCCACGTCATCGGCCCCGAGCAGGGCATCAGTCAACCGGGCCAGATTCTCGTCTGCGCCGACAGTCACACCTCGACCCATGGCGCGATGGGAGCGATGGCCTTCGGCCTTGGCATGACGGAAGCCTGCCATGTGCTGGCGACGCAAACCTTATGGCAGCGCAAGCCCAAGACCATGCGGATCGTGGTCGACGGCCCGCGTCACGCCGGAGTCTACGCCAAAGACATCATTCTCGCCATCATCGAGCGGATCGGCACGGCGGGGGCCACCGGCCATGTCATCGAATATGCCGGATCTGCGATCTCCGGCCTGTCGCTGGAAGGCCGTCTGACCGTCTGCAACATGTCCATCGAGGCCGGCGCGCGCGCCGGCATGGTTGCCCCGGACGAAACAACCTATGCCTATCTCGCTGGACGCCCCTATGCGCCGAAAGGCGCCGATTGGGACGCCGCCGTCGCCTACTGGCGCACCCTTCCCTCCGATGCAGGCGCATCGTTCGACACCGAAGTTCATCTCGACGCCGGCTTGATCGCTCCCATGGTCACTTGGGGGACCAGCCCGCAAGATGTGGCGCCGATCGGAGGCGTCGTCCCCGACCCGGCCAAGGCTGCGGGGGCGGAGCGTCGCGAAAGCATGACGAGGGCGCTCGATTACATGGGCCTGACGCCGGGAATGGCGCTCGACGCCATCAAAGTCGACCGCGTATTCATCGGCTCGTGCACCAACGGCCGTATCGAAGACCTGCGGACGGCCGCCGCGGTGGTCAACGGCAGGAAAGTTCACCCCGACGTTCGCGGCTGGGTCGTTCCCGGCTCCGGCCTCGTCAAGGAACAGGCCGAAGCCGAAGGGCTGGATCGGATCTTCAGGGAGGCCGGCTTCGATTGGCGGCAGGCGGGATGCTCTATGTGCCTGGGCACCAACGGCGAGGTGGTCGCGCCGGGCGAGCGTTGCGCATCGACGTCGAACCGCAACTTTGTCGGCCGGCAGGGACGCGGCGCCCGCACCCATCTGATGAGCCCGGCCATGGCAGCGGCCGCAGCGGTCGCCGGACACATCACGGACGTCCGTCCGATGCTGAACGGAGGTTGAGCATGCAGCGCTTCCAACACATCGACGCGCTCGCGTTTCCCATGGACCGCCCCAACGTCGACACCGATCAGATCCTTCCGGCGCGCTTCCTGCAGAAACCGCGGAACGGCGGCTTCGGACAATACCTGTTCCACGATCTTCGCTTCGCGCCGGACGGCTCGCAATATCTGGGCTTCCTGCTCAATCAAGAGGCCTATCGGGAATCGCGCGTCGTCGTCGGCAGCGAGAATTTCGGCTGCGGGTCATCGCGCGAAAACGCCGTCTGGGCGCTGTACGACTATGGCTTTCGCGTCGCCATCGCGCCGAGTTTCGGCGACATCTTCGCCAACAACTGCCTGAAGAACGGCGTGCTGCCGATCCGGCTTCCGCGCGAAGTCGTTTCCAGGCTGCTCGTCCAGATTGAACAGAGGCAAGGCTTGAAAGTCGACGTCGACCTTGCCAGCCAGAAGGTAACCCTGCCGGACGGCTCTGTTCACACCTTCGACGTCGACCCGTTTGCCAAGCATTGCCTGCTGAACGGGCTCGACGAACTCGACTATACGCTGTCGCACACGGACGAAATTGTCGCATTCGAGCGGCGGTACGGCAGGGGATTTGACTAGTGGTCCGATTCCGACATTTGCATCCCACGCGCAGCGTGCTCACATGCAAATGTCGGAATCTCAGGACCACTAGCAATTCATTGAGTCTAGTGGAGCTTTGAATTTGACATTTGAGTATGGCCACGCAGTCCGCTTGGACTCAAATGCCAAATTCGCTCCACTAGCGGCGCGCCAAGCCACACCACCTCCCATGCCTACCGAAGGAAGATGAGTTCATGCAGGCTGATGTCCCATTGGTTTCCGATGCAACTGCAAATCCAGACGCCATGGCGCGATTGACCGCGCGATACCGCGATCCGCACATGGCCAAGGAGGTCGCCGAGGCATTTCCGCGAGCGGACTGGAATGACGTCCTCGACACGCTGCTGGCGCACCGGTCGGTTCGTCATTACAGCGATAGGGCGCTACCGCCCGATGCGCTCGAGATGATCATCGCGGCGGCGCAGTCCGCGCCGACGACATCCAACCTGCAGGCGTGGAGCGTGATCGCCGTGCGCGACCCCGGGCGCAAGGCCCGTCTGGCGAAGCTGGCGGGAAATCAGCAACACGTCGCCAAGGCGCCGCTGCTGTTGGTGTTCGTGGCAGACCTGTCGCGGTTGCGCATGATCGCCGCCGGTTGCGGCCAGACGTCGGAAGGGCTCGATTATCTGGAATCGTTCATCGTTGCCATCGCCGACGCCGCCTTTGCGGCGCAGAACACGCTCGTCGCGGCCGAATCCATTGGTCTCGGCGGTTGCTATATCGGCGCGATGCGCAACCATCCGCGCGAGGTCGCGGCGGAACTGGGGCTGCCGGACGAGGTCTTCGGGGTGTTCGGCATGACGCTCGGCTACCCCGACGCAACGGTCGAGACCGACGTCAAGCCGCGGCTGCCACAGACGATGGTGCTTCACCACGAGCAATACGAGCAGGCGTCACCGGAGGCGCTCGCCATCTATGACCAGCGTCTGCGGGGCTTCCGGTCGGAGCAGCAGATGACGGACATCGATTGGACGGAGCAGGCGGCGAGACGCATCAGCGACAAGCGTGCGCTGATGGGACGCCACGTGCTGCGCGAGATCCTGCAATCGCGCGGGTTCGGATTGCGCTGAGCGACGCAATTGCGTCACCCGGCCATCGCTCCGGCCGCGCGGGGGGTAGGTTCACCACAACGAGGAGAAGACAAAATGACATCGCCCTACTCCGACTTGGAAGGAAAGGTTGCGATCATCACGGGGGCGGCGGGAGGCTTCGGCGTTGCGCTGCTCGAAGGTTTTCTCGACGCCGGTCTGCGCGTCGGTGCGCTGACGCATTCGGCCGACGGCGCTGCGAAACTACAGCAGACGTACGGCGACAAGGTTTTCGCCCTCCCCTGCGACGTGATCGACCCGGACGCCTGCGTTCGCCAGGTCAACGCAGTCGTCGAGCACTTCGGCGGATTGCACGTGCTGATCAACAATGCCGCGCTCGGCATGAATTCCGTGCATCCGGAGTACACCAGAAAGAAACTCCAGATCGAAGACGTCAGCCCGCAGCTCTGGGCTCGGTTCTTCGCGACCAACGTCAATGGCGTCTTCAACATGACGCATGCGGTCGTGCCGATCTTGCGGCGGCAGAAGTGGGGCCGGATCGTCTACATGGGGACCAGCTACTTCACCATGCTGCGCCCCGGATTTTCGCCCTACGGCCCGAGCAAGGCGGCGTGCGAGGCCTGGATGCTGATGCTGTCGCGCGAATTGGACGGCAGCGGCATCACCGTCAATGCCGTGCTTCCGGGCGGACCGTCGGACACCGTGATGGTGCCGGACGAGCCGGGCGTCGATCGGCGGACGCTCATTCCGCCGTCGGCGATGGCTCCTCCGACGCTTGGTTTGCTCACCGAACTGGGTGGACACGTGAGCGGCCAGCGCTTCCTCGCCGTCGACTGGGATCCGGCCGTTGGCACCGACCCGGCGAAGCAGCCGCATCGGTCCATGGCTTGGCCGGATCTGGCGGTGGCGCTGTCGACTTCGCAGTCGGCAAAGGCCAAGAAATGAGACCCCGCGCCGGGCGAGTCGTCGCCCGGCGCACTCCAACTGCAGCACGGGACCGAGCCCATGAGCGCAAGCAAAACCTCCCCCCAGAAGGCAGCCCCTCTTCCGACGCGTCGGCTTGGTCGCACGGACATGACCATCACGCGCGTCGGGTTCGGCGCATGGGCGATCGGCGGTACCGGATGGTCGTTCGGTTGGGGAGCGCAGGACG
Source organism: Ancalomicrobiaceae bacterium (assembly GCA_031291595.1). GTDB lineage: Bacteria > Pseudomonadota > Alphaproteobacteria > Rhizobiales > Ancalomicrobiaceae > CAIYYN01. Next base: position 36,817 of record JARLIU010000199.1, on the reverse strand, counting down.
ATCGCGACTCGATCGCTGCGATCCGCCACGCCATCGCACGTGGCATCAACTGGATCGATACGGCGGCGCTTTACGGTCTTGGCCATTCGGAAGCGGTGGTGCGGCAGGCCCTCGCCGACATTCCGGCAGCCGAGCGTCCTTACGTCTTCACCAAGTGCGGTCTCATTTGGGATGAAGGCAATCCCAAACTGCAGGCTCGGCGAATCGGCGCGGCAGCGAGCCTCCGGCGCGAGGTCGAGGCGTCGCTCAAGCGTCTCGGCGTCGAGCGGATCGATCTCTATCAGATGCACTGGCCGGCGGAGGACGGGACGCCGATCGAAGACTATTGGCAAACGCTGCTCGATCTGAAACGCGAAGGCAAGGTCCGCGCCATCGGCCTGTCGAACCATGACGCCGCGCAGCTTGAGGCAGCCGAGCGCGTCGGGCATGTCGACACGCTGCAACCGCCGTTCTCGGCGATCCGGCGCGGCATTGCCGAAGCCGAGTTGCCCTGGTGCGACGCGCACGGCGTCGGCGTCATCGTCTACAGCCCAATGCAATCAGGCCTTCTCTCCGGCCGCTTCACGGCCGAGCGCGCCCGGTCGCTGGCCAGCGACGACTGGCGGTCGCGCAACCCGCAATTCAGTGGCGACGCTCTGGCGCAAAACCTTGGCCTCGCGCGTTCGCTCGAGCCGGTCGCCGCGCGCCACGACACCAGTGTCGCCTGCGTCGCGGTGGCCTGGACACTCGGATGGCCCGGCGTGACGGCTGCGATCGTCGGCGCGCGCAGCCCGGACCAGGTCGACGGCTGGCTCGGCGCGGCGAGGCTTGACTTGACGAATGCGGACTACGCCGAAATTGCCGCCGCCATTGCCACATCCGGCGCCGGCGCCGGCCCCAGGGCTCCGCATTAGAGCGCGACGGAATTGGACGAGGGCGGATCCGACCTCATCTGCTGCCGGAACGCTCGGCCGAATCGGCAAGGACCGCGTGGTGACCTCACGCGGTCCTTTGTCATGTCAGGCGGATGGTGCTCATGGCCGATCGCCGTTGCCAGCGACCTGCCTCGGATTGGCGACAGGCAATGCCTCTGTCGGGCAGTGCCGTCATTCGAGAACGGGCGTCCACGTCTCGGCGACGTAGGCAAAGCCGCCGGATGGAGTCTTCCGCACCCAGCCATAGCCCGGAAAGCTCAGATGAATGCCGGCGACCAGAATCTGGTCGGCGGCAGCCATGTCGAGCACGTGCCGGCGGGACTGCGCGGCCGCATCGGGGTCGACGTCGTAGATGACGCTGGCTTCCGGAATGGCGAACTGGATCGACGGCAGGTGCACCATGTCGCCCCAGATCAGCAGGGTCTCGTCGCCGGATGAAATCCGCCACGCACTGTGGCCCGGCGTGTGCCCGGGCGTCGGCGTGGCCGAGACGCCGCTGGCGACTTCCTCGTTCGTGCGGACGGCGCGGGTTCGACCGCGATAGGCATTGAGCGCCTTCTGCGCGCGGCCGAAATCCGGCTTCTGCAGCTCGACCAGTCGCGACAGCGTGCCTTCGTCCTCCCAGAACGCGATTTCGTCCTCGTGCACCACCAGTTCGGCGTTGGCAAAGGCTCGCTGCCCGTTTTCGTCGGTCAGCCCACCCACGTGATCCGCATGCAGGTGGGTCATCAGGATCGCATCGATGTCTGCCGGCTTGACACCGAGAAGCGCCAGATTGGAAACCAGCCGCCCGGTGGTCGGCCCAGCTCCGGCGAAACCGGAATCGACCAACATCAACCGATCGCCCGTATCGACCAGAAACGTATCGATCGTCAGCCACGGCGGAGTCGGCGCATGCGCCGCCTCGTGCGCTTGCCGGCACCTGGCTGCGTCGACACCGATGATATGATCGAACGCCGTCGGATACTTGCCGTCGTTGACCGTCGCGACCCTGATGTCGCCGATGTTGCGCCGATAGACGCCAGGGCACTGCTCAGCCGAGAGCCTTTTTGCCATCGTTTTCCTCCCAACGATCCACCATTGACGCCATGGCGTTGATTTGTTGAATCAGCCTTCGAGCCCGAAGCAAATCCCTCAAACCCGATTTGGCTACGCAACCCTGAGGGCCCGACGCCACCACGCCCGTCCGGGACAGCGGGCAGCCCTCTCCAGACTTTTTATAGAAAGCCGCGCGGCTTTCTCAAAATCGTCGTTCGGTAAGGCGCCATCGCGCCTTGCGATGGATGAGTCGTCCTTGTCCGGCGTCTTTCACCCCGCTGCCCCGAAGATCTTGCCGCCGTGGCCTCGCATCGAGGGCGGCGAAAGCCTTGCTCAGCGTCACGCAACCGATCACCGAGGACCCCGCACGCCTGTGGGTCCGGTCGGCGCCGTCCGAGCCCCGACGGGGGTCGCAGGCGACGTCGCTCGATTTCAGCAGGCTTTTGCCGGTTCGGTCAGGCCCGGCCGAGTGCCGCGACGACGGCATCGCCCATCTCGATCGTCCCGACTTTAGCGGTGCCGGGCTGATAGATGTCGGCAGTGCGCTGTCCGCCTGCCAGCACGCGGCTCACCGCCTTCTCGACGCGCGCCGCGAGTTCGGGCAGGTCGAACGAATAGCGCAGCATCATCGCGGCCGACAGGATGGCAGCCAGCGGATTGGCGATGTTCTTGCCGGCGATGTCGGGCGCGGACCCGTGCACCGGCACGTACAGACCCTTGCGGTCGTTGGCCAGCGACGCCGACGGCAGCATGCCGATCGAACCGGTCAGCATCGCCGCGCAGTCCGACAGGATGTCGCCGAAGATGTTGCCGGTCGCCACGACGTCGAACTGCTTGGGTGCCCGCATCAGCATCATCGCCGCCGCATCGACGAAGACGTGCGTCAGCTCGACATCCGGATAGTCCTTCCCCACCCGCGTGAACACGTCGCGCCAAACCTGCGAGGTCTCGAGCACGTTGGCCTTGTCGACCGAGCAGACCTTGCGCCGCCGGCCGCGGGCGGTCTGGAACGCGACGTGCGCGATGCGCTCGACCTCCGATTCCGAGTAGACCATGGTGTTGAAACCCTGCCGCTCGCCGCTCGGCAGCGTGCGGATGCCGCGCGGTTCGCCGAAGTAGACGTCGCCGGTCAGCTCGCGCAAGATGATCACGTCGAGCCCGTCGACCACCTCGGGCTTCAGGGTGGACGCCCCGATCAGTTCCGGAAACATGAACACCGGCCTGAAATTGGCGAACAGCTGCAGATCCTTGCGCAGCCGCAGCAGGCTGGCGCCCGGCCGCTGATCGAACGGCAGCTTCTCGTCGCCGGGGATGCCGGCGGCGCCGAACAGGATGGCATCGGCCTTGCGGCACAATTCGAGGGTCGTCTGCGGCAGCGGGTCGCCGGCCGCCTCCACCCCCGCCTGACCGATCGGCGCCTCGGTGAGTTCCAGCGACGTTGCGTTGCCGACCGCGGCCTTGAGCACCTTGACGGCCTGCGCCGTCACCTCTTTGCCGACACCGTCTCCCGGAAGCACTGCAATCTTCATCGTCTCTCTCCAGCCAACATGGCATCTATGCGATATCGCCATCGCCGAAGACGCGGGCCCGACAAGCCCGCACCTACCCGTCTCCGGAACCCGATCGCTCCGAAAGCCGGCAAGGTGTCTTCATTGCAATGATGATCTTGAATGGGTCCTGGAGCGGGATGGCGAAAAGTGTGTGCGGTCTTCGCCATGAATCCCGCTCTACCTGTTTGATGCCGATCGTGATGCTCCAACACGCGCTCTGCTTCATCGGACATCCGTTCCGACGTCGCCACGGATCCGTGTCGAGCGAGCGTCCCAGAGCGCCATGCTGTCACACGCGAGCATGCATCGGCGCTCCAAGCTCTTGATAGAGCAGTGGTTCAGCTCATCGATGGATCGGCTCGGCGGTTCCATCCGAACGCATCCTGCGCTAGTAATCACGGCAACAGGGCATCGCGGAAGCCTTCAGTCGATAGGGCGCCATCGCCGTTCGCGAAGGCGGCTATGCCACTTCGCCTGGACAACGCCAACGCGTCACCCACAGAACCACAGCACGAACGGAAGCGGCACGAAGCGGCCTGATTGTCGAACGGCAGCAGCAGGCTTACGCCTCAGGCCCGAAGCCCCACGGCCTCACCAATGGGGTCCAGTTCAAACCGGACGTCGGCTCGATGCGCTGCTAGTCGATCAATCCGGACAAGCGCACCCGTTCGTGCCGCCGGTCGATCATGTTCTTGAGTTCTTGAGTTCTTGAGTTCTTGAGTTCTTGACCGAACAGGTCGGCATCGCCCGGCTTGGGTGTTTTCGGGCGCAGGGTTCGGCCCCGCCTCGCTCGCGTTGGCGATGGAAGCGCGTCCCCAGCCCAACCGGAAGCCCCCTGGCGCGGGCGGGCGCAGCCTCCCAGCGCCGTTGCACAGCTCTATAGCTCCACCTTCAACCTGCGTCCTTCGGCGGAGCTTTGACGAGCCAGTTCCAACAACCGGATCACGCGGTATCCGTCCTCCGCCGTCAGAGCGAGCGGCGCCGTGCCCAGGATCGCGTCGCGCACGTTCGCGTAGAAGCCGCGATAGTCGCCGATCTCGGTCTTCACCCGGCTCTCGACCAGCCTGGCCGGAGCGGCCGGATTCGGCGCAACGGTCAGCGTGCCCCATGCCGGCTCGTCCTCCTGCAACCACACGTCCGGCGATCCCAGCTTGGGAACTGTCGCTCCGCCGACCACCGCAGTCTCCTGTGGATCGAGCCCGTGCTTGCGAAAGCTGCCCCGTGTTCCGTGCAGCAAAAATCTTGGCGAATTGTCGCAAGCCAGATAGCTCGTCCGGCAGTGCACCAGCAACCCTTTGCCGTTCGCCCCCGGATAGCTCAGCGTAATGTCGAAGGCGTCCTCGATCTCCGAACCGTCGCGATCCGAGCGAACGCTCGCCACGATCGTGTCCGGCAGACCGAACAGCGCCAGCGCCTGATCGACGAGGTGTGGCCCCAGGTCGAACAGCATTCCGTTGGCCGGATTCTCCGCCTCCTGCCATACCCCCCCGCGCGGGATGGGGCGGAAGCGGTCGAAGTGCGACTCGAAGCTGACGAGCCGGCCGAGAGCTTGCTCGACGATCAGCTTCTTCACCGTCAAGAAATCCCCGTCCCAGCGGCGATTGTGAAACGGAACCGCCAATAGTCCCTTGCTGCTGGCAAGCTGGCTCAGCCCCAGCGCCTCCTCGCTGGTCGTCGCAAACGGCTTGTCGATGACGACGTGCTTGCCTGCCTCCAGCGCCTGCTTGGCCAGTTCGACGTGCGTTGCGTTCGGCGTGGTGACGACGACCAGCTCGATCGCCTTGTTCGCCAGCATATCGTCGAGCGTGCGCACGATCTGCGCTGCAGGATAGGCTCTGGCGGACTCCTCGCCTTGACGCTGCAAAACGGCGGTCAAACGCAGCCCATTTACCGCATTCGCAAACGGGGCGTGAAAGACCCGACCACCCAGTCCAAAACCGATGAGTCCGACGCCAATTTCTCGGTCAGCCATTCCACCCTCCCGATCACTCCCAGTAGTGATCGCTCGCCAAGCCGAATTCAAGCCCTCGGCCGCATGCGACGCAGCCTGTGCGAGTGAGCGTCGCCTCGTGCCCCCCTTCCTCTCACTAAGACCAACTGTTGGTCGTGCCGATCGGCGCCGGGACCCGGTGCCTATTCACAGCCTAGACGCGCAAGCAGAGATTTGGCTATCACGTGATCAATGCGACAGCATCGCGCTGCAGCGGCGCGCCGAAATTGTTCGACCGTCCCTCCTGTCGCAGCGTGAACAGGCGTGCCAGCGACAGTCCGCGGGGTTCGGAGACGATGGCCATGTGGTGGCCGGTCATGCCGCCGCCGAGCGTCGTCTCGGCCATGATCCGAACCACGAGATCCTCGCCGGGATCGAGATTTCCGGTGAAGAAGATGTCGCGGCGGACCGTCGTCAGCATCACCGCCGTCAGTCCCTGCGCGCGGCGATGGGCCCATTCGGCGCGATCGGCAAAGGCGGCGAACGAGGCGAAATAGAGAAATCCCGCGCCGTTGAAATCGGTTGACGGGCAGGGGCTGAAGCGGAAGCTCGCCACGGGTGGCATATCGATGGCAAAGCCCAGATGCTCGACCAGCCTTTGGGCACGATGCTCGGCGGCCGTACCGGCCAGGTCCGCGCCGACACCGTCCGGTGCAATCCGCGGCAGCCCGGCAACGGCGTATCGGGCGATGGTGTGGTTGCTGGCGCGATCGCCGTCGCGGCGCACGAAGGTGGAGATCAATTCGACCACGCCGATCCTGCGCCGGTCGATCGTCAGTTCGTGGCGGCTGGCGAACTGCGTTCGCGACAGCCGATCAAGTCTTGAACGCACCGTGAGGCAGTCGTTCTCGCGCGCTGCGCCGAAATCGCCGTCGCGGACCGACAGCGCGCAGAACGCCGCATAGACCGGATCGCCCCGGTCATCGCGAAAGTCCGGCTGGATCCGCCCGGCCGCCTGGGCGATGAGTTGCCAATGGACGTGCCCCAATTCCTTCAACAGCCAGTGTTCCGACAGGCCGGTGCCGGACAGGTGCGGCATTCCGAGAACCACATGCTGCTTGGCTTCGATGGCCGCCGCGCCAACGTCCGGCGGATCGATGAGGGTCGGGTTGTACATGCCGGCTACTCCGCCGCTGACGCTTGCCGGGTGCCGGCGAACCGTTCGCGGATGCGTTCGCAGAGGTACTCCGCATCGCGCGCGACGCCGGAGAACCGCCCGGAGCCCCAGGTGTGGAGCCAGGGCAGCCCAAGAAAGTACAGCCCGGGCACGGCAGTGACGCCGCGCCGGTATTTCGGCTGGCCCGCCCCGTTGAACACCGGCGCATCGAGAAAGCCGAAGTCCGGCTTGAAGCCGATGCACCAGACGATCGCCGAGATGCCGGCCGCATCCAAGTCGAGCGAGGTCGCCGGGTTCTCCGGCATCCACACCGGCGCATAGACCGAGGGCGGCGGCGCGGAAATGCCCGCCTTGGCGATGTATTTGTCGATCTCGGCGTTGATGCCGTTGTAGATCCGGTCGGCGTGATCGAGCGCGGCCGCGAGCGTGTCGGCAAAGCTCACCGTTGCGCCATCGACGCCGGTTAGAGTGCCGTAGAGCTGCATGCCCTGGTGGGCGAATTTCCTGAGATCGATGTCGCGGCCGCCGTCGCGGCCGGTGACATAGTGGTTGGTGTTGTCGCGCACCCCCTCGCGCAACGGGTGCCTGTCGACCGGCATCTCGTAGTAGCCCATCTCGGCCAGCCAGGTGACGACGTCCCTGCCGCGATAGAAGCGGGCGCAGCGCGGGGCGTTGCCGACAGCCAGATGCACCTGCCGGCCGGCGAGGTGCAGGTCCTCGGCAATCTGCGCGCCCGATTGGCCGGAGCCGACGACGAGGACCGCGCCCTCCGGCAGGCTTGCGGCATTGCGGTACTGCTCGGAGTGGAGCTGCCGGATGGATGCCGGCAGCCGCTCGGCGGACCGTGGAATGACCGGCTCGCGGTAGCCACCCGACGTCACCACCACGGCTTCGGCGACATAGTCGCCGGCGCTGGACGTCACGTCGAAGGCTCCGTCGGGGCGCGGCGAAACGCGCGTGACACTCACGCCTTCGAGCGTCGGCGGCGCCACCTTGTCGCGGAAGCGCTGAAGGTAGGCGATGATCTCGGCCTTGTTCATGAAGCCGTTGGGGGCGTCGCCGTCATAGGGATGGCCGGGCAGCTGGCATTGCCAGTTGGGCGTCACCAGGAAGAAATTGTCCCAGCGCTGGGTCGCCCAGGTGTGCATCAAGGTCTCCCTCTCGAACACCAGATGACCGATCCCGGCCTGCCGCAGATAGTGGCTGATCGACAGGCCGGCCTGGCCGCCGCCGATGACCGCCACGGCAATGCGAGTGGGCGCCTCGTTGGTCATGGCGATCCTCATTGTTCGAAGCGTTCGACGCCGATGCGGGCGTCCGGCATGCACTGGAATCGACGGCTCATCGTCTCGATACGGGCGAGCTGGCCGAGGGCGAGAGAACAGGGGTGGCCGTAGCGCTGGGCGACGCGGGCACTTGCCTCGTTGAGGGCCGTGCGCGCCCTGTCGAGGAACTCGTCGAGCCCGTAGGTCGCGCCGGGCGTCAGGTGGTCCTTGACGACGAGCGACGGCGAATAGCAGCGCTCGGGCGTGCCGTCGGGCCAGCGGATGTGGAAGTGCATTTCAGGCATAGGCGGCCTCGCGAAGGTGCCGGTAGATGGGGAGGTGCGCTGCCGCCGTCGCGCTCCAATCATGCCGGTCGGCGGCGGCAAAGCCGCGGGCGACGAGCCGGGCGCGGACGTCCGGGCTCAGCGCGGCAACGACTGCGGCGGCGATAGAGGCGGCATCGGCCGGGTCGCACCAAGCCGCATCGTCCGCGGCCAGATAATCCGTGAACGGCGGGATGCGCGACACGACCACCGGCGCGCCGCAGGCCATCGCTTCCAGGATGCAGAGGCCGAAGCCCTCGTTGAGTGATGGGAACAGGAAGGCGTCGGCAGCGCGGTAGAGCGCTGGGACGATGTCCTGATCGACCGGGCCGAGACGCAGGATGGCATCGTCCGGCAGGCGGGCAGCGGCGAGATCGGCCTCGAAGCCGGCGCGGTAGGCGTGGTGATCGAGGATCGACGCGCCACCGGCGATGACCCATCTGGCGGCCGGAATGCGCTGGCGGACGAGCCGAAAGGCGGCGAGTGCGGCCCGTGTGTTCTTGCGCGCTTCGATGCCGCCGACCGACAAAATGACCGGCCCGTCGCAACGCCCCAACAGCGCGGCGACTTTGCCATCTGCCGCGACTGGGATGCTGGAAAAGCGCGCCCGGCTGACACCGTTGCCAACCAGCGTCGAGTGCCGGCCGAAGGCGGTTTCGATCTCGCGCTGGCCGCGGCGACTGACGCTGAACAGGGCGTCGGCGGCGGCGATCGAGCAGCGCTCGAGTTCGTCGACACGGGGCTCGGCGAACGCATCGAGGTGATGCACGGTGCGGGCGTAGGCGGCGATCAGGCCGCGGTCGCGCAAGGCCAGGAGCGCATTGGCGGAGATGCCGTCGCCGGCATGGAAGACGTCGAACCGGCGGTTGGCCGGTCGCTCGAAATGGCTGACGTAATCGGCGATGCGGGCCACCACGTGCTCGTGCAGCCCGCCGTTCACCGCCGTCGCCGGCACCAGCACGGTCTCGGCTTCCGTCGGGCGGAAAAAGCCGCTTCCCGTCGTCGGCGCATGCACGACTGGCTGGTGTCCGAGAGATTTCAGCGCCTCGGCCAGTTCGAGCGCATGCACCACGCCGCCGCGCGGGTTGGTCGAATGGGTCAGAAGCGCGATGCGCAGCCGGTCGTTGCTCATGCCACGGCCTCCCGTCTGCCAACCGGGCCGCAGCCCATCAGCGCTCGTTCGGCGAAGTCGATGATGGTCTCCTGCCCGTCGCCGCTGCGGATGCAGACAGCCGTTCCGTCGCTGACCGCGCCGATGTCGGCGGCGGCGATATCGCGCCACGAGAACAGCGACAGGATTGCTCCGACGTTGTCCGGGCGCGCTGCGATCAGATAGCCGTAGCTCGGGAAGGTCTGCAGCCAGCGCGAGAGGTCGACGCCGGGCGGGGCCGGGATGGCGTCGAGGTCAATGGCGATGCCGACCCCGGAACATTCTGCCAGCATCGCCGCCGTGCCGACGATGCCGGCTTGGCTGATGTCCTTGGCGGCTCGCGACAGGCCGCGTTCGGCAAGTTCCGGTAACAGGGCGAGATCGGCGCGGAGGCGCTCGGGCGGGGCGGCAAGCGCTGCCTGCCAGTTGTTGAAGGGTTGGCGATAGGCGCCCCGCAGATCGACGGCCATCACCAGCCGGTCGCCGGGAACGGCATCGAAACTCGTCAGCAACGCCCTGGCCTTGCCGAAGACAGCGACGGCGAGCTGCGATTGCACGGTTTTCAGGTTGGAATGACCGCCGACGATCGGCACGCCGTAGGCTTCCGCCGCGGCGCGCATGCCGGCAACGATCGGTTCGGCCGCTTGCGCGCCATTTGCCCACAGGGCGTCGACGATGGCTGTCGGACGGCCACCCATGGCGGCGATGTCGGAGAGATTGACCATCACCCCGCACCAGCCGGCGAACCAGGGATCAGCCGCGACGAATTCGTTGATGAAGCCCTCGATGGCGAACAGCGTCCAGCCGTCGCCATCCGGGATCGCGGCGCAATCGTCGCCGACGGCAATGGCGCCGGATGCCAGTCCGAGGCCGGACGCGACCGCGGCGATTTCGGCCTTGGCGGCGAGACCGCGGCTTCCCCGCAGCGCCTCGGCGATACCGGCAATGTCGAGGGCGTCTGCCATCACGCCGCCTTTCTCAGCGCGCGAAACCCGGCCTCCGGCGTCGGGAAGGGCGGATAGTGGGCGAGATCGGCCGCCATCCGGTGGTGCTGGCGGCCGAAGAGATCGACGACGTCGAGCGTCTGCCAGTGCAGCCGGCGGAACAGCAAAGCATTCTGGCTCTGCACGTGGGCGAGGAATCTGGTGCAGCCGCGCGCATGTGCCGAGGCGACGGCCAGCCGAATCAGCGCCGCGCCGAGGCTGCCGACCTTGCGGAATTCGGGCGCCACGGCGAGACGCGAGCCCCACCACACGCCCGGCTCAGCCTCATGGATGCGGACCGTGCCGACGACCGCGTCGCCGACCACGCCCAGCATCGAGATGGCCACGATCGGGATCGCCGCATCGTCGAGACCGTCGCGGTCGTCATCCTGGAACAGCCCCTGTTCCCGGCAGAAGACTTGCCGCCGCAGCGCCGCGGCGCCGTCCCGCTCCCAGGCGCAAGTGGCAAATTTCACTTGGTATTCGGCGGCAATGAAGGGGGAGACGGGCACGAACATCATGCGCAGCCTCCCGTCATGCTCGTTGGCGCGCAGCCGCCACGCCGGCCCTGCGCGCTTGGCTGCGAGGTCGAACCGGGGTCCGAGCTCTCCGCCGTGCGGCGGCGCTCGTAGGTGGACAAGGCCGAGCAGGCGCCGCATTTGGCGCAGCCCGCCTTGACGTCCGCCGCTTTCAGTCCGCCGTCGACGAGCATCGCCGACAATGGCTCCAGAATCGCATGCATGAACTCCGGCGACGGCGTCGGATGGCTTTCGAGCGGCGTGCCGGAAATCGGCACGAACGGCACGACGAAGGGGTAGACGCCGAGATCGACGAGCCGGCGCGAGACCGCGAGGATGTCGTCGACGCCGTCGCCGAGGCCGGCCAGGATGTAGGTCGAGACCTGGCCGCGGCCGAACACGGCGATGGCTGCCGCGAAGGCATCGAAATAGGTCTCGAGCGAGACCTGCGCCTTGCCGGGCATGATCTTCCGCCTGACGGTCGCATTGATCGCTTCGAGATGCATGCCGAGCGCGTCGGCGCCGGCCTCTTTCAGCCGGCGGAACCAGGCAAAATCCTCCGGCGGCTCGCATTGCACCTGGATGGGCAGGTCGACGGCGGCTTTGACCGCCTTGACGCTTTCTTCGAGGATCGCCGCACCGCGGTCCGGGCCGGCCGGTGTGCCGGTGGTCATCACCATGTGCGTGACGCCGTCGAGTTCCACCGCGGCCTTGGCGACTTCGGCCAGTTGCTGCGGCGTCTTGCGCTCGATGGTGCGGCCGGCGGCGAGCGACTGGCCGATGGCGCAGAACTGGCAGGTCTTCGTCCGGCTCTGGTAGCGGATGCAGCTCTGCAGCACCGTTGTCGCCAACACGTCGCGGCCGTGCAGCACGGCGATCTTTGAATAGGGAATGCCGTCGGCGGTCTGCCGGGCATAGAACCTCGGCGTCGTCGGGAAGGTCACCTCGGCGATGGCGAGCCCGTCGACGCTCAAACGGCTGCGGCCGAAAGCATCCGGCGGCTCCACCACATAGCGGCTCTCGAACGCCGGCGCCGTATGCACCGGCACCATCACCGTCATGCCGTCGATGGTCAGCGCCTTGTGGTCGGAGGGACCGGCGCCGCCGCGCCGGCTCATCAGCCCGGCCTTGGGGTCAACGAGCCGAACGCCCGACGACTGCAAGGCGTTGATCAATTCCGCTGTCTGCATCGGCAGGGGCTTCATCTGCTGCATGGGGCATACTCGCGATTGGATTGACCGGGTCGGAGCGCCCGTCGTGCAAGGGGACGGCGGGGCGGCTGTCGAGATTGAGACTGAGGAGCTCCGGCCGGGCGTAATGGCCGACGCTGTCCATCATGCGCTTGCGCTTGGTGATGAGCCCGAGATCGAGATCGGCGACGAGCAGGCCTTCGCCGGAGGTCAGCGGCGGCACGACGTGCGCGCCTTCCGGGTTGATGATCGCCGTCATGCAGCCGCCGGAAACGGCGCGGCGCAAGCCCGGATCGGGCGAGATCGAGGCGATCTGCTCCTCCGACAGCCAGCCGGTGGCATTGATGACGAAGCAGCCGGATTCCAGGGCGTGATGCCGGATCGTCACTTCGATCTGATCGGCGAAGATCGGGCCGACCAGCGAACCCAGGAATTGCGCCACATGGATCTGTTCGTGCTGCGCCATCAGCGCGTAGCGGGCGAGCGGATTGTAATGCTCCCAGCAGGCGAGAGCGCCGACCCGGCCGACGGCGGTGTCGACCACCTTCAGGCCGGAGCCGTCGCCCTGGCCCCAGATCATGCGTTCGTGGAAGGTCGGCGTGATCTTGCGCCGCTTCAGCCTCAGCGAGCCGTCGGCGTCGAAGATCAGCTGGGCGTTATAGAGCGAGCCGTGGTCGCGCTCGTTGATGCCAAGCACGACGACCATGCCGTGGCGGCGGGCGGCGGAAGATACCGCCTCGGTCGCCGGGCTCGGCACGGTGACGGCGTGCTCGTACAGCCGCAGGTGCTCCTTGCCGGTCATGACCGGCGGCAGGATGAAGGAGAAATACGGGTACCAGGGGACGAACGTCTCCGGAAACACCAGGATCCGGACGCACTTCTCGGCCGCTTCCGCAATGGCGTTGAGGACCTTGGCGACCGTCCCCTCGCGCGAAGTGAGGTCCGGTGCGAGCTGGGCGGCCGCGGCCCTGACGAGTGTCGGTTCGGTCATGACGAGCCTTCGCGGTTTGTCGGGCGAACTTCGGGTCAGGCCGTCGGCGCGACGGCCCGAGTCCGGCGATCACAAGGTCCAGGTGTCGAGGATGAAGGCGTTGTCGCGCCGGTGCAGGAGGATGATGTCCATCACGTCGAGTGGGCTGATCGGGGTGATGCCGGGGATCAGCGCGCCCTCGCTGTGGCCGTAGAGCGCCTGCAGGGCGAAGCGGCAGGCGTAGACCTTGCCGCCGTCGGCCAGGATCTTCTCGATGCGGTTGTTGAAGTTCAGGTGGCCCGGGAAAGCCTCGTCGCCGAGCTTAGGGAAGCCGCGCTGCACGCCGAGGGTGACGCCCGGGCCGTAGAGCAGAACGGACGTCTCGAAGCCCTTCTGGATCAGTCGCGATGCCTGCAGCAGGTTGACGAGGCCGATCGAGCCTTCGAACGCCACCGTATGGAAGGTGACGAGCGCCTTCTCGCCCGGTTGCGCCTTCACGTCCTCGAATACCTTCTGCTCGTAGTCGACGAGGAAATCGCCCTTCTGATTGGCGGGCTTGGTGACTGCTGGCATGGACCACCTCTTTGACGCTGTGTAGGACGGGGGACGCCCGTCGATCCGCGGAGGATCACGCGTTCCAAGGAGCAAGCGGCGTGCCAATTGAATGGACATATTGCAAATCAATGGCTACACACAATATACAGTCAAATTTCCAGTCAATTAAATCGGTGTCATGCTCATGATACGGGCAGCTACGTATAACAGATTGCCCAATTTGCGCGCTTATTAGCGAGTTACGATGGACTCTGGCGCCGACCGGTCTTGGCCGATTTCGCTGGCTTGTTCACTGGCTTGCCTGCACGCGGTGCGGTCAATATGCCGTCAATGAGCGACCTGCCGCCAGACGGTGGTTCAAACTCCGTGCCAGCCATGCATCAATGGGACGATGGTCGACCGCGGACGGAAGGTGACAAGGGCGCGTGCAACAAGATACAGTCAATTTAGTGGCCCCGCGAGCCGTCGTCGGATGGCCGATCGCACGCCAGACCCCGACGTTCGAGATCGATTGAAGCCGATGACCGATTGGATTCCCGAAATCACCGCAAGCCAGCTTCCCCGCTACCTCGCCATCGCCGAGGCGATCGGCGCGGATATCCGCGCCGGCAAGCTCGCGGTCGGCGACCGGCTGCCGCCGCAGCGCGCCCTGGCCGCCCGGCTCGGCATCGATTTCACCACGGTGGCTCGCGGCTACGTCGAGGCGCAGAAGCGTGGATTGGTCGACAGCCATGTCGGCCAGGGTACCTTCGTCAAGGGCACCAAGGCGGCGCAGAAACGGGCCGACGGCCGACCGTCGCCCATCGATCTGTCGATGAACCTGCCGCCGGAGCCGGACGATCCCCTCCTCATCGAGCGCATGCGGGCCGGGATCGAAGCTGTCGGCCAGGACCTTGTGGCGCTGCTGCGCTACCAGGGCTTCGGCGGCACCGAGGCCGACAAGGATGCGGCCGCCAACTGGTTGGGGCGGCGGGCGCTGGTTCCGGCACAGGAGCGCATCTTCGTCACGCCGGGCGCTCACCCGGCGCTGTTCGGAATCTTCTCGGTGCTGGCGAAGCCCGGCGATACGGTGCTGTCGGAGGCTGTGACCTATCCCGGCGCCCGCTCGATCACGGCGCAACTTGGGCTGAAGCTGGCCGGTCTGCCCATGGATGCCGACGGCATCGAGCCGACCGGTTTTGCCGAGGCCTGTCGCCGCCTGGCGCCGAAAGCCCTCTATCTCAATCCCACATTGCAGAACCCGACGACCCTGACCGTACCGGAGAAACGCCGGACCGAGATTGCCGCCATCGCCCGGCGCTACGGCGTGCCCATCGTGGAGGATGATGCCTATGGCTTCATCCCGGCGCATGGACCGGCGCCGTTTGCCGCGATCGCCCCGGATGTCACCTGGCACGTGGCCGGCCTGGCAAAATGTATCGGCGCCGGGCTGCGTGCCGCCTATACCGTGGTGCCCAACGCCAAAGCCGCCTTCCCGTTCGTGGCCGCCTTGCGAACTGCCAACGTGATGGCCTCGCCCCTGACGGTGGCGCTGGCAACCCGCTGGATCGAAGACGGCACGGCGGATGCGATCCTGCGCTTCATCCGCCACGAGACGGCGGAGCGGCAGCGGCTGGCCGCGCGCATCCTGCCGCCCGGCGGCTTCCGCGCCGATCCGTTGAGCTTCTGCCTGTGGCTGCCGCTGCCCGAGCCATGGACCCGCTCGGCGTTTATCGGCCACATGCGTTCATCCGGGCTCGGCGTCGTCGCCAGCGATGCCTTCACCGTCACCGGCCCGGCGCCCGAAGCGGTGCGTGTCTGCCTGGGCGGCGCGATCACGCGTCCGGAGCTTGAGCACAGTCTCGAATACATGGCGCATGCCCTGTCGCAAGTGCCGTCGTCGGTGACGACGTTTCTCTAGACGAAACCGCAGGCGTCTCGGCGATGTGCCGTCGACGCTCTTGTTCGCCATGACAAGACCACCTCGGCGCACGCCGGAAAGATCGAGGCCAATGCCGCGGGTCAGCCGTCGGCCAAGCTTACGGCGTCAGCGCCGGCGGGGAGTCGCATGGGGCTCGACGGATCGTTCACCGCCCGCCACACCGCTTCGGCTACGTCCTGCGCGTGCGTCACCGGCCCCGGCGCCGCGAAGCCCGCGAAAACGCTCTTCACCAGATCCGCATAGGCCTCATGGTCGAGGCCGTACACGCGGGAGTGCGCGTTGTCGGCGAAGCGGGTCTCGGGCGAACGCCCCGGCAGCACCAGGCGCACGTGCACGCCGAACTGCTCGAGCTCCAGCGCCAGCACCTCGGTGAATGCATTCACCGCCGCCTTGCTCGCGGTGTACGCGGCGATCAGCGGGATCGATTTCAAGGTCACGCTCGACGTGACGTTGACGACGACGCCGGCCATGCGCTGCCTGAACTGCGGCAGCACCGCCTGCGTCACAGCCATCGTGCCGAAGGTGTTGGTCTCGAACACCTCGCGCACCGTCGCCATCGGGGTGGCCTCGAAGGGCGACGCCGCGCCGAAGCCCGCGTTGTTGACGAGGGCATCGATGGGCCCTGCGGCCTCGACGGCTTGACGGATGCTCTCCGGATCGGTGACGTCGAGCGCCAGCACGCGCAGATGCTCGGAACGCGGCAGCACGTCCTCGCGCGGTTTGCGCATCGTGGCGACAACCTTCCAATCGCGATCAAGAAAGCATTTGGCCGTTTCGAGGCCGAAGCCGGACGAGCATCCGGTGATCAGGATGGTTTTCATGGGGTCTCCTGGAGGTGGTTTGCCTGAACGAGACGATAGATCACCGAAGTCGGACCCTCTATAATAGGAAGTCCAAGATTCATTTGCAGGAGTCCGGATATGATCGACCCGCTCGCGGAGGTCGTCACGCTGCTCCAGCCGGGCGCCCGGTTCTCGAAGGTCGTTGTCGGCGCAGGACCGTGGCGCGTCCGCCGCTCGGATGCCGGGCAGCCATTCTACTGCGTGGTCCTCGAGGGCGCGTGCCGCCTCGAGGTTGACGGGCGTGAGCCGATCGAACTCCGCTCGGGGGACTTCATCTTGATCCCCGCGGCTTACGGCGTCGCGATGTCCAGCATCGCGCCTCTCCCGGCAGAGGCCCCCGAAAGCCTGCCCGTCGCATTGGCCGCCGGTGAATTCCGGATCGGCGACCAGGACGGTCCGGCCGATCTGCGGATGCTGCTGGGTCATTGCAGCTTCGGTTCCACCGACGCGGGGCTGTTGGTGTCGCTGCTTCCCCAGATCGTCCACGTGCGCGGCGAACCGCGGCTCGCCACCCTCGTGCAGCTCGTGCGAGATGAGTTCCGCGAGCGACGTCCGGCGCGCGAGGTCATCCTCGCCCACCTCGTCGAGGTTCTTCTCATCGAAGCGCTCCGCTCGACGGCGGGCACCGCAGCATCGCCCGGTCTGGTGCGTGGTCTCGCCGACGAGCGCCTTGCCGTGGCGATACGACGGATGCACGAGAGCCCGACGACGGCGTGGACGGTCGCCCAGTTGGCGAAGGAGGCCGCACTGTCCCGTTCGGCGTTCTTCGCGCGGTTCAGCCGCGCGGTGGGTGCCGCGCCGATGGAATATTTGCTCGCCTGGCGCATGGCCTTGGCAAAGAACATGCTCCGGCGAAACGAAAGTGGCGTCGCTGAAATTGCGGAACGCGTCGGCTATGGCTCCGCCAGCGCGTTCAGCGTCGCCTTCACCCGCCATGTCGGGCTGCCGCCGGTTCGGTATGCGCGCGAGCAGATGGAATAGCGACGCTTTGATTGGATTGTAACCGGCGCTGTGCCGAGCTTCGGGGACGGCCGGTGCTCTATGAATAGATGGAGAAGCGTTGATTCAACTGTCACATGTTTCCGTGTGACAGCGTCGCGCTTGGCGCAAATTCCATTCGGTCTCTGCCGATCGCCGTTTCCTTCGCCCATCGACCACGCTATTCGAAGCTGTTGTCGCAACAGATACGTGAGGTGCTGCCAGCGATGTGGCGATTGGGAAAAGACCGGCAGATCGCTTCCGTACTGCAATCATTTCAACGTCTTTGGGCGTTGGACAAGTTTTCCTTCAGCCTGCGCGTCTTCGTCGCCCTGGCGGGAGCCATGGGTGCCTGCTCGGCTCTTGGCGCCATCGATCGGGTCATTCCGCTGTTCCTGGGCGTGATCGCCGGCGCGCTCGCCGAGACCGACGACGGTTGGCGCGGACGCGCCACGTCCGTTGCCATCACGCTGGCGCTGTTCGCCACATCGGCCGTGTTCGTCGAGCTGTTGACCCCCTATCCCGGGCTGTTCTTCGCCGCCCTGGTCGCCTCCACCTTCACCCTCACCATGATGGGCGCCCTGCGGTCGCATTACGCCACCATCGCTCAGGCAACCCTGATTCTCGGGGTCTACACCATGCTGAGCTTGGAACAGGCCGGCCCGACGCCGGCAGTCTTGCGCGAACCCATTCTGTTGACCGTCGGCGCGGCCTGGTACGGGGCGCTGTCGGTGGTCTGGCAAGCCCTCTTTCCCGTTCAGCCGGTCGAGCAGGGGCTCGCCGGTCTGTTCGACGAACTCGGCGAGTACCTCAAGAGCAAATCGACCCTGTTCGTGCCGCGGCGCCAACTGAACGTCGATGGCGCCAACTTGGTGCTGGCCGGCAACAACGGCCGTGTGGTGATTGCCCTTAACCGGGTGAAAGAGCTGATCCGCCGGCGCGTCCGATCGGGGCGAATCGATACCCGCCTTGACCGCTGTTTGAATCTGTTCTTCTCCGCGCAAGACATCCATGAACGCGCCAGCTCGTCGCACTATCCTTACGATGCGTTTTCACAGACGTTCTTTCACAGCGACGTCATGTTCCGCTGCCAACGCCTCATGTGGCAGCAAGGCTTGGCTTGCCGGGAACTGGCCCGAACGCTGCGGCGGGGCCGGCACTTCGACTACGGTGAGAGCCACCTGGCGGCGGACGATTTGCAGCATGCGCTCGACTACCTGAAGACTCAGAACCGGCCCGAGCACACCGAGATGTTGCCGTCACTTGGCGATCTGGTGGGAAACCTCGAGGCGTTGGAACACGAACTCGTCGCGGCCAGCGTTCCCACCGATGTCCCGCAGCACCACGACACCAGCCTGTTCAACGATTCGCCGCGCTCGTTCGGCGAGGCATGGCGGCGGGTAGTGGCGCAGTTGGGCCCCGATTCGGCGGTATTCCGCCACGCCCTGCGTCTCACGCTTGCGCTCGGGGTCGGCTACGGCATCAAGGCTGCGGTCCACCCGACACAAGGCTACTGGATCCTGCTGACGACCCTGTTCGTCTGCCAGCCGAATTACGCCTCCACCCGCCGCCGTCTGTGGGAACGCATCTTCGGAACCATTCTCGGACTGGTGGCCGGGTGGGCGCTGCTCACGCTGTTTCCGGCGCCGGAGATTCAACGACTGATCGCCGTTGTGGCCGGCGTGGTCTTCTTCATCTATCGCGGCAGCCGCTACACTTTGGCGACCGGGGCGATCACGCTGATGGTCGTGTGCTGTTCGAATCAGGTGGTCGACGGCTACGGCGTTATCTGGCCGCGGCTCGAAGACACGGTGCTCGGCAGCCTCATCGCCGGCTTGGCAGTGTTCTTCGTCCTGCCCGACTGGCAGGGACGCCAAATTCATAAGGTCGTAGCGGGTACGCTGTCGGGCGCCAGCGGTTATCTTCGCGCCATCATCCGCCAATACAGTTCGGGCAAGAGCGACGATCTCGACTATCGCATCGCCCGGCGCATCGCCCATGAAGCCGACGCCGCGTTGTCGTCGACGCTGTCGAACATGCTGCAGGAGCCCGGCCGATACCGCGCCGAGGCGGAATCCTGCATGCGTCAACTGGTCGTGTCTCACACGATCTTGTCCTATTTGTCGGCACTCGGCGCCCACCGCGGGGCTCTGCCGGAGCTGTCCGTGGATGGGGTACTCGGTCAGGCTGCGTTACGCATCGCCCGATCGCTCGACGACATCGCTGCCGATCTCATCGCCCGTCGGCCAGTGCCCGAAACCAGCGGCACCGAGGCAGCCGACGAACTTATGCTGGAAGACCCGTCCGGCGAGATCGACGACCACGAGCGCTTCGTCCGTACCCAGCTCGCCCTTATCTGCCGCCAGCTCCGTCCGATTCGAAAGTTCGCAAGGGAGCTGCAGCATGGTCTTCTGTCCAATCCGGATGGCGACGGCACGGCCAGGCCTCTATCCGACCCTGGCGCGTCATAGTCACCGATTCCGACGGAGCCCGCGCATCCGTTTGGTTCGAAGGGGCCGATGTTGCTCGGTCACGCCTGCCTGATCAGGTTTTTGTCCGTCGCAGCCGGAGCCGCTTTCGCACGTGGCCGCGAGTCCGAATGTCCCGAACCGCACCGTGTTGGAGTGTGCGGCGATGTCCACCCGGTCTGATCCGGGCTACGGCAATCGAGGCCGGTGGTGACCATGACCCGGTGGTTACCATGACCAGCGTGGCCGCGTCATCGGCTCGGAGGTGTGCCGAAAGCGGGAGTCGGACACCGAAACCAATGGCACCAATTCGGACAGGACGGATCTCAAGCTCGGAAGGTGTCTACCGCCCCGACGGCAACACCGACCGGCGAGTGTCGGCTTCCCGCAAGCGTTGCCGCAACAATGACGCAGGGGCATTCTCCATCCCAGCGCGCCCACTAAACCATTGTTCAAAGTATTGAAATTTGGCCTCTCGGAAGGGATTCGAACCCCTGACCTACGGTTTAGGAAACCGTTGCTCTATCCTGCTGAGCTACCGAGAGGTGTATCGCTCGTATTCGGTGCCTATTCGGTACTCGGCCGCACCGACACGGCCTTATGCGTATGATCCGATTAGCCTTCTGCCGTCAAGAGCATCGAATTAGGAAACCTGTACTCTATCCTGCTGAGCTACCGGGAGCGCAGCGATCGGATAGCATGATTTGCGCGGATGTGCAGCTGTGAAGTCGCGGCCGTCGTCAATGAGCCATAAAGTCGTCGGAGGCTCGCAGCGTCGAGCTGGCGCTTCCCTGGAGCCATCCCCGATCGGATGGAACCATGCGATCGGCGGGGAAATGCCCCCGACTGAAAGCTCGATCCTGTCCTTGTCGGCCTGATCCAGGCGATCAGGCCCATACGCACACACGCAAGCAGCGAGCCCCGAAAATCCGTCCGCCCGCCGCGTATCCGGCTGATCCTGATGAGAAACTGGCAAGCGACCAGATGTTGCCGCCGCCACCGGTGGCTGTTCGGGTCCGGCACGATCAAGCGGCAAGGGAGCGATCGATGATGCGCCTGCGGCCGGCTCCCGTCGCCACCACGCTGGCGCTTCGGCGCCGCGGCGATGGGCCGCCCATGTCCGGCTGGACGCGCGTCGCCCCCCTCATCGCGGCGGCGCTGTTCGGCCCACCGCCGTCGCCGGCGGCTGCCGAAACGATCGATGCCTGTGCCCTTCCCGCCGGCGCGACCGTCGCGGCCGAACCGGCGGCGGTCGCAGTCATCCTCAGCGGCGACACGCTGAGCCTCGGCGACGGCCGCGTCGTCCGCTTGGCCGGCATTTCGACACCCCGGATGCACGATGATGCCCCTGCGTCGGGCGAGCCCGAGGCGGCGGATTTCACCGCGCTCGCCAAACAGACGCTCGCCGACATCGTTGCCGGCCACCAGATCAAGCTCTATCCGGTCTCCGCCGAGCCCGACCGCCACGGCCGCATCCGCGCCCGTCTGACCCGTGCCGACGACGGGCTGTGGCTCGAGGCGGAATTGGTCGCCCGCGGCCTGACCCGCGTCGAGCCGGGTCCCGACGATTACGCCTGCGCCCGCCATCTCGAGGCGATCGAAGCCCAGGCACGACAGGCGAAACGCGGAGTCTGGGCCGATCCCCGCTTCCAGGTGCTCTCCGCCACCGATCCCCATCTCGATCGCTGGATCGGTCGCTACGTGTTGATCGAAGGCACGGTCGTCTCCACTGGCCAGTCGGGCTCGCGCCACTATCTGAATTTCGGCACTGATTTCCGCCGTGACTTTGCGGTCCAGCTGGACGATAAGGTGAGCGCCGGGGGCCGTCGCGATCGCAAGCACCCCGGGCGATTCGCTGTCGAAGGTTTTTTATCGAAGGAAAGCGTCGGGCGTATTTTGCGCGTCCGCGGTGTTTTGACTTTGGGCGGTGGCGGCCTTATCCGGCCAAGTGTGCCTGAGGAGATCGAATGGCTGTCGACGAAACCGTGACGACCGATCCGGACAACCGGCCGGCGACACGCAGCTGGTGGCGTCACGCAATTCTGGCCAGAACGATGCGCGCCGGCATGCTGGCCGGCACGCTGTTCCTGGCCGGCTGCCCATCCTTCTCCCCGCTCGACACTGCGATCGACCCGACGCCGATCGCGGTCAATGCTGCGCCGCCGCAGAACCAGTCCGACGATCCCGAACACAACCGCATCGTCGCCACCTACGGCGGCGTCTATACCGATCCGAACGCCGCCACGGCGGTGGCACGCGCCGTCGGCCGGCTGGTGTCGGCTTCCGATGACCCGTCGCAGAGCTATCGCATCACGCTGCTGAACTCGCCGGTGGTCAACGCCTTCGCGCTGCCGAGCGGCAATCTCTACGTGACGCGCGGACTGCTGGTGCTCGCCAACGACACCTCCGAAGTCGCCGCCGTCATCGCCCATGAGATGGCGCATGTCACCGCCCGCCACGCCGTGGCACGGCAGCGCCGCGCCGAAGCCGCACAGGAATTGAACAAGGCGGTCGCCGGCGCCCTGCAGGACAGCGATCAGCAGCGCCTGGCGCTGGCCTCGACGCAAGTGTCGCTCGCCCGCTTCAGCCAGATCCAGGAGTTGGAGGCCGACGCCATCGGCGTCAAGACGCTCGGCCGGGCCGGCTTCGACCCCTTCGCCGCCTCGCGCTTCCTCTCCTCCATGGCGCGCTATGCCGACTACCGCTCGCTGAAGCCCAATGCTTCGTCGAACCGGCCGGACTTCCTCGCCTCGCACCCCTCGACACCCGAGCGCATCGGCTTTGCCATCCGCGCCGCCCGCGAGATCGGCGCCCCCGGCATCGGCGAACAGGAACGAGAGGCCTATCTGCAGGAACTTGACGGCATGGTGTTCGGCGATGACCCGTCAGAGGGTTTCGTGCGCGGTCGCAGCTTCCTGCACAAGGCGCTCGGCATCGAATTCTCGGTGCCCTCGGGCTACAACCTCGAGAACACGCCGAAGGCCGTGCTGGCGTCCGACGCCTCGGGCACGGCGATGCGCTTCGACGGCGTCGCCGTCGATCCGGCGACCGCGCTGCCGGATTACTTGCGCTCCGGCTGGATCAACGGCCTCGATCCCGCCTCGATCACCACCGCGACTGTCGGCGACTTCTCCGCCGCCACCGCCCATGCCGCCGCCGACGGCTGGACGTTCCGCATCGGCGTGGTGCGCTCCGGCCGCACCGTCTATCGCTTCATCTTCGCCGCTCAGGAGCCGCAACCGAGTTTCGATGCCGCCTTCACCGAAACGCTCGACAGCTTCCATCACCTGTCGCCGTCGGAATCCGCCCGGCTGCGGCCGCTGCACATCAAGGTGCACCGCGTCCGCCCGGGCGACACTGTCGAGCGCATGGCCGACATGATGAGCGGCGTCGACCGCAAGCTCGATCTGTTCCGGGTGCTGAACGGCCTCGACCAGGGCGATCAGGTCGATGTGGGGAAGTTGGTAAAACTGGTGACGGATCAGTAGGATAGAGCGCCGCAACCGAAGGCGGCGGCGCGCCGCGCGCCTGACAATCGCGATGCCCGAGAAAGCAGATCAGCCGCCGGGTCGATGTTCGTCGGTCCGCCGGCGTTCTGGAGCGCCGGCCGACCAATTGGAATCGGACCAGCGCTCTATTTTTTTGTTTGAGCATCGGAATCAGCCCGGAACCGGTTTCCACGTCCGGGTCCGAAGCTCTGGCGCAGCGACATCGACACGCCGCCCGCCGGCAAGGCTGGCCCGGCGGCCGACGTCGGGTTCACTGGCGCCAAGCCTCGGGAGGGTTCAACGCCCGCCGAAGCCGAAGGCGGTGCGATCGGGCTGTTCGGCGAGCAACGCGCTTTTCAGCTTTTCCAACGCCCGCGTCTCGATCTGCCGTACCCGCTCCTTGGAGATGCCGAGCCGCTCGCCGATCGATTCGAGCGTCGCCCCTTCCTCCGACAGACGCCTGACCGACAGGATCTGCAACTCGCGTTCGCTCAACACCTTCAGCGCCTTTTTGAGCCAGGTCTGCCGCCGGTCGCCGTCGATCGCCTCGCCGACGATCTCGTCCTGCAGCGGTTCGTTGGCAATGAGGAAATCCTGCCGTTCCGCGCCGCTCTCGTCCTCCATGACCGGCGCGTTCAGCGATGCATCCGCACCGGACAGCCGTTGATTCATGGCACGCACGTCGCCGACCGAGACGCCGATCGCCTCGGCGATCTGGCTGAACAGCGCCTCGTCCGGCATCGGCTGACCGCCGCGATTGAGTTGGGCCCTGAGCCGCCGCAAGTTGAAGAACAGGGCTTTCTGGCCCGACGACGTGCCGCCGCGCACGATCGACCAGTTCCTCAACACGAAATCCTGGATCGAGGCGCGGATCCACCACGTGGCATAGGTCGAGAAGCGCACCAGCCGGTCCGGCTCGAACCGGGCGGCGGCCTCCAACAGGCCGACATGGCCTTCCTGGATGAGATCGCCCGGAGGCAGGCCGAAATGTTTGAAACGCGCGGCGAGCGCGATGACGAGGCGCATATGGGCGGATGTCAGGCGGTGCAGGGCAACCTCGTCGCGCTGAAGCTTCCACCTCTGCGCCAGCTCCATTTCCTCCTCGCGGGTGAGGAACGGGGCCTCCATGGCCGCCTTGACCATCTGACGGCGTGCACTTTGCGGTCTGATCATGGCCAGTCTCCCGCTTGATGTACCGAGGAAAGCTTGCCGCGCGCCAGAGCCCCTTGGCTCAGACTGTTCGCGCGGTAGTTCGAATTTCCTGTACGTTTGTTAGCGTACGCGCGATCACGGATATAAAAAAGGCCCGGATCGCTCCGGGCCTGTAAATGCACACATGCACTGAACGCGTAGCTCAGGCAGCCTCTTCCCGCTCTTCGTCGACGAAATCGGCCTCGACATCCGCCTCACCGTCGCCCTCGCCGACCTTGCCGCTGCGGCGCGGGTTCTTCATCAGGCTCTGCTCGATCTGCCGGATGGCTTCCGTCTCGGAAATCCGGTTGACCGCTCCGACCTCGCGCGCCATGCGATCGAGCGCGGCCTCATAGAGCTGCCGCTCGGAATAGGACTGCTCGGGCTGGTTGTCGGCCCGGAACAGGTCACGCACCACTTCGGCGATGGCATTGAGATCGCCGGAATTGATTTTCGCCTCATATTCCTGCGCCCGACGCGACCACATGGTGCGCTTGACACGCGCCCGGCCCTTCACCGTATCCAACGCCTTCTTCACCGCCACAGCATCGGACAGCTTGCGCATGCCCACGACGGCAATCTTCGTCACCGGTACGCGCAGCGTCATCTTGTCTTTTTCGAACGAAATGACGAAGAGTTCCAGCTTATAGCCGGCAATTTCCTGTTCTTCTATTCCGGAGATGAGCCCGACACCATGGGCTGGGTAGACGATATGTTCTCCAGCTTTGAATCCGTTGCGCTGCTGTGCCGTTTTCTTCGTTGCCGTGGCCATAACGCCGATTACTCCTGCGGATATCGCCCGCGAGGGCGCGAAAAAGGGCCGCTGGTGGCAGCGGTCGTACCACCTGCGGTCATCAAGACATAAGACCCCGCACCGCCGTCAGCGCTTTGGAGCCAGACGCATCGTCGATGACTTCAGCCGGAATGGAAGCACACCCCTTATCGGGGGCGGAACCGAGCGCTGCACGGCGCACGTCACCCCTCAACACACTCCCCTGCGGGATCCCCGATAAAGGCTGTTTCGACTGTAGAAGGCACCATACCACAAATGGGGCAGAAATCAAAGATTTGTATACGCTTGCGGCAGTGCACCAACGGCTCCGTACCGCAATTGTACGGAGCCGATCTACTTTCGCGTCGCAGCACCGCTGCCGGTATCTATGGGCTACTCGCGCGAGCCAGGCTTTGGCGAAAAGAACTTCGACAGCTTATCGGCCACCCCGTCAAAATCCTTGGCATCCTCTGGCGCTGCGATCTTCGCAGTAATATTCGGCCACAGCTTGGCATAGTCATTGTTCAGCGTCAGCCAATTCTCGAGACCAGGCTGAGTATCGGGCTTGATCGCTTCCGCTGGGCATTCCGGCTCGCACACGCCGCAGTCAATGCACTCGTCCGGGTGAATGACGAGCATATTCTCGCCTTCGTAAAAGCAGTCGACCGGACAAACCTCAACACAGTCCGTATACTTGCACTTGATGCAATTATCCGTGACCACATAGGTCATTTGTCACTCCTGATCAGTCGCCGGCCGGTACGCCGCGTTCGCTCGAAAGCCGCAAGACCGGTTAGCGAATACCAAGGCGAAGCGCAAGCACTAGATCGAGAATCGACACGGCGTCGATCGAATGGCGGACGTTCACTGCAAAGATGGGTCGCTTGGCGCCGGCAGCAAGCGTCGTGCCCCGACGCCGCCGCGCCGATCCCGCCCGCCGCCGGTGCGTCTGCCGCGCTGGGATCGCCACCGCCTTAACCAGATATTAGCCATGTTCGTCAATTTCCGCCGGCCATGCAGCCGGTGCTGACCGCTCCTTCAGGGCTTTGCCGCCATCCTGGCCGGCGGGGTTTTCCGGGGGTCCGCCATGTCTTTGCTGCAACGTCGCAGTCGCACGTTTGCCTTTCTCGTCATCGCCGCGCTCGCTGCCGGCTTCCTTGTCGTCGGCCTGTTCGCCGAAGCGCCGCGCGCCGCCTCGGCCATCGCCAACTGCGGCGGGCAGGAGCTCGCCGGCCGTTGGGTCAACCACGCCAAGCAAGATGGATCGGATCTCCTCGCCGCCGTCATCGCCGTGCCCTGCACCAGTTCGGCCGCGGCCGCCGGTCGCGATCCCGCTCGCCCGGTGACGATCGGCATCGAACTGCAGGTGCGCTGCCTGCACTTCCTCACCTGCGACTGGCGGCCGGTGGAAGCGGCTTGGGGACCTCCCAATCGGCGCGGCGGCAATCCGGTGATATCGGCCCAATTCGATCAGGAGCGCTTCGAACGCGCCTTCGCGATCGAGCCGATCAGCGGCGGCAAATTGCGTCTCACCCTGACATCGCATTTCAAGGGGCTGGGATTGCCTCCGGTCCAGACTGTCTACACGCTGGAGCGCCAAGGCGTCTGAAAAGTCGCGCCTGACCAGCCGCGCCAGACCCCGTATTCGCCCCTGCCGCGACGGCCGGTTTCAACGGCACCCCCGGCAGTCGTCTACCCGCAATTCGGCGGAACGATCAGATGTGGATCGCCCGCTTGGCGGTGGCCAACGCCGCTTCCTTGACCGCCTCCGACAGCGTCGGATGGGCATGGCAGGTGCGGGCCAGGTCTTCGGCCGAGCCGGAGAATTCCATCAGCACCGCCGCCTCGTGGATCAGTTCGCCGGCGCTTGCGGCGATGATATGCACGCCGAGCACCCGATCGGTGTTGGCGTCGGCGATCACCTTGACGAAGCCGTCGGTTTGCCGGATCGAACGGGCGCGGCCGTTGGCCGTCATCGGGAACTTGCCGACGACATAGGCGATCCCGGCCGCCTTCAGCTCCTCTTCCGTCTTGCCGAGTGAGGCGATCTCCGGCTGGGTGTAGACGACGCCCGGAATGACGTCGTAATTCACGTGACCGGCCTGGCCGGCGAGGATCTCGGCGACAGCCATGCCCTCGTCCTCGGCCTTGTGCGCCAGCATCGGACCCTTCACCACGTCGCCGATGGCATAGATGCCGGCCACATTGGTGCGGAAATGCGGGTCGATCTCCACCCGGCCGCGCGGATCCTTGGCAACGCCGGCCTGTTCCAGCCCGAGGCCAGCCGTATAAGGCACGCGGCCGGTCGCAACCAGCACGACATCGGCGGCAAGCGTGGTCGCCGCGCCGCCGGCCGCCGGCTCGAAGCTGAGCGTCAGCCCGCCCTCGCCTTCGCTGACGCCGGTGACCTTCGATCCGAGATGGAAGGCGAAACCCTGTTTCTGCAGCAGCCGCTGCGCCTGCTTGGCCACTTCCAGGTCCATGCCCGGCAGGATGCGGTCGAGATATTCGACCACGGTGACCTCCGAGCCGAGCCGGCGCCACACCGAGCCGAGTTCGAGGCCGATCACGCCGGCGCCGATGACGATCAGCCGCTTCGGCACGGATGCCAATTCCAGCGCGCCGGTCGAGGAAACGATGGTCGTCTCGTTGATGTCGATGCCGGGAAGCTGCGCCACGTCCGAGCCGGTCGCGATCAGGATGTTCGCGGTCTCCAGCTCGGTAACCGTGCCATCCTCGGCCGTCACCTGCACCTTGCCGGCCGCCAGGATCCGCCCGCTACCGGTGAACGGGGTGATCTTGTTTTTCTTCAACAGAAACCCGACGCCGTTGACGTTGGCGTCGACCGTCTCCTGTTTGTGCGTCATCATGGCCGGCAGATCGAGTTCAGGCGCCGGGATCTTGATGCCGAAGCTGGCGAACTCGTGTCCCGCCTGCTCGAACAGTTCGGAAGCATGCAACAGCGCCTTGGACGGAATGCAGCCGACGTTGAGGCAGGTGCCGCCGTGCGTCTTGCGCTTTTCCACCACCGCAACCTTCAGGCCCAGCTGCGCCGCGCGGATCGCCGCCACATAGCCGCCGGGGCCGGTGCCGATGACGATGAGATCAAACTTGTCAGCCATGGTCCTGCCTTCCATTCGGTCTTTTCAATTGGTCGGTTCGCTGCCGGATGCGGCCTGCCCGGATGCGGGCCGAAAGGACTATCGGTCGGTCGTGGCCAGCTTCACCGCGAGCAGCCCGAAGGCGGCGGCGAACGAGCGGCGCATCCATGCCATGACTGCCGGGCGCGTGACCACATGCTGACGCATCGCGGCGGCAAAGACGCCGTAGACGGCGAAGATCACGAAGGTCAGTGCCATGAACACGCCCGACAGTTCGAGCATGGCGACAATCGGGTGCGCCTCCTCGGGGGCGATGAACTGCGGCAGGAACGACACGAAGAAGATCGACAGCTTCGGGTTCAACAGATTGACCACGACGCCGTCGACGATGATGCGGACGGATGAGCGGCGGTCGTCGCGCTTCTCCACCGCCAACGCGCCGCGCTCCCTGAGCGACCGCCAGGCCATGTAGATCAGATAGGCCACGCCGGCGTATTTCACCAACTGGAAGGCGAGCGCGCTCGCATGCAGCAGCGCCGCCAGCCCGAGGATCGCAGCGGCCAGATGCGGCAGGATGCCGAGCGTGCAGGCAAACGCCGCGATGACGCTGGTGCGGGCGCCGCGCGACAGGCCGCAGCTGAGCGTATAGACGACGCCTGTCCCCGGCGACGCCACGATGATCAGCGTCGTGATCAGAAATTCGATGCTCATGACCGGTCCCCGCGATCGTCAGGCCACGTCCGAAAATGTCGCCAGCCGCTGTTCAACTTGCATAGCGCAACAGCTCGGCCTGCATGTCTGCAGTCTCCCGCAGGCCGAGCGCACCGAGGTCGACCACCCGGCCTTCGTCATCGACCCAGTAGACCGAACTGCCGTGCTCGCCGACCTCCACCGCCGCGAAGCGATGGGCCGAGCCGAGGAACGCAAACGCCTTGCCCTTGGCGATGATCGGCCGGCAGTCGACGACGGCCTCATGGCCGTCGTCCCAAACGACCTTGAGAACACCGTTGATCACCGGTGTTGCGGAGACCACGCGTGCAATTTCACTCATGGAATCTCTCCCGGATGCTCGCCCGAGCGGCAGGCATACCATGCAGCCAGCAGGGCATCCTGCCGCAGACGCGCCCACCGTGACACGGCATTCATCTGGGGCACCGGCAGGCTACCCTTCTTGACGCCGAGCGTCTTGATATCCAATGCGATGATATGACTGCCATATCGTGCATGAAAGTGCGGGGGCGCATGATCGTCGAAATAGAATTCTATCCTGATCCCGTCGATTTGCGCCACCACCGGCATCGTACCGCAGTCCTCAGAGATCGATCACCAGCCGCTGCGGATCCTCGATCTGCTCCTTCACCCGGACGAGGAAGGTCACCGCCTCCTTGCCGTCGATGATGCGGTGATCGTAGGAGACCGCCAGGTACATCATCGGGCGGATGACGATCTGCCCGGCCCGCACCACCGGCCGGTCCTCGATGCGGTGCATGCCCAGGATGGCCGACTGCGGCGCATTGAGGATCGGCGTCGACATCAGCGAGCCGTAGACGCCGCCGTTGGAGATGGTGAAGGTGCCGCCCTGCATCTCCTCGATCTTCAGCTGACCGTCGCGGGCGCGCTTGCCGAAGTCGCCGATCGTCTTCTCGATGCCGGCGATCGACAACTGGTCGGCGTCCCTGACCACCGGCACGACGAGGCCCTTGTCGGAGCCGACGGCAACGCCGATGTGGTAGTAATTCTTGAAGATGATGTCGGTGCCGTCGACCTCGCCGTTGACAGCCGGCAGTTCCTTCAAGGCATTGACCACCGCCTTGACGAAGAAGCCGAGGAAGCCCATGCGCACGCCGTGCTTCTTCTCGAACAGCTCCTTGTACTGAGACCGCAGCGCCATCACCGCCGACATGTCGACGTCGTTGAACGTCGTCAGCATGGCCGCCGTGTTCTGTGCATCCTTCAGGCGCCGGGCGATGGTCTGCCGGAGCTTAGTCATCTTGACCCGCTCCTCGCGCGCCACATCCGGCGGCGCCGACGGCGCGCGCAGGGTGATTGCCGCGGCCGCCGTGACCGGCGTAGCAACCAGGGCGACCGACGCCGGCTGTGCGACCGCCGCGAGCACGTCTTCCTTGAGCACCTGGCCGTGCTTGCCCGAACCGCTGGCAGGCGACACCCCGGTCTCGGCGATCAATTTGGCGGCGGACGGCGACGGCGGTCGATCGGTCGCCCCGGCAGCGGCAGCGGCCGGAGCGGCGGCAACAGCGGCAGCAGGGACGGACGCCGCGGCCGGGACCGAGGCGACCGCCTTGCCATCCGTCGCGATCAGCCCCAGCAGCGTGCCGACGCCGACGGTCTCGCCTTCCTGGATCACGATCGTCTCGATCACCCCCGAAGCCGGAGCAGGCACTTCCACCGTCACCTTGTCGGTTTCGAGTTCGACGATCGGCTCGTCCACCTTGATTGCCTCACCGGCTTTCTTGAACCACCGGGCGATGGTCGCCTCGGTGACGGATTCACCCAATGTCGGAACCTTGATTTCGGTGGCCATGGTAGTCGTCTCTCACTCGGTAAGGCGCTGCTGCCGTCCCGACCCCGTCGGTCGGAACGGCGCGCGAGGCAGGCGGAATTACGCGGCGAAGGCTTCGTTGAGGAAGGCGTTGAGCTGGGCGATGTGCTTGGACATCAGGCCCGTTGCGGTGGCGGCCGAGGCCGGCCGGCCGACGTAGCGCGGACGCCGCGTCGCCGCATCAACCTGCGTCAGCACCCATTCGAGATAGGGTTCGACGAAGAACCAGGCGCCCATGTTCTTCGGCTCTTCCTGACACCACACGATGTCGGCGTGGCGGAATCGCGACAGTTCCTTCACCAGCGCCTTCAACGGCACTGGAAACAGCTGCTCGACGCGCATGAGATAGACGTCGTCGATGCCGCGCTTCTCGCGCTCTTCGAGGAGGTCATAATAGACCTTGCCCGATGACAGCACCACGCGGCGGATCTTGTCGTCCGGTACCAGCCGGGTGGCGGTCACCGCCTCGTGCATCTCGGCACTGTCCAACAGCACGCGGTGGAACGACGAGCCGTCGGCCAACTGCGACAGTTGCGAAACCGCCTTCTTGTGCCGCAACAGCGACTTCGGCGTCATCAGGATGAGCGGCTTGCGGAAGTCGCGCTTCAATTGGCGCCTGAGGATATGGAAGTAGTTGGCCGGCGTGGTGACGTTGGCAACCTGCATGTTGTCTTCGGCGCACATCTGCAGATAGCGCTCGAGACGCGCCGAGGAATGCTCCGGACCCTGGCCTTCGTAGCCGTGCGGTAACAGGCAGACCAAGCCGGACATCCGCAGCCACTTGCGCTCGCCCGACGACAGGAACTGGTCGAACACCACCTGCGCGCCATTGGCGAAGTCGCCGAACTGCGCTTCCCACACCGTCAACGCGTTGGGCTCGGCCAGCGTGTAGCCATACTCGAAGCCGAGCACCGCCTCTTCCGACAGCATCGAGTTGATGACTTCGTAATAGACCTTGCCGGTGCCGAGGTTGTTCAGCGGGATGTAGCGCGCCTCGGTCTCCTGGTCGTACAGCACCGAATGGCGTTGGCTGAACGTGCCGCGCTCGACGTCCTGGCCCGACAGGCGAACCTTGTGACCGTCCTTCAGCAGCGTCGCGAAGGCCAGCGTCTCGGCGGTCGCCCAGTCGATGTTCTCGCCGGTCTGGATGGCGTTGTGGCGGGACTCCAGGAAGCGGCCGATGGTGCGATGCACGTTGAAGCCCGAGGGGATCTCGGTGAGCTTCAGGCCGATATCCTTCAATTCGTCCATCGGCACGCCGGTCTTGCCGCGCCGCGCCTCGTCGCCCTCGCTCGTCGCCGACGACTTCAGGCCGGCCCAGCGACCATCGAGCCAGTCGGCCTTGTTGGCGCGATAGTTGACGCCGGCATCGAATTCGGCGTCGAGGTGCTTGCGCCAATCCTGGCGCATCTTCTCGATGTCGTCGCGCGTCAGAATCCCTTCCGCCACCAGTTTATCGCCGTAGATCTCCAAGGTCGACGGATGGTTGCGGATCTTCTTGTACATGATCGGCTGGGTGAACGACGGTTCGTCACCCTCGTTATGGCCGAAGCGCCGATAGCAGATCATGTCGATGACGACCGGCTTGTAGAACTTCTGCCGGAACTCGGTCGCCACCTTGGCGGCAAAGGTCACCGCCTCCGGGTCGTCGCCGTTCACGTGGAAGATCGGCGCCTCGATGGTCTTGGCCACGTCGGACGGATAGGGCGACGAGCGCGAGAACCGCGGATTGGTGGTGAAGCCGATCTGATTGTTGATGATGAAGTGGATCGAACCGGCGGTGCGGTGGCCGCGCAGACCGGACAGCCCCAGGCATTCCGCCACCACGCCCTGGCCGGCAAAAGCGGCATCGCCGTGCAGCAGCAACGGCAGCACCTTGGCGCGGTCGGACATGGGGACCATGTCGCCCTGCATGTTTTCCTGCCCGTGCTGATCCTGCTTGGCGCGCGCCTTGCCGAGCACCACCGGATCGACGATCTCCAGGTGCGACGGGTTGGCGGTCAGCGACAGGTGCACGTTGTTGCCGTCGAACTCGCGGTCGGAGGAGGCACCGAGATGGTACTTGACGTCGCCCGAGCCTTCGACGTCGTCGGGAGCCGACGAGCCGCCCTTGAACTCGTGGAAGATGACGCGGTGCGGCTTGCCCATCACCGAGGCGAGCACATTGAGGCGGCCGCGATGCGCCATGCCCAGCACGATCTCTTTGACGCCGAGATTGCCGCCGCGCTTGATGATCTGCTCCAGAGCCGGGATCAGCGCCTCCGATCCGTCGAGACCGAAGCGCTTGGTGCCGGTGAACTTCAGATCGCAGAACTTCTCGAAACCCTCGGCCTCGACCAGCTTGTTGAAGATGGCGCGCTTGCCGTTGTCGGTGAAGGCGATTCCCTTATCCGGCCCCTCGATGCGCTCCTGGAGCCACTGCTTCTCGACCGGATCGGAGATGTGCATGAATTCGACGCCGAGCGTCTCGCAGTAGGTGCGGCGCAGAATGACGATCATTTCGCGCACGGTGGCGAATTCGAGCCCGAGCACGTGGTCGATGAAGATCTTACGGTCGAGATCCGCTTCGGTGAAGCCGTAGGACGAGGGATGCAGCTCCTCGTGGTCCTTCTCGGCGGCGAGGTCGAGCGGATCGAGCGCGGCGTGCAGATGGCCGCGCATGCGGTAGGCGCGGATCATCATGATGGCGCGCACCGAATCCCGCGCGGCGCGCTGCACCTCGGCCTCCGAAAGCCCGATGCCCTTCTCCGCCGCCTTGGCCTTGAGCTTGTCGGCAACCGCCTTCTCGGCCTTCTCAGGCTTGATCGGCCAATTGCCGTCGAGCGCCGCCACCATCTCGCCGTTGGCATGGACCGGCCAGTCGGGGCGTTTCCAGGCGCCGCCGCGCGCGCCCGAGACGACGCTTGCCTTGTCGTCGCCGAGCGTCGCGAAGAATTCGCGCCAGCCCGCCTCGACCGAGGCCGGATCCTTCTCGTAGCGCGCCTGCAAGTCCTCGATGTAGGCGGCGTTGCCGCCGTAGAGGAACGAGGTCACCTGCAGTCCGGCATTCACGTCTTGTCGGTTAGCCATTGCCATGCCCACGGGACCTTTCGATCCCGCCCTCGTTTGTCCGCCGATCGGTTCCGGCCGCATCCGGCCGTCGGCCCGTCCGTTTCGTCCGCCTACGCCTGAACGGCGCAGCCGGTATCTGCGGTTCGTCGGCGGCTCCGCATCCACTTGAAGGCGCGAGGCCGCCGCGCAGACCTCAATGTATGCCGGGACCGGCGTTGCGCCAGCCCCATCTACTCACAATCACTTACCGTTGAGCACGGCGAGCAGCGTCTCGCCGAGTTTGGCCGGCGACGGTGACACCCGGATGCCGGCAGCCTCCATCGCCGCGATCTTGTCCTTGGCCGCCCCTTTGCCGCCGGAGATGATCGCGCCCGCGTGGCCCATGCGGCGGCCGGGAGGGGCTGCCGTGCCGGCGATGAAGCCGACCATCGGCTTCTTGATCGCATGCGACTTGATGAACTCCGCCGCGTCTTCCTCGGCCGAGCCGCCGATCTCGCCGATCATGACGATCGACCTGGTGTCGGGGTCGTTCAAGAACATCTCCAGGATGTCGATGAACTCCGTGCCCTTGACCGGATCGCCGCCGATGCCGACCGCCGTGGTCTGGCCAAGGCCGACATCGGACGTCTGCTTCACCGCCTCGTACGTCAGCGTGCCCGAACGCGACACGATGCCGACCGAGCCCTTCTTGAAGATGTGGCCCGGCATGATGCCGATCTTGCATTCATCCGGCGTCAGCACGCCGGGACAGTTCGGCCCGATCAGCCGAGACTTGGAGCCCTTCAGCGCCTTGCCGACCTTGACCATGTCCAACACCGGAATGCCTTCGGTGATGCAGACGATCAGCTCGATCTCGGCGTCGATGGCTTCCAGGATGGCGTCGGCGGCGAACGGCGGCGGCACGTAGATGGCGCTAGCCGTTGCGCCGGTATGCGCCTTGGCCTCGCCGACGGTGTTGAACACCGGCAGGTCGATGTGCCACGAGCCGCCCTTGCCCGGCGTCACGCCGCCGACCACCTGGGTGCCGTAGGCGATCGCCTGCTCGGAATGGAAGGTCCCCTGCGCCCCGGTGAAGCCCTGGGTAATGACCTTGGTATCTTTCGAAACGAGAATGGACATGGTCGGTCAGCCCCTCACCGCCGTGACAATCTTCTGCGCCGCGTCATCGAGGTCGTTGGCCGGGATGACGTTGAGGCCCGAATCGCGAATGATCTGCCGGCCGAGTTCCTCGTTGGTGCCGGTCAGGCGCACCACCAGCGGCACTGTGAGACCGACGGTCCTCACCGCCGCCAACACGCCGCGCGCGATGATGTCGCACTTCATGATGCCGCCGAAGATGTTGACCAGGATGCCCTTCACGTTCGGATCCGAGGTGATGATCTTGAACGCCGCCGTCACCTTCTCTTCCGAAGCGCCGCCGCCGACGTCGAGGAAGTTCGCCGGCGATTCGCCGTAGAGCTGGATGATGTCGAGGGTGGCCATGGCGAGGCCGGCGCCGTTGACCATGCAGCCGATGGTGCCGTCGAGCGCGATATAGGCGAGATCGAATTTCGACGCCTCGATCTCCTTGGCGTCCTCCTCGGACTCGTCGCGAAGCGCCACGATCTCCGGGTGCCGATAGAGCGCATTACTGTCGAAATTCACCTTGGCGTCGAGCACCTTCAGATCGCCGCCCTTGGTGACGATCAACGGGTTGACCTCCAGCATCGCCATGTCCTTCTCGGTGAAGGCGCGGTAGAGGTCGCCGATGAGCTTGACGCATTGCTTGATCTGGTTGCCTTCGAGCTTCAGCGCGTAGGCGATGTTGCGCCCGACGTAGCCCTGATAGCCGGCGGCCGGATCGACGTGGAACGTGTGGATCTTGTCCGGCGTAGCATGCGCCACCGTCTCGATGTCCATGCCGCCTTCGGTCGATACGACGAAGCCGATCGAGCCGGTGGTGCGGTCGACCAGTGCCGAGAGATAGAGTTCGCGGGCGATGTCGGAGCCGTCCTCGATGTAGAGGCGGTTGACCTGCTTGCCGGTCGGGCCGGTCTGCACCGTGACCAGCGTGTGTCCCAGCATCTCCTTGGCGTGGGCAGCCACTTCGTCGGCCGAGAATGCCAGACGGACGCCGCCCTTGGCCTCGGCGCCGAGTTCCTTGAACTTGCCCTTGCCGCGCCCGCCGGCATGGATCTGCGACTTCACCACATAGAGCGGTCCGGGGAGCGACTTGGCTGCCGCCACCGCCTCTTCCACCGTGAATGCCGGAACGCCGGCCGAGACCGGAACGCCGTAGTCCTTGAGGACCGCCTTCGCCTGGTATTCATGGATGTTCATGTGTAGCCCCGTTCGGACGAAGTAGCCTGGCTCTGCCGCGAGGTCTGGTCACGGCGGCGCGCCGACTGATGGGTCAAATGGAGTGATGGGTAGATCCGGCCGTGCCGAAAATCCGCCGCCGCTGGCGGCCGGTCGGGCGCCCCTCCTGACGAAGGGACGCCCGGGTACCCTGGCCTCAGGCCAGGGCGGGATTGATCACCTTGCAGGCCTCGATGAGACCGGCGACCGACGCCAGCGATTTGGCGAACATGGCTTTCTCCGCGTCGTCGAACGCAATTTCGACGATCTTCTCGACG
Source organism: Ancalomicrobiaceae bacterium (assembly GCA_031291595.1). Taxonomy (GTDB): domain Bacteria; phylum Pseudomonadota; class Alphaproteobacteria; order Rhizobiales; family Ancalomicrobiaceae; genus CAIYYN01. The sequence goes on along the minus strand of JARLIU010000199.1, from coordinate 267 downwards.
CCGTTCTCGCCGATGAGCGCGGGAACGCCGACGTAGGTGCCGGAGACTCCGTACTCGCCCGAGAGATAGGCGGCGGCCGGCAGGATGCGCTTCTGGTCCTTCAGGTAGCTCTCGGCCATGGAAATCGCCGAGGCGGCCGGAGCGTAGAAGGCCGAGCCGGTCTTCAGCAACGCGACGATCTCGCCGCCGCCGCCACGGGTACGCTTGACGATGGCGTCGAGCTTCTCCTGGGTGAGCCAGCCCATCTTGATGAGATCCGGCAGCGGC
>JARLIU010000198.1 GCA_031291595.1 Ancalomicrobiaceae bacterium | reverse complement strand
TGGGCAAACGTCGGCCCCGGCGCGAGATCGCCGGTCTCGCTATGGCGGAATACCGCGATCGGCACGCCCCAGGCACGCTGGCGCGACAGCACCCAGTCGGGCCGCGTCTCGATCATGCCGCGCAAGCGGTTCTGCCCCTGCGGCGGGTAGAATTTGGTCGCGTCGATGGCGGCCAGCGCGCGATGGCGCAGGGTATCGTCGGCGTTGCTCAATCGTGCCGCGTTGCCCCTCTCCCCTTGTGGGAGAGGGTGCCCGAAGGGCGGGAGAGGGGTCCGGGCCGTCCCATCCGCCGCAGGCTCTGCTGCCAGATACCCCTCATCCGGGCTTCGCCCACCTTCCCCCACAAGGGGGGAAGGCCCCTGAACGGCCATCCCACCGATCTGCCGGTCCATGTAGACGAACCACTGCGGCGTGTTGCGGAAGATCACCGGCTTTTTCGACCGCCAGGAATGCGGATACTGGTGCTTCAGCCGGCCGCGGCCGATGAGGGCGCCGGCCGAGACCAGCGCATCGATGACGCGCTTGTTGGCGTCGCCCTTCTCGCCGGCATCGTCGATGACGCGCGCCGCCCCGCCCGGCGCATCCGGGCCGAAGCCCGGCGCATCCTTGGTGAAGAAGCCGGCGTCGTCGACCGGGAAGGGGATCTTCGGATCGATGCCCCTGAGTTCCAGCTCGCGCGCGTTGTGGGTCCAGATCTCAAAATCCTCGCGGCCGTGGCTCGGCGCGGTATGGACGAAGCCGGTACCAGAATCGTCGGTGACGTGGTCGCCGTCGAGGAGCGGAACGTCGAAGGTGTAGCCGAGATGCGCGAGTGGGTGGGCGCAGACCACCTCTTCAAACCCTGAGACAGAATGCTTTACAAACGTGTCCCAGCGCACCTGCGGAACGCGATCCTGGCCCCTGTGCCTAAATTTGAGCGTTTCGTTGATTGCCTTGACTAGCTCATGCTCAAGTTTTTCGGCAACAACGAGTTTGCGAGAGCCGAAATCGGCCTTGTAGTCACGTCTCTCCTGTTCAATAGTTGTGCAATATCTCGCGTATTCGTCGAGCGACTGACCCGACGCTGAAGCAGCTTGTTTTTGCTCATCCGTAAGATCAGCTGGCCTGATAGGCAGAGCTAGGGAGTCATCTGGGGCGATAGCTTCCAGAACCACGTAGCTTAATTTACCCGAGTAGCTGATCGCTCGGTTGCCAGGGATGGTCCAAGGTGTTGTGGTCCAGATAACGATCTCAGTGTTCGGAAGTTGCAAGGCTGCAGATCTTGCTTCCTTCACTGGGAATGCGACGAAGATCGTATCGGACTGGTAGTCCTGATATTCGACCTCGGCCTCGGCCAAAGCCGTGCGCTCGACCACGCTCCACATCACCGGCTTGGAGCCGCGATACAGCTGGCCGGAGACGGCGAACTTCTGCAGCTCGGTGGCGATGACGGCCTCGGACTCGAAGTCCATGGTCTTGTAGGGGTGGGCGAAATCGCCCTCGACCCCGAGCCGGCGGAATTCGGCTTTCTGCACCCCGATCCAATGCTCGGCGAACGTCCGGCACTCCTGGCGGAACTCGATGACCGGCACGTCGTCCTTGTTGCGGTGCTTGGCGCGATAACTCTCCTCGATCTTCCACTCGATCGGCAGACCGTGGCAGTCCCAGCCGGGGACGTAGTTGCTATCGAAGCCGGCCATCTGCTTTGACCGCGTCACCACATCTTTCAGGATCTTGTTGAGCGCCGTGCCGATGTGGATGTTGCCGTTGGCGTAGGGCGGTCCGTCGTGCAGCACGAACTGCGGACGCCCTTTCGAGATCTGGCGAAGCTTCTCGTAGAGCTTCAGCTTGTCCCAGCGGGCGAGGATCTCCGGTTCCTTGGCGGGCAAGCCGGCGCGCATCGGGAAGTCGGTCTCGGGCAGAAACAGCGTCTCGGAATAGTCGCGGGTGACGGGCTTTGTCTCGGTCATCTCTGGCAGTCTTCTGGATTGGCGAAAGCGGCAGGGGCCGCGTCATCGGCAGGAAGTGGCTGGTGGCCGTTCAAGGCGCGGATGCCTGGCGGCCGCGGCTCCGATCCCCGTCTTTCCGCTGCGGAAGATGCGCTTGTCCAGCGCCGTCGCTATCGGAAAGCGGGGCCGCTAATTCGCCCTGGCCAATGGGCAAGCCCATCGGTGCCGAAATGACATGTCAGCGCGCATCTGGTCATGCCGGCTCTTCTAGCAGCAACTCCGCCCGAGGCAAAGCCCGCGAATCACTCAGGGCTCGACGTGTGTGATCTTTGCCTGCTCGCCCATGACAATGAAAATGCCGGATCCGATGATCAGCGCGATGCCGATCCACGTCGGCCAGGCCGGAAAGTCGCCGAACAGCACGTAGCCGAGGAAGGTGGCGCTGACGATTTCCAGATAACCGAACGGCGCGAGCACATTGGCCGGCGCCCGGTCGTAGGCCATCAGCGTCATCGCATGGCTGATGATGGAGATGACGCCGACGCCGAGGATCAGCGGCAGGTCGGAGGCGAGCGGCGTCACCGCGACCTGTCCGGCAACGTCGAAGCCGCTCGTCAGCATGAGCACCGGCCCGATCACCACGACCCCGGCGATGCCGGTGGTGAATTGCGCGCCAATCACCGTGGAGGAGCCGGCAAGGCGGCGGGTCAACAGATGATAGGCGGCGAAGGTGAATGCCGCGGCGAGCGGCAACAGCGCGTTGAGGCCGAAGATGGCGAAGCTCGGCCGGACGATGACGAGCGCGCCGACGAAGCCGATGCCGCAGCCGAGCCATTGCCGCCGCGTCACCGGCTCCTTCAGGATCACGGCGGAGAGTGCGGTCAGGATCAAGGGTTCGACGAAGGTGATGGCGAGCGCATCGGCGAGCGGCATGATCTTCAAGGCGGAGAAATACAGCACCGAGGTGGCCGCCAGCGCCGCGCCGCGCAGCATCTGCACGGCGAGCCGCTGCGGCCTGAGTTCGTTGAACCTGCCGGTTGCCAGCGCCAAGACGGCGACGATCGTCGCCTGCACGGAAAAGCGCACGAGCGCCACCTCGACCGCCGGCATGTGATGGGTGAGCAGCTTGGCGATAGCGTCGATCCCCGGCGCGGTCAGCATCGCGGCGGTCATGATGCCGAGCCCGACGAGCACCTCGGAGCGCGCGCCGAGATCCGCATGCGAGGTTCCAGATGTCATGGCAGCCGTGCCCGTCCGTCGTCGAGCGCCAGGTCGAGCGCCGAGCCAAGGGGCAGTTGGCTGAGCACTGCGCGCGCCTCGTCGCAATCCTCGCGCATGCGGGCAACCAGCGCCTCGATCGAGGGGAACGTCAGTTCGGGCCTGAGATAGCTGATGAAGCGCACCTCGACGTCCTTGCCATAGAGGTCGCCGGAGAAATCGAACACGAAGGTCTCCAGCACCGGCGCGCCATTGTCGAACTGCGGCCGCCGGCCGTAGTTGGCAACGCCCTGGCGGATGACGCCGTCGACGATGAATTCGACCGCATAGACGCCATGGCCGAGCTGGCAGTCCGGGGACAGCTTCATGTTGGCGGTCGGGAATCCCAGCGTGCGGCCGCGCTTGTCGCCGTCGACGATCCGACCGGTGACGAACCAGCGGTAGCCGAACAGCCCGTTGGCAAGCGCCAGTTCGCCGGCCCCGAGCAGCGCCCGGATACGGCTCGACGAGATCGGCTCGCCGCCCTCGTCGTCGAACTCCCGGACGATTTCGACCGGAAAGCCGTGGCGTTGGCCGGCCTCGGCGAGGAATGCGGGCGAGCCCAGCCGCTTGTGGCCGAAATGGAAGTCCCAGCCGACGGTGGCGCCGGTAATCTCCAGCCGGTCGACCAGGATCTCATGCACGAAATCCTCCGCCGACATGCTGGCAAGCGACGCATCGAACGGCAGCACCAGCATGGCGTCGAAGCCGGCGGCCGCGATGAGACGCGCTTTCGGCAGCATCGGCGTCAGCCGGAACAGCGGCCTATCGGGGCGGAAATAGCTGCGCGGATGCGGCTCGAAGGTGAGCGCCACGCGCGGCCGGTTCGCCGCCTCGCCTGCGTCCGCCGTCGCCTCGGCTGCCGCCAGTACGGCCTGGTGGCCGCGGTGCACGCCGTCAAAATTGCCGATCGCCACGATCGGGCGGCGGAGCTCGGCCGGCACGGCGGCGAGCCCGGCAATCAGCTGAAACGGCGTCGTCCGCCTCGGCGCGGCTCCTGGCATCTCGTGGAAGGCTTTCATACGGACCGGGCTTGGCCGGAGAAGCAGCCGGCGCGGCAAACGCCGGCAAGGACGGTCGGCGCGCACGCGTGAACGAAGCGGCCGGCCGCCGGGGCGGAACGCGGCGGACCCTGCCTTGCCCGCGTCGTGAGGTCAAGTATGGCAAGATGTGCGAAGAACGCGGGACGAGCCTCTACCGCGTTGGCCGCGACGCTTTTGCCTGATCCCCGGGGTCGTCGGTCCAGCCGGGGATGCCGGGCCGGTTGCGCGGCCGCAAGCGTCGGGTCAGCGGCGGCGAGCCTCAGGCCACGGCCTCCTTCGGCCGCGCCGGCACCATCACCGTCGCCTCGCCGTCGAGCACCACCTGGCCGTCGACAAGCACCTCGCAATGCAGCCGGCAGCGCCGCCCCCGTTCGGTCAGTTCCACCACTTCGACAGCGACGGCGACCACGTCGCCGATCTTCACCGGCGCCCTGAAATTCAAGGTCTGCGACAGATACACAGCGCCGGGGCCGGGCAGTCGCGTCCCGAGAATGGCGGAGATCAGGCTGGCCGTATAAAGCCCGTGCGCGATGCGTTGGCCGAAGCGTGTTTTCGACGCATAGACGTCGCAGAGGTGGATGGGATTGGCGTCACCGGAGATCTGCGCGAAGCCGACGACATCCGAATCCAGCACGGTCTTCATCAGCGACTCGCGCATGCCGACCGTCAGATCCTCGAAGAAAAAGGTCTTGAGGCTTGGCGCGCTCACGTTTCCACCTCATGGTTAATTGAACGTTGCAGCACAAGCGTAAGCATTTTGATACCATGATTCAAGAGCCGGATGCAGCATACTTCCGGCGGATATACGGACAATGCATGGAAAAATCTGGGAGAATCGTCACAACACATGCCCGGTGTCAGCCCGAAATTAACGGAATTTTCCGAAGCGCATGTGTAGATTGCGGTTTGGGTAGGGGAGAGACGTTTCACAACAGTTTCACCCTCCTTCAGACAGAGGTGTGGGCGCGATCTTCCGGGGACCGTCGCGTTCAGAGTTGGAGAAACCAATGGCGCTGGATCTCAATATGCCGATCCTCGTGGTCGACGACTACAAGACCATGATCCGAATCATTCGGAACTTGTTGAAGCAGCTGGGATTCGACGATGTCGACGAAGCTTCCGACGGCACAGAAGCACTTGGGAAGATGAAAGAACGCAAGTACGGCCTCGTGATCTCCGACTGGAACATGGAGCCGATGACCGGTTACGAACTGCTGAAACATGTTCGTGCCGACGGGGCGCTGGGTAGGACGCCGTTCATCATGGTGACGGCCGAATCCAAGACCGAGAACGTGATCGCCGCCAAGAAGGCCGGCGTGAACAACTACATCGTCAAGCCGTTCAACGCACAGACGCTGAAGGGCAAGATCGAGTCGGTCTTCGCCGATTGATGCGGAGCGTCGGCCGACCTTTGGGGGTCGGCGCGCGCCGATGACGGCGGACAGGCATGCCATGGGGGGCACCTGCGCGCCCATTCGCGTCGACCATTGCGTGGTTCGGGCTTACGGCCCACCCATCGCGATGGAACCGGGCCGCACCAGTCCATGGGGGTGGAATGTGACCAAAAAAGCTGCTGTAGGTGACAAGATTCAGCTTGCGCTGCTTGTCAAGTTTCTCAAGCAGAAGGGTCGATCTGATATCAAGATCGACGATATCATCGGTCTTGCCGAGACAATGGCGAAGACTCTTGATGAATCGGTGCTGACGTTCGGCGCCGAACTGCACCAGGAGTTCAGTGCGATCGCTTCGGAGATTTCGTCCCTCAGGCGCGATATTTACGAACTTCGCCCGGATCAGATCCGCTTTGCCCGGATTCCGGAGGCTGGACGTGAACTGGACGCCGTCGTCGAATCGACCGAAGAGGCCACGCACATCATCATGTCTGCCGCCGAATCGATCATGGCGGCGGAAATCGGCGATGCCGAAACGTTCAAGGCGATGGTCGACGACAAGATGATCACCATCTTCGAGGCCTGCGCCTTCCAGGATCTGACCGGCCAGCGCGTGCGCAAGGTCGTCAAGACCCTGTCGTGGATCGAAGAGCGCATTGCCCGGCTGGCGGAGAAACTGGCCTCGGTTTCCGACATCGGCGTGGTGCCGGTAGAGCCCGAGACCGAGGACGAACGCCGCATGCGCGAACTGCTGCTGCACGGTCCGCAGATGAAGGGCCAGGGCGTCAGCCAGACAGCGGTCGACAGCCTGATGGCGAAGTCGGACCAGGACGACATCGATCGTCTGTTCGACTGAGCGGCCACTCTCTTGGCAACGCGCATGCGACCCGCCCGCATTTTGCCGGTGTTTGGCGGCGCAATCGAGCCATGATCGGTGCCGATGGCGGCGAGCGAACCTGACGCTCGCCGCTTTGGCGTTGGCCTCGGCCGGCCACCCGTCGGGTCAGACGGTTGAACTCGTACGCCGTTCGATCATCTGCGCGATGGCATTGCCGCGCGGCGGGGCTTCGGCGGCGGGCGGACCTTGCGGCGTCTGCCCGGGGGCACGCCGTCCGCCACTGCCGCCCGATTGCTGGCGAAGTTCGCCCGGGATGCCCGATAGCGGCTGTCGCAGGTCGCCAACCGTCGCTGCCGTCGACGGACGCAGATCGGCGGCCGCAGCAGCTGGCGGCTGCCGCAGGTCGCCCGGCCCGGAGGCTCCACCCTGGGCGGTTGTCGACATCATGGCCCGCCGCGGCGCAGTCGGCGGCGCAACCGGCCGCACCGGCACGCTCGGCAACACGGGAATGGCGTCTTCCGCCGGCTTTGGTTGTGGTACGTCGGCATTGGCGGCGAAGATTTCGGTCTTCACCGGGCGCGGCGGCGCGAACAGGAAGCCCTGGCCGTACTTGACGGAATAGTCGAGGACGTCGACGACCTGGGTCTCGCTCTCGATCCGGTCGACGATCAGCTCCATGCCGGCACGCGAGAAGAAATGCGCCAAATCGGCTGGATGGATGTCGCTCGCCAGCGCCTGTCCGCCATTCAGCATGCGTTCGGCGGAGATCTTCACGTAGCGGAAGCCGCGATCGGCCAGAAACTGGAAGCTGGACCTGAGGTCCGATACCTGGTCGATGGAAAACCGGAAGCCGAGGCCCTGAATGGCTCTGAGGCCCTCGTATTCGAGCGGGCCCAGCGTCTTCAGCGGCGATTGCGCAAATTCGAAGATCAACTCGTCGGCGAGTTCCTTGTTGGCGGTAAGAAACTTCAGGAACCCCGGGAAGAACTGCCCGTCGCCGAGACTCGTGGTCGACACGTTGCAGAAGATGCCGACATCCTTGGTGCGCTGCGTCAGCCGCTTCAGGATCTGTAGCGAGCGGGCGAGAATCTGGTTGTCGAGCGATGGCATCACCCCGGCCTTTTCGGCCAGCGGGATGTAGTCGGCCGGATAGATGGTCTCGCCATCGGCGGTCCTGAGCCGGGTCAGCGCCTCGTAGAACCGGATCTTGCGTTGCGGCAGGGTGACGATCGGCTGCAGGTGCACGTCGATGCGGTTGGCCTCGATCGACGACCGCACCAGCTCAAGGAAGCCCTTCTCGCCGAGTTGAGCGAAGCGCTTGGGCACCAGATCGCCGGCAGCGGCCATCGCCGCCATCAGGTTCGGCGCCGGGCTCGCCACCAGCGACGGCCTGTCATGCGTGTTCGGCATGGCTCGCTGCGATCCGGTGCTGCCGCCGATCTGCGCCTCGAGGTCCGCCACCGTCTCGACCAACTGGCGGATCAGCGCGCCGATGACTTCGACCTCGGCAACCACCGGTTCCATCTCCTGGCGGGTCCGGCGCGGCGTGTTGGTCTCGATACTGCTGAGCCGCCGCTCCATGCTGTCGAGATCGGCCGTCACCTGGTCGAGCCGGCGGCCCAGCCGGTCGACCGAATCATCCAAGGTCGCCCGGTCCTGCTGCCGCAAGTTGCGGAAGTTGACCAGCATCAGCACCAACAAAAGCGCGAGCACTATCGCAACCGCCAGCGTTGATGGCAGTTCCAACTGATAGAAAAGCACCATGCCGACCGACGTCGAGACGGCGACAATACAGGTGGCAACAAACAGGTCGGCGAATCGGCTCATCTGGGCGGCCCGTTTTGGGACGTTGACGCGAGCGGGACTGACTATTCCGTCGCCAATATGCGTGATTCACACCGAGATGGCCAACCGCAATCCGTATCGGTTTGAGGTTTTCCAACGTCAATCGACGCAACAAATCGACATAAAGAATCATAATCGTCATATGCCGGCTTTCGGAAATTTTCGCAGAGTACAAACGCCAAGGATGTTCTAAGCTTGTCAGCGACGTACGAGGGCCTCGGACGCCTTCGTCGCAACCGTGGGCGCCTGGACTCGAGGGAGGCGGACATGGCGGATGGCGATGAGTTTGTGCAGCCGATATCGGACATCGGCACCGGTTCCGCCGCAGATCGTCCCGATGGCGAGTCCGTCGTCGAAACGACGGAGGCCTCCTGGCTTTCCCGCCTTGGACGGGCGCTGGCCGGCGTCCTCATTGGCATAGTCCTGATTGTCGGCGGCGTTGTTGTGCTCGTTTTGAATGAGAGTAGGTCGGTTACAACCGCTCGTTCACTGGCGGAGGGGCGCGGCGCGGCGATCGAGGCCGATGCCGCCGCACCGCTGCCCGGCAACGACGGCCGGCTGGTGCATGTCGTCGGCCGGGCCACCACCGATTCGCTCCTCGCCGATCCCGACTTCCAGGTAACCGCAAAGGCCGTGGTTCTCGCCCGCAAGGTCGAGATGTTCCAGTGGCAGCAGCACGAAGACACGACGACGCAGACGCAGCTCGGCGGTGGCGAAACCAAGACGAAGACCTATTCCTATTCGAAGATCTGGTCGGCGCGGCCGATCGATTCGAGCGGCTTCCGCCAGCCGCTCAACCACGCCAATCCGCCGTTCGCCGTGACTGAGAAGACGATCGTCGCCAAGGACGCCAGGCTCGGCGGCTTTGCCCTGCCCGACGCCCTGCTGTCGCACTTGCCGGCCGTCGATCCGGTTGCCGTCGATGCCGGTGCCTTGCCGAAGCTGCAGGCGGTGCTCGGCCATCCGGTATCCCAGATCGACAATGCCGTGTTCGTCGGCGCCAACTCGGCTCTGCCGCAGGTCGGCGATCTCCGCATCTCCTATCGGATGGCGCCGGTCGGCGATCTGACCGTGGTGGCGCGCCAGAGCGGGGCGGGTTTCGCCGGCTATCAAACCAAGGCGGGCGACGTCATCGCGACGATCCTTCCCGGTCGTCTCGGCCTCGGCGAGGTGTTCGCCGACCCCAAGCACGAGAACACCGGGCTGACCTGGCTGCTCCGCGCCGGCGGCACGCTGGCCGTTCTGATCGGATTTGCGCTGATCTTCACGCCGCTGAGCGTATTTGCCGACCTGATCCCTGTCCTCGGCGGTCTGGTCGGTTTCGGCGCAGTCCTGGGGGCGCTATCGCTGACGCTGGTTGTCGCCCCCCTGACCATCGCCGTCGTCTGGTTCGCCTTCCGGCCGCTGCTCGCGGTCGCGGTCGTCGCCGTCGGCGTCCTCGGGGCGGGCGCGACGCGTTGGCTGATGTCCGCACGCCGCCGGGTGGTACCTGCCGGTCCGCCGCCGTCACAATTGCGGACTTGAGTCGGTCGCCAGATCGCGATGAGTTTGGGCCTGTTCGGGTCAAAACGCATGAACGCGATCGGCATCAATGAGTTAGAGCGGGATGGCGAAAGCCGCCTGCTCTTTTCGCCTTCCCGCTCCAGGCCTGTCCACATCGGCGGACGAATGCCGGTTTCCGGTACGCGCTCGCAAACCTGCGGCGGATTTGCAGAGATCAAAGCAGCCGACGGGCGCGGTGCTAAGGTGAGGCAGCTGAGGCAGTTTGGCGACGAGAGGAGTGGTACGGATGCAAACGCTGCAGGTTGAGGGAATGTCCTGTTCCGGCTGCGTGAAGTCGGTGGAATCGGCGCTTCTGCGGGCCGATCCGGTCGCCAAGGTGTCGATCGACCTGCCGAGCGGACGCGTCGAAATCGAGTCCGAGCTTTCGTCCGAGGCGTTGGTCGCCGCGATCGAAGCGGCCGGCTATGACGTGAAGGAGTGAGCAGTGACGGCAGCAAAGCTGCCGGCAAAACGCCCCGGTGGGGCGTTTTGACCTGCGAACGCCGCGAATTCATGTGAGCGGCCGGGCTGGCTGCCGGCAAGACGCCCCGGTGAAGCGTTTTGACCTGCGAACGCCGCGAACTCCAGTAAGCGGCCGGGGCTGGCTGCCGGGCGGTCGTCGCTGCCTGCTGCCGACAACACCAACTGCCGACAACAAAAAGGGCGCCGTGTGGGCGCCCTTTGTCGTTGTGCCGAACCGTGGCGAGCTGGATGGACTGTCTCAGTAGTCCATGCCGCCCATGCCACCCATGCCGCCGCCGCCGGGCATCGCCGGCTTGTCCTTCGGGATTTCGGCAACGAGGGCTTCCGTCGTCACGATCAGACCGGCGATGGAGGCAGCCGCCTGCAACGCGGTGCGCACCACTTTCGACGGATCGATGATGCCGGCCTCGATCATATCGACGTAGGCCTCGGTCTGCGCGTCGAAGCCGTAGTTGGCATCCTTGGCTTCGACCAGTTTGCCGACGACGATCGAGCGTTCCAGGCCGGCGTTCTCGGCAATCTGGCGCAGCGGCGCTTCGAGCGCCTTCACCACGATGTTGATGCCGGACTGCACGTCGGCGACGTCGGACTTCAACTTCGCCACCGCCGGCTTGACGCGCAACAGCGCCACGCCGCCGCCGGGCACGATGCCTTCCTCGACCGCGGCGCGGGTGGCGTTGAGCGCATCGTCGACCCGATCCTTGCGCTCCTTCACTTCCACCTCGGTCGCCCCGCCGATGCGGATGACGGCGATGCCGCCGGCGAGCTTGGCCAGCCGCTCCTGCAACTTCTCCTTGTCGTAGTCGGAAGTCGTCTCCTCGATCTGCGACTTGATCTGCGACACGCGCGCCTCGATTTCCTTCTTCTTGCCGGCGCCGTCAATGATCGTCGTCGCCTCCTTGGTGATCGTCACCTTCTTGGCGCGGCCAAGCGAGGTCAGGCCGACGCTCTCCAGCTTGATGCCGAGATCCTCGGAAATCACCTCGCCGTTGGTGACGATGGCGATGTCTTCGAGCATCGCCTTGCGGCGGTCACCGAAGCCCGGCGCCTTGACGGCGGCGATCTTCAGTCCGCCCCTGAGCTTGTTGACGACGAGCGTGGCAAGCGCCTCGCCCTCGACGTCCTCGGCGATGATGAGGAGCGGCTTCGACGACTGCACCACCGCTTCCAGGATGGGCAACAGCGGCTGCAGGCTCGACAGCTTCTTCTCGTGGATGAGGATATAGGGCTCCTCGAGTTCGACCGTCAGCTTTTCGGCGTTGGTGATGAAGTAGGGCGAGAGATAGCCACGGTCGAACTGCATGCCCTCGACGATGTCGAGCTCGGTCGTCAGGCTCTTCGCCTCTTCGACCGTGGTGACGCCCTCGTTGCCCACCTTCTGCATCGCCTGCGCGATGAGGTCGCCGATGGCGGTGTCGCCGTTTGCCGAAATCGTGCCGACCTGGGCCACTTCCGCCGAGGTCTTGATCTTCTTCGACTGCTTGCCGAGGCTCTTGATCGCTTCGGCGACGGCGAGGTCGATGCCGCGCTTCAGATCCATCGGATTGAGGCCGGCGGCGACCGCCTTGGCGCCTTCCTTGACGATGGCGTGGGCGAGCACCGTCGCGGTCGTCGTGCCGTCGCCGGCCGAATCCGCCGTCTTCGATGCCACCTCGCGCAGGAGCTGCGCGCCGAGGTTCTCGAACTTGTCCTCAAGCTCGATCTCCTTGGCGACGGTGACGCCGTCCTTGGTGATGCGCGGCGAGCCGTAGGACTTCTCGATCACCACGTTGCGGCCCTTCGGACCCAGAGTGACCTTCACCGCACTGGCGAGAATTTCGATGCCGCGCAACAACTTGTCGCGCGCGTCGGCAGAGAACTTGACTTCTTTGGCAGCCATGTTCGGCGCTCCTTGGTGTCGTTTTCAACGGATGGGTGAAATGGTCGGTCCGCCCGGAATGGCGCCGGGGCGGTCCCGGCGCTTTGGACACGCCAGCTCAGCCGATGATGCCGAGGATGTCGCCTTCCTTCATGATCAGCAGGTCCTGGCCGTCGATCTTGACCTCGGTGCCGGACCACTTGCCGAACAGCACGCGGTCGCCGGCCTTGACTTCGAGGGCGACGAGCTTGCCGGCCTCATCGCGCGCGCCAGGACCGGCGGCGACGATTTCGCCTTCCTGCGGCTTCTCTTTGGCGGTATCGGGAATGATGATGCCGCCTGCGGTCTTTTGTTCGGCTTCGATGCGCTTGACGACAACGCGATCATGCAGCGGACGGAAGCGGGACGTGCTGGCCATGGGTCAATCCTCTCCAAACGGCAGGGTAAATGCGGCGCAGGCGGTTCGGAACCTCTCCGGCCGCCGCGTCTGTCGGCGATGGTGTTAGCACTCTGGGAGTTGGAGTGCCAGACAATTGCGGCAACAGCTGTACGGACCGGGCGACGACGCGGGCCGCAACGCGATGGCTGCCCTGCGGTTTCCGCGGATCATCCGGAGCACCCAAGCATTTGCGCTATGGAACGGTATCCGGATTTGCTAAGGATTCCGGCCGCGGCCCATCACCGCCAACAACGGATACGCCCCTTGACGATGCCCTCAGAGAGAGATCCCGCGGTCGCCGGCACCACGCAGCCGCGTGTCGGCCTGTTCGTCACCTGCCTCGTCGACCTGATGCGGCCCGAAATCGGCTTCGCCACCGTCAAACTGTTGGAACAGGCCGGATGCAGCGTCGAGGTGCCGGAAAGCCAGACCTGCTGCGGCCAGCCGGCCTATAATTCCGGCGACCGGGCCGATGCCCGCGCCATCGCGCAGAACGTGATCGCCGCCTTCGAGGCTTACGACTTCGTCGTCGTCCCGTCCGGTTCCTGCGCCGGCATGATCAAGCTGCACTATGCCGAACTGTTCGACGAAGGCACCTCCTGGCGCGCCCGCGCCGAAAGCCTGTCGAAGAAGACCTTCGAACTGGTGTCGTTCCTCACCGACGTCATGGGCGTCGAAACCACCGGCGCCCGCTTTGCCGGCACGGTCACCTATCATGATTCCTGCTCGGGCCTGCGCGAACTCGGCATCAGAGAACAGCCGCGCCGGCTGCTGGCCCAGGTCGAGGGGCTGGAGTTGAAGGAGATGGCGCAGTCGGACGTCTGCTGCGGCTTCGGCGGCACCTTCTGCGTCAAGTACCCCGACATCTCCAACGCCATCGTCGAGAAGAAGACGGCCCATATTCTCGCCTCCGGCGCAACGACGCTTCTGGCCGGCGATCTCGGCTGTCTGATGAACATGGCCGGCAAGCTGCAGCGGCAGGGACGGGACATCGATGTCCGCCACGTCGCCGAGGTGCTGGCCGGCATGGCCGATACGCCGGCGATCGGCAAGGCGAAGCGCTAGAAGGAGCGGGCCCGGCGCGTTGAACGGCCATGGTTTCGTGGCAAGATGCCGTCAGATGCCGATGCCTGAAATTCTGGTGCCTGAAATCCTGGTGACGGAGGTCCGCATGGCGCACGCCAAGGAAAAGCCGCTGTTCTCGGCCCCGGCAGATTATGAAGACGATTTTTACGCTTGGACCTACGAGCAAGCCGAACTGCTCCGGCTCGGGCGATTCGACGAGGCCGACCTTCCAAATATCATCGAGGAGTTGGAGACCTTGGGACGCAGCGAACGAAGCGCACTGGTATCCAGCTATCGGCTCATCCTGTCTCATCTGCTCAAATGGCGCTATCAGCCGTCATACCAGTCCAATTCATGGCGAAACACACTTCGCCGAGAGCGTCGCCAAGTCGCCAAGAAGGAAGAGGCCAGTCCAGCGCTTTCTGCACAGGCCGATCGGCTATTGATCGAGGCATATGACGACGCTCGTCTCGAAGCTGCAGACGAGACCGACCTTCCGCTCGGCACTTTTCCTCTCGCCTGCCCCTGGACGCTCGACCAGATCCGCGACCCCGATTTCCTGCCCGAATGAGGCGCCAGACCCGATGCAGATCACCTCGCCCGCCTTCAAGGACAATGCCGCCAGCGCGCTCAACAACAAGACGCTGCAGAAGGCGCTGTTGAACGTCGAGCGCGGCTTCATCGACAAGCGGGCAAAGGCCGCCGCCGGACTGCCCGAGTTCGAGCGCTTGCGCGACGATGCCCGCGACATCAAGAACCACACGCTCGCCCATCTCGACCTCTATCTCGATGCCTACGAGCGCCGGGTGACGGCGTCGGGCGGGCATGTGCACTGGGCCGAGACGGCCGAGGACGCGCGGGCGATCATCCTCGACATCTGCCGCTCGCTCAAAGCCAAGACCATCACCAAGTCGAAGTCGATGGTGGCGGAAGAGATCGACCTCAACGACTACCTGGAAGACCACGGCGTCAGGCCGGTGGAAACCGACCTCGGCGAATACATCATCCAGATCCGCCACGAGCCGCCGAGCCATATCATCGCGCCGGCGGTGCATCTGACCAAGGAACAGGTCGCCGACGACTTCCGCCGCGTGCACGGGCATCTCGACCCCAAGCGCAACCTCGACGAGCCGGTGACGCTCTTATCCGAAGCGCGCACGGTGCTGCGCGAGCAGTTCCTCGCCGCCGACGTCGGGCTCACTGGCGCCAATTTCCTCGTGGCCGAGACCGGCACCTCGGTCATCGTCACCAACGAGGGCAACGGCGACCTGACGCAGACCCTGCCCAAGGCGCACATCGTCTTGGCCTCGATCGAAAAGGTCGTGCCGACGCTCGACGACGTCGCCAAGATCATGCGCGTGCTCGCGCGCTCGGCGACCGGCCAGGAGATGTCGGTCTACACGACGTTTTCGACTGGGCCGCGCCGCGAGGGCGACCTCGACGGGCCCGGCGAGTACCACGTCGTCATTCTCGACAACGGCCGCACGGCCATGCTCGGCACCGAGTTCCAGGACATGCTGCGCTGCATCCGCTGCGGCGCCTGCATGAACCATTGTCCCGTCTACCACGCCGTCGGCGGCCACGCCTACGGCTGGGTCTATCCCGGCCCGATGGGGGCGGTATTGACGCCGACGCTGATCGGCGTCGACAACAGCGGGCATCTGCCCAACGCCTCGACGTTCTGCGGCCGCTGCGAGAGCGTCTGCCCGATGCGCATCCCGCTGCCGAAGATGATGCGGCATTGGCGCGAGCGCGAGTTCGAAAAGCACCTCGGCGCCGCGGTGCCACGCGTCGCCGTGCGGCTGTGGGCCGCCTTCGCCCGGCGTCCCTTGCTCTATCGGCTGATGGTCGGTGCTGCCTCGACCGCGATGCGCTTGATCGGCGGCAAAAAGGGACGGCTCAGCTCCATGCTGCTGGCGGGGGGCTGGGTGAAACACCGCGATTTGGCCGTTCCGACCGGCCGCACCTTCATCGACCAGTGGAAGGCGCGCCAGGACGACCGCGAAGCCGCCGGCCATGCCGCGGCGAAACCCGGCCACGCCGCAGCGAAACCCGGCCACGCCGGAGCTAAACATTGAGCAAGGGGGAGACGATGACCGCCAGGGACGCCATACTCGCCCGCATCCGCCGCTCATTGGGGACCTCAGGCTCCGATATCGCGCGCCGCGCCGATGTGTCCGACCGGCTGCAGCGCCCGCCGAAAGGGCTGATCCCGCTCCGCGGCCAGCGCGATCGGGCCGGCCGCACCGACCTGTTCGCCGCTGAGGCCGCGAAAGTGTCGACGACAGTGGCCCGCGTCGCCGAGGCGGGCGACGTGCCGGCGGCGATCGCCGACTATCTCAGGGCGAAGAACCTGCCGCAGGTCATCCGCGCCGGCGCCGATCCGCGGCTTGCCGACCTGCCGTGGGATACGCAGCCGCAACTGACCGTCTCGGCCGGGCCGAGCAAGGGCGACGATCTGGTCGGCCTGTCCCATGCCTTCGCCGGCGTCGCCGAGACCGGCACGCTGGTGCTGACGTCGGGCGCCGACAACCCGACCACGCTCGCCTTCCTGCCGGAATACCATCTGGTGGTGCTCGACGCCGCCGACATCGCCGGCGACTACGAAGCGGTGTGGGATCGGCTGCGCGCCATCTACGGCAAGGGCGAAATGCCGCGCAATTTGAACCTCATCACCGGGCCGTCGCGCTCCGGCGACATCGAGCAGACGATCCTGTTGGGCGCGCACGGGCCGCGCAGCCTGCATGTGATCATCGTCGAGGGGGCGGCGGAGTGATGCGCCGCCGGCCGGGATCGGGCATAATGGCCGGGCTATCGGCGGTAAGGATCATCCCATGTGGACCTGGCTTTTCCCGCGGCGGCAGCCCCGGCTGGTGACAGTGTCCCGCCGATCACGCGATCTGACCGATCGCTTCACGGATTTCGATTGGACGGCGATGGGCCGGGGTGCGAATGTGGCCGCTTCGGATCGCGGTGCCCATTCCACCGTTGGGCCGGCGGCCTGAACGCCTCTGACGATCCCGCTGTTCGTAAAGCCCGCATCATCGCATGACCGCATCGGCAAACCCTCACGCATCGGGCGTGCGCGCTCCCGCCTTCGGCCCCGCCGAATTCGGGCTCTACGCCGTCACCGTTTTCGCCTGGTCGACGAGTTGGTTCGCACTGCACATGCAGCTCGGACGAGTGGCGGCGGAAGTCTCGCTCGTCTGGCGCTTCCTGACCGCCGCGGTGATCCTCTGGCTCTGGCTGCTTGTCACGCGCCAGCCCATGCGCTTTTCCTGGCGGCAGCACCTGAAATTCGCGGCGACGGGGCTGCTGCTGTTCTCCTTCAACTTCGCCATGATGTACCACGCCGGCGAATTCCTGCCCTCCGGGCTGCTGTCGGTCGTGTTCTCCGCCGCCTCGGTGTTCAACATCCTGCTCGCCCGCATCGTCTTCGGCACACCGATATCGCCGCGCGTCGCCTTCGGCGGGGTGATCGGCGTCGTCGGCGTCGGATTGCTGTTTCTGCCGCAGGTCCTCGGCACGACGCTGGACCTCGGCGCCCTGGTCGGGCTGGGGCTGGCCACCCTCGGCACATTGGCTTTCTCGCTCGGCAACATGGTTTCGTCGACGCTGCAACGCGACCGCGTGCCCGTCATGTCGGCCAGCGCCTGGGGCATGGTCTACGGCATTGGTTTGCTGGCGCTCGCCGCCTGGGTCCAGGGACGGCCGTTCATCCTCGTTCCCACGCTCGCCTATGTCGGCTCGCTCGCCTATCTGGCCGTCATCTGCACCGTCATGGCCTTCTGGGCCTATCTGACGCTGCTCGGTCGCATCGGCCCGAGCCGGGCCGGCTATGCGGCGGTGATGTATCCGACCTTCGCGCTGCTGATCTCGACCGTCGCCGAAGGCTACCACTGGACCCTGCCGGCGCTTGCCGGGCTGGGGCTCGCGCTGCTCGGCAACGTCGTGGTGCTGCGCTCCGGCCGCTCGCGCTGACCGACGGATCCACCCATAAGTGATCGGCCGCCGCACGCATGTCGGTTGAACTCGGCCGAACAATCGGGTAACCACGCGGTCCCTTCAGCCAAACAACAACCGCCATGACCGCGACCTCAACGGCGTCCCGCCGCCGGACGGCCCGGGCATGTTCCGTTGCGAGGGAACCGCTCCGATGGCGGCAACCCGCTCGAATCAAAGGTTTGAGAGCATGATGCGTCTTCATGGCAGCTCGTCGCGCACTCCGGCCGACGTGCCGGCCCTCGGCCTCGATTTCGGCACCACCAATACGGTTGCGGCGGTCGCCGGCGCCGACGGCAAGGCCGATGTGCTGACCTTCACCCAAGGTTCGGACGTGCATGGCGTCTTCCGCTCGGCGCTCTGCTTCTTCCAGAAGCGGCTGAGGCCCGGCGTTTCGGAGAACCGCATCGAGGCCGGGCCCTGGGGCATCGCGCGCTTCGCCGAAGATCCGCAGGATTGCCGGTTCCTGCAATCCTTCAAGACCTTCGCCGCCTCGAAGGCCTTCTCCGATACCATCGCGCACGGCAAGCGCTACCGCTTCGAGGACCTGCTCGCCACCTTCCTGAAGAAACTCGAATCCCACGCCGACAAGCCGCTCGGCGAGCCGCGCCCGCGCCTCGTCATCGGCCGCCCGGTGACCTTCGCCGGCGCCGATCCGGACGAGGCCCTGGCGATTTCCCGCTATCGCGCCGGGCTCGAGCAATTGGGCTTCGACAGCGTCGACTTCGTCTACGAACCGGTCGCCGCAGCCTATTTCTACGCGCAGCGCCTGCAGACCAGCGCCACCATCCTGGTGGCCGACTTCGGCGGCGGCACTTCCGACTTCTCCATCATCCGCTTCGTCCGTCATGCCGACGGCTTGACCGCCGAACCGCTCGGCGCCGCCGGTGTCGGCATCGCCGGCGACACGTTCGACTACCGCATCATCGACAACGTCATCTCGCCGCGCCTCGGCAAGGGCACGCGCTATCGCTCCTTCGGCAAGGAGCTGGAGATTCCGGTGCACTATTTCGCCAATTTCGCCCGCTGGAACCATCTGGCGATCATGAAATCGGCGGCGACCTTGCGCGAACTGGAAGACCTGGCCAACCAGTCGGTCGACCGTTCCGGCCTCGACCGGCTGATCGAACTGTTGGAAGACGATCTGACCTGGGATCTCTACCGCGCAGTCTCTCACGCCAAGATCGCCCTGTCGCGCGACGAACGCGCCGTCCTCAAGCTGCATGCCGGATCGATCCGCATCGACGCCCCGATCGCGCGCGCCGATTTAGAGCGCTGGATCGGCGACGATCTCGGCCGCATCGAGGCCTCGGTCGACGAGGCCATGCACAAGGCCGGCGTCCGGCCCGCTGCCATCGATCGCGTGTTCCTGACCGGTGGCTCCTCCTACCTTCCGGCGATCCGCCAGCTGTTCGAGCGACGTTTCGGCGCCGATCGGATCGAGACCGGCGATCAGCTGGTGTCGATTGCCTACGGCCTCGCCCTCATCGGGCGCGAAAAGGACCTCTCCACCTGGCGGGTGGAAACGCCGGCGGCGGCGTGAACGTCCCGCGCCGCAGCCTCGGCCAAGCCATGCGGAACGGGCGGGGCGCTGCCGCTGCCGTGCGTCGCCGGGCGACCAGCCCAGCCATTTTTACCATGACGAATAGTCGAGTGCCGTGTAAAAGGTCCGCCGAGTACGGCACTGTGGCTGAACGCGCTTCGACATCGGCACGTCATCGGTTTCCGAGTTGATTGGCCGACCGCAATTGGTGCGGTTGCTTCGTTGCAAGCAGAGCATAGAATTGGGCCAAACGGCATGGAGCCACACATTCAGATCGAAGCTGCCGCAATCGACCCCATTGAATTGTCCGTGATCGTTCCTTCCTACAACGAGCGGAACAATGTTCCGGTGCTGATGCAGCGTCTTGACGAAGTGCTCAAGGGCATCGCCTGGGAGGCGATCGTCGTCGACGACGATTCTCCCGACGGCACCGCCGCGGTGGTCAAGGACCTCGCCCGCAGCAATCCGCGGGTTCGCTGTGTCAGGCGTGTCGGCCGGCGCGGCCTGTCGGGTGCCTGCGTCGAGGGGATCCTGTCCTCCTCCGCCCCCGTCGTCGCGGTGATGGATGCCGACCTGCAGCACGACGAGACCATCCTGCCGAAGATGCTGGAGGAGATCCACCAGGGTGCCGATCTGGTCGTCGGCAGCCGTTACGTCGCGGGCGGCACCGCCGGCGACGGCCTGTCGTCGGTCCGCCGCTGGGGCAGCGAGTTGGCCACCTCGTTGGCCAAGAAGCTGTTGAAGATCACCTTCAACGATCCGATGAGCGGCTTCTTCATGATCCGCCGCGAGAAGGTCGAGGCGGTCGCCGGCAAGATCGCCCGCGAGGGTTTCAAGATCCTGTTGGACATCGTCTCGTCTTCGCCGCCGATGAAGACGGTCGAAGTGCCGTTCACCTTCCGCGAACGGCTCGCCGGCGAATCCAAGCTCGATTCGCTGGTCACCGCCGAATACCTCGGGCTCTTGGTGTCGAAATTCTCCGGCGGCCTGTTGCCGGTGCGCTTCCTGATGTTCGCCTCGGTGGGCGTATCCGGCGTGGCAGTGCACCTTGCCACCATCAACGTCGCCATGCGGCTGTTCGACATGAGCTTCGAGTGGGGCCAGTTCACCGCGGTCATGGTGGCGATGAGCTGGAACTTCCTCCTCAACAACCAGATGACCTATCGCGACCGCCGGCTGAAGGGATTCGCCTTCCTCTACGGCCTCGTCACCTTCTACATCGTCTGCTCGGTCGGTACGGTGGCGAGCGTTGGCGTCGGCTCATGGGTCTACGGCCACCATCCGGTCGCCTGGATCGCGGCACTGGCGGGAGCGCTGTTGAGCGCCGTGTTCAACTACGCCGCCTCGTCGGTTTTCACCTGGCGCAAGTGAGGGACGGGCAGTCGGCAGCAATGCGCCGGCAGCCGTCGAAAATATTTCTTCGTCAATGCGAGCGAAGCGAAGCAATCCAGAGTCTTGGTTTGGCTTTCTGGATTGCGTCGCTTTGCTCGCAATGACGGACAAGTCTTGTTGATGGTTGGCCGAACGTCCTCACGTCCCGACGTTCAACTGTCGCTTGAGGAAATTCACCGTCCGACCCCAGGCAAGGTCCGCCTGCGCCTTGTTGTACCATTTCGTCAGGGATTCATTGGCGAAATTGGGCTTGGCGCCGTCGTAGACGTATTGCTCGTAGACTTTGGAATAGCCAATCAGCTTCTTCTCAACCGTATCGATTTGCGGCTGGGTGTGCGGATCCAGCTCGGCATATTGCAGCAGCACCGGGGCGGTGAATTTCGTCACCAGATCCACCGAGGTCGGCAGCGAGTAATACAGTACGGCGGCCTTGACCGGTTTGGCCGGCATCGCCGCGATCTCGGCGGCGATCGGACCGCCCCAGGCGAAGCCGATGATGCCGATCGCGCCCGAACAATCCGGCTGGCGCGACAGGAAGTCGATGGCGTAGCGATATTCTTCCGCCGCCTCGGCGACGGGCAGCTTCTGCAGGTAGTCGCGCACCTCGTCCGAACCTTCCCGGTCATAGTTCTGCGCCGAAGCGAGATCCGGCACAAAGCCGATCATGCCCTCAAGCGCCAGACGTCGCGCCAGGTCGCGGAAATGGCCGTTGATGCCGCGGATCTCGTGGATGACGATGACCCCGGGGCGCCTGCCGGCGACCGCCTTCGGCCGGGCGAGGTAGCCCTTGAGCGTGCCCCGCTTGGCGGCCGGATAGGCGAGGGTCTCCGCCGCGACGCGCGCATCGGCCGGCTCCGTCTCGAACGCCCGTAGCTGTCCGGCGCCGAACGGCAGCCCGATGAGCGCCGAGCCGCCGACAAGCACGGCACGCCGCGACGGCAGGTTCAAGCTCGGGCGGAAAATGGGGCTCATCGGCATGGTCGGCGATCCGCTGTCATCTGATGGGGATGCCGTCATGGTCGAGCCCAATGGCGGCGATTCCGAGATCGAGCTATAGGCCGACCCGGCCGCGCCGGAAAGGTGTGCCAGGTCCTGGCCTTCCGGCCGTCGTCCGCCCGGTCCCGGCCATCCGCCTTATGGACGAGCACCAACGGCTTGACGGCGCAGGCATTCGCAGCGCGAAATCGGGCGCAGGACGCAAAGGTGAATTGGCCGGGAGTTCGGCTGGGCGAGGGGAGGGACGGCGGTGCTCGACGAGTCCGGTCTGAAGCGCGACGGCGATGGACGCCCGTTCGAGCCGCATCCGCTCCGCTCGATCGTGCTCGGCGAGATCCATGCCCGCCCGTTCCGGCTGGTGACGCCGCCGCGGGTGTTCCTGCACTATGCCTTCGAGGTAGTGCGCGGTGCCTCCAAGCCCGACCGGACCTTCTTCGCCGATCTCTGTCGCGCGCAGGGCGCCGCCGGTCCGGGCGACAGTGCCCGCCATCACGTCGTGCCCTTCGCCAATGGCACCCTGAAGTGGGAGCGTCACTCCGAGTTCACCACCTACGGCTGGGACGCGCCGCTCAGCGGCGATGCGCTGCCATTCGCCGAGGCGGTGCCCATGCACCCGTTCGGCGCCTCTTTCGTGGCGCCCGGCCCGCTGATGGTCGCCATCCGCGCCGAATTGCGCCGCCACGACGGCGATCTCGATCAGCTCATCGCCGGCTTCGACCCGACCAGCCTGTGCGTGTCGCAGTGCCTCGACGGACGGGCGCTGGCCTTGACCGACTTCCGCCAGGACGGCGACGGGCGCTCGCGCATCCTGGTCGTCGATCGCGGTCTCACCGCCCAAGAGGCCGGCGCGCTGGTTCAGCGGCTGCTCGAAATCGAGACCTACCGCACCTTTTCGCTGCTCGGCCTGCCGGAGGCCGAGCGTGTCGGTCCGGACGTCCGCCGCATCGAACGCGAACTGGTCGACATCGCCAACAGCATCCGCGCTTCCGAGGGCCTGGAAGTCAACCGCAAGCTGCTCGCCGATCTTTCCCGCCTCTCCGCCGACGTCGAGGCCGGTTCGGCCGAGACCTCCTATCGCTTCGGCGCGTCGAACGCCTACGACGAGATCGTCAAGAGCCGGCTCGGCGCCATCGAGGAGACAGCGATGCCGGGCTTCGCCTCGTGGTCGAGCTTCCTCGAACGCCGCATGGGTCCGGCGATCCGCACCGTGCAGGTGACGGTGGCGCGCCAGCGCGATCTGTCGGAAAAGCTGGCGCGCGCCGCCGAACTGCTGAGGACCAGGGTCGACATCGAGGTCGAGCAGCAGAACCGCGAGCTGCTGCAGTCGATGAACCTGCGCGCTCGCCGGCAGCTGCAATTGCAGCAGACGGTCGAGGGCCTGTCGGTGGCGGCGATCAGCTACTACGTCGTCGGCCTCATCGGCTATCTGGTCAAGGCGGCGAAGGAGACGCTGCACCTCGGCCTCGATCCCAATGTGATCACCGGCTTGGCCGTGCCGTTCGTCGTCGTCGCCATCTATGTCGTCGTGCATCGCATCCGCAGCCACCACGGCGAGACGTGAGTGGCTGGCGGCGTCCGCGCGCATGGAAAGGCCCGCCGTTAGGGCGGGCCGTCATAGTCAACTGGCGATCGGCTGCGATTACTTCTTCTTGCCGTCGGCGTCGAACTGCGACAGGTAGGCGATGACGTTCGCCACATCCTCATCCTTCTTCAGACCGACGAACGACATCTTGGTTCCTGGATTGAATTCTCTGGGATTATGCAGGTATTTTGTGAGCTTCTCCGCATCCCAAACCAAGCCGTCGGCGCCCATCTTCTTCAGGTTCTCGCCATACATCTTGAAGGTTTCGATCGAGCCCGCCTTGCGGCCGATCACGCCGTTCAGTTCCGGTCCGATTTTGTTGGTGGCGCCTTCGCCGATGTTGTGACAGGCCTTGCACTGGGCGAACACCTTTTCACCGGCCACCGGATCGCCATCGGCCTGGGCGCCGGCGGTGGCGCCGAGAAGAAATAGGGCTGCAACGACTACCTGCTTCATCATGTTTTCACTCCGCTCGAAAGATCGCCGGCGAGCCTGATGCCGGCAGATCTCGATCTCCGTTAGACCCTGAGCCGCATCGGCCAATGGCCGGCGGCGCGGCGAAAGGGCCGACGACCGCACTCCCCGGGGGGAGCCCCCGGCGACGGCAGCGACGGCCTTCGGCCAGCGAAAGATCGGGAAGAACCCGCATCATCGGCGGATCCATATGCCGTTGCCAGCCCCCCGGTGGCAAGACACTCCCTCGGCGACGGCGCCGCCTTGCCCGGCACCCTCACGACCTCGGGCATTTTGTCGGATTTCGCCAGCTGCGGCAATTCGCAAAGGCTGGCCCGCTCTTAGCCTATCGTTGCAATTAGGCGCGATCTTTCGTCTGTCCAGCGCGCAGGGGGCTGACAACGCCATCCTCCGCGCTAGGATCCATCCAAACCGATCGATGCCGGCTGCCCAGCGGATGCCGGCCGACGAACCTGCAAGGGACGGAACACGCCTGATGACCCTGGTTCAGATGCCGGTGCCCGATGCCGCAACGCTCGCCCACCGCGACGAGATCATCGCCGGGCTCGGCCGCATCCTGCCGAAAAGCCGCATGGTGGTCGACGAACGCGGCTTGAAGCCGTGGGAATCCGACGCGCTCACCGCCTACGCGCAATTGCCGCTCGTCGTCGTCCTGCCGGAGACGACGGAGGAAGTCTCGCGCATTCTGGCGTTCTGTCACGCGCATGACGTCAAGGTGGTGCCGCGCGGCGCCGGCACCTCGCTGTCCGGCGGCGCTCTGCCGCTGGCCGACGGCGTCCTGATGTCGATGATGCGCTTCAACCGCATCCTCGATATCGACTTTGCCAATCGGGCCGTCGTCGCCCAGCCCGGTGTCACCAATCTCGGGCTGACCCGGGCCGTCGAGCACCGCGGCTTCTACTATGCCCCCGATCCCTCCTCGCAGCTCGCCTGCTCGATCGGCGGTAACGTGGCGGAGAATTCCGGCGGCGTGCACAGCCTCAAATACGGGCTGACCACCAACAACGTGCTCGGGCTCGAGATGGTGCTGATGACCGGCGAGGTGGTGCGGCTCGGCGGCAAGCATCTCGACAGCGACGGCTACGACCTGCTCGCGCTGATGACCGGGTCGGAAGGGCTGTTGGCCGTCATCACCGAGGTGACCGTCCGTATCCTCAAGGCACCGGAGACCGCCCGCGCCGTGCTGGTCGCGTTTTCCTCCTCCGACAATGCTGCCGACGCGGTCGCCGACATCATCGCCGCTGGCATCATTCCTGGCGGCATGGAGATGATGGATCACCCGGCGATCAACGCGGCGGAGGACTTCGTCCATGTCGGCTATCCGCGCGACGCCGAGGCGCTGCTCATCGTCGAACTGGACGGCCCGCCGGTCGAGGTCGACGACCTGATCGCCCGTGTCGAGGCCATCGTCAAGGCACGCGGCGCGGTGGACTGCCGCATCTCGACCTCGGATGCCGAGCGGCTGGCGTTCTGGGCCGGCCGCAAGGCGGCCTTTCCCGCCGTCGGCCGCATCTCGCCCGACTACCTGTGCATGGACGGCACCATTCCGAGGAAGGCGATCTCCGAGGTGCTCAGGCGTATGCGCGAGCTTTCGGCCGACTACGGCTTGCGTGTCGCCAACGTGTTCCACGCCGGCGACGGCAACCTGCACCCGCTGATCCTCTATGACGCCAACAAACCCGGCGAACTCGAGCGCGCCGAGGCCTTCGGCGCCGACATCCTCAGGCTCTGCGTCGCCGTCGGTGGGGTTTTGACCGGCGAACACGGCGTCGGGGTGGAGAAGCGCGACCTGATGGGCACGATGTTCAACGAGGTCGACCTCGCGCATCAGATGCGGGTCAAATGCGCCTTCGACGCCAAGCAATTGCTGAACCCGGGCAAGATGTTTCCCGAACTGCACCGCTGTGCCGAACTTGGCCGCATGCGCGTCCATGCCGGCCAGTTGCGCTTTCCCGATCTGCCGAGGTTCTGACGCGATGGATGCTCTTCGCCCCATGACCGAGGCCGACCTCGTCGATATCATCGCCGCCGCCGTCGCTGATCGCGTGCCTTTGGCGCCGACCGGTCAAGGCACCAAGGCCGGCATCGGTCGGCCGGTGCAACACCCCCGCCTCGAACTCGGTGGACTTGGCGGCGTTACCCTCTACGAGCCGGAGGAATTGGTCGTCTCGGTCCGAGCCGGCACGCCGGTCGACGACGTGGTGGCGCTTCTTGCCGCGAAGAACCAGGAACTCGCCTTCGAGCCGCCCCGCTGGCGGACGCCGGACGGGCGCGCCAGCCGTGGCACCATCGGCGGATTGGTGGCCGCCAATCTCTCCGGCCCACGGCGGTTCAAGGCCGGCGCGGTGCGCGACCATATCCTCGGCGTCAAGGGCGTCTCCGGCCGGGCGGAGGCCTTTAAGGCCGGCGGCCGGGTGGTGAAGAACGTCACCGGCTACGATCTCGCCCGCGGCCTCGCCGGCTCCTGGGGCACGCTCGCCGTGCTGACCGAAGTCACCTTCAAGGTGCTGCCCAAGGCCGAGACGGAGATGACGCTCGCCGTCGCCGGTTTGGGCTTCGCCCGCGCCGTCGAGGCGCTGGCCGGGGTGCTGCACCTCTCCGTCGACGTCTCCTCGGCGGCGCATCTGCCGGCCGCGGGTGCAGAGGGGTCGTTTGCCGAGGAGGCGCGGACGCTGCTGCGCCTCGAGGGCTTCGCCGCATCCGTGCAGGCCCGGGCCGAGGTCGTCGCCCGCCACCTCTCCGGCTTCGGCCCGGTCGAGCGGCTGGAAGCGGAAGCCTCGGGGCAGATCTGGGCCGACATCCGCGATCTGGGCGCGGGCCTAGCCGTCGGCGAGGCGCTGTGGCGGGTCTCGATTCCGCCAGCCGCTGCCGCCGCCTTCGCCGATCGGCTGGCTGGACTTGAGCCGCGGCGCATGGCCTTCGACTGGTCGGGCGGCCTCGTCTGGCTGCGGCTCGACGGCGCTCTCCCCGACCTTGGCGCCGACGTGATCCGCGCGGCCATCGCCGCGACTGGCGGCGGCCATGCGACGCTGATCTCAGGACCCGCCGAAGCGCGCGGCCGCATCGCGGTGTTCGAGCCGCAACCGCCGCCGCTCGCCGCACTGTCCCGCAGGCTGAAGGACCAATTCGATCCAGCCGGCATTCTCAATCCCGGCCGCATGTGGGCGGGGGTATAGCGCCATGCAGACGAGCTTTTCCCTCGCCCAGCTTGCCGATCCGGCCATCGCCGAGGCTGACAAGATCCTGCGCAACTGCGTCCACTGCGGCTTCTGCACCGCGACCTGCCCGACCTTTCTCCTCCTCGGCGACGAGCGCGATTCACCGCGCGGCCGCATCTATCTGATCAAGGACATGCTGGAGAACGACCGGCCGGCGGACGAGACGGTGGTCACCCACATCGACCACTGCCTGTCCTGCCTCGCCTGCATGACCACCTGCCCCTCGGGCGTCGACTACATGCATCTGGTCGACCATGCCCGCGTCCATATCGCCGAGACCTATCGCCGGCCGTTCGCCGACCGGCTGCGCCGCCGGATTTTGGCGGCGATCCTGCCCTATCCGGCTCGCCTCCGGCCGCTGCTCGCCCTTGGGCTTGTGGTGCGGCCGTTGGCCTCGCTCGTCCGGCCGCTTCCCGGCATCGGCAGGTCGGCCGCCTCGCTGCTGAAGCTGCTGCCGAGGCGCCTGCCGGTCCGTTCGGCCGAAGCCCGCGCGGGCACCCATCCGGCCAAGGGGAATAGGCGCCTGCGCGTTGCGCTGCTCGGCGGTTGCGCTTCGGACGTTCTGGGGCCGCAGGTCAACGCCGCCGCCGTCCGGCTGTTGACCCGCCTGGGCGTCGAGGTCGTCCGGCCGAAGGACGAAGGTTGCTGCGGCTCGCTCAGCCACCACATGGGCGATGCGGCGGCCTCGCATGCCGCTGCTCGGCGCAATATCGACATCTGGTGGAAGGAGACGACGGCCGGCGGCGGCGCGGGGCTGGACGCCGTCGTCATCACCGCGTCCGGCTGCGGCGTGATGGTCAAGGACTACGGCCATCTCTTCCGCGACGATCCCGGTCTCGCTGTGAAGGCGGCCGCCATCGCGGCGCTGGCGAAGGACATCTCCGAGGTCGTCGCCGGTCTTGGGCCGCTGCCGGCAGCCGGCACGGTGCCGAGGCTCAAGGTCGCCTATCACGGTGCCTGCGCCCTGCAGCATGGCCAGAACATCCACGCCCTGCCGATGCGGCTGCTCGCCGAGGCCGGCTTCGATGTGGCGCCGATCCCGGAGGGCCACATCTGCTGCGGCTCGGCCGGCACCTACAACATGCTGCAGACCGACCTCGCCGACGCCTTGCGCGCGCGCAAAGTGGCCAACATCGAGCGCCTCGCCCCCGATGTCGTCGCCGCCGGCAACATGGGCTGCATCGCCCAGATCGGCTCCGGCACGTCGATCCCCGTCGTCCACCCGGTCGAACTCATCGATTGGGCGACGGGTGGGGAAAAGCCCGCGGGGCTGTGCTGACGCGTGGCTGGCTCCGCAACCGCCGACGAAAGACCGCTTCGCCCATGTCCCGGAACTGCCTTAGGTCATGATCCATGCCGCCATCGCATTGGGGGCGCCGGAGAAATGCGGGAATTGAGCGAAATTCCCCCATTCCCTTACCGTCTGAATCGTTGGATAAATCCAGCAGCCTGCACGCATTGCCTATCCGAGGAGATCGTCCATGTCCGTCGCCGTGTCCGGAGGTTCGTCGTCCGGCATCGTCATCGCTGGTCCGTTGCCCGAGCGGGCGGATGAGATCCTGACGCCCGAGGCGCTCGCCTTCGTTGCCCATCTGGAGCATGCCTTCGGCAGGCGCCGGCGCGACCTCCTCAGCCTGCGCAAGGCGCGGCAGGCGCGTTTCGATGCCGGCGAATTACCGGATTTCCTCAAGGAAACTGCCGCCATCCGGGCCGGCAACTGGAAGGTGGCGCCGATCCCCGCCGACCTGCTCGACCGCCGCGTCGAAATCACCGGCCCGGTCGACCGCAAGATGATCGTCAATGCCTTGAATTCCGGCGCCAAGGTGTTCATGGCCGACTTCGAGGACGCTTCCTCGCCGACCTTCGCCAATATGGTCAACGGCCAGATCAACTTGCGGGACCGCTGGCAGAACCGTATCGACTTCGTCGATCCCGGCACCTTGAAGAGCTACGCGCTGAACGATCAGGTCGCCAGTTTGATCGTGCGGCCGCGCGGCTGGCATCTCGACGAGGCACACGCCACGCTCGACGGCCAGCCGGTGTCGGGCGCGCTGTGGGATTTCGGCCTCTACGTCTTCCACAACGCCCGGGCGGCGATCGCCGCTGGTTCCGGCCCCTATTTCTACCTGCCGAAGCTCGAAAGCTGCCTGGAAGCCCGCCTGTGGAACGATGTGTTCGTCGAGGCGCAGAACCTGCTGTCGCTGCCGGTCTGCACCATCAAGGCGACGGTGCTGATCGAAACGCTGCCGGCGGCGTTCGAGATGGACGAGATCCTGTATGAGCTCAGGGACCATATCGTCGGGCTCAACTGCGGCCGCTGGGACTACATCTTCTCGTTCATCAAGACGCTCAGGGCCCACAAGGCCTATGTGCTGCCGGACCGCAGCCAGGTGATCATGGGGAAGTGGTTCCTGAAGGCCTATTCCGACCTGCTGATCAAGACCTGCCACCACCGCGGCGCCTTCGCCATGGGCGGCATGGCGGCGCAGATCCCGATCAAGGGCAACCCGGAGAAGAACGCCGCCGCTTTCGCCAAGGTCGAGGCCGACAAGATGCGCGAGGCGGCAGCCGGCCATGACGGCACCTGGGTGGCGCATCCCGATCTGGTGCCCGTCGCCATGGCGGTGTTCAACGAACTGATGCCGACGCCCAACCAGCTCGACAAGGCGCGCGACGACGTGGTGGTCGGCCGCGACGATCTGCTGACCATCCACGAAGGCTCACGTTCGGAGGTCGGCCTCAGGGAGAACATCCGCGTCGGCATCCGCTACATCGCCGCCTGGCTGGAAGGCCGCGGCGCCGTGCCGATCTACGACCTGATGGAGGATGCCGCGACCGCCGAGATCAGCCGGACGCAGATCTGGCAGTGGCTGCACTACGGCGCCAGCCTCGACGACGGCAGCATCGTCACGCAAGCCCTGGTGGAAAAGGCGATCGCCGAAGAGGCGGCGCGGGTGCGCGAGGAAGTCGGTCCCGCGGTATTCGACGGCGGCCGATACCGGGAAGCCACCAATCTGTTCAAGAAGCTGATCCTCGAAAAGGAACTCGCCGCCTTCCTGACGCTGTCGGCGTACCGATTGCTCGGGTGAGAGGGCAAGTCCTGGCTTGAACCACTAAGGGCCGGCTTATCGCGGCACGACCAGGAACCGCTTCTGCGTATGCTGCCCGCCACCCGGCCTGTCGGCCACCCTCCCCCACAAGGGGGGAGGGGCCGCGTCGCAAAATCGGGACTGGCGGGTCACCTCCCCCCTTGTGGGGGAGGGACAGGGAGGGGGGTGAATGGGGGAGGGCCAGTGGGGTCTCGCCACGCCCTGCTGCCCGCTTACAGCAATTCCAGCATCCTGACTGCGCCGGAGGTTTCGGCGGTGCCCGTCGTCTCCTCGATGTTCAAGGAAGTGACGACGCCGTCGTCGACGATCATCGAATAGCGCTTCGACCGGATGCCCATGCCGCGCTCGGTGAGGTCCAGGTCGAGGCCGACCGCCTTGGTGAAGAAGGCCGAGCCGTCGGCCAAAAAGGCGATCTTGCCGAGCCCGGTCGTCTGGCTGGCCCAGGCGCGCATCACGTGCACGTCGTTGACCGAGATGACGGCGACCGCATCGACGCCCTTCGCCTTGATGGCGTCGAGATGTTCGAGAAAGCCGGGCAGGTGGTTGTTCGAGCACACGCCGGTAAACGCCCCGGGCACGCCGAACAGCACGATCTTGCGCGCGGAAAAGAAGCCTCTGGTCGTCACCGGCTTCGGCCCGTCCGCCGTCGCCTCGATCAAATTCACCTCTGGCAGGGTCTCGCCAACCGAAATCGTCATGTCGTCTCTCTCCTCGGGTGCTCGTCGTCGGCGGAGCCGGGCAGTGCTTCCGTCCGGCGTCCCGCTCGCCACAACATAGGGCGCAAAGCAATTCCGGGAAAAGTGTGAAGCGGCTTTCCTGCCGGAATTGCGGCAGCACGAATTCTGGGTGTTGCGGTCCGGGACGGACATGCCTGAAGCCGTCAGTCCAGTGTCACCGTCTGCGTCGTCGCACGATCGCCGCCGACGATGGTGAAGGTCAGCGGCGCGCCTTCGTGTTTGGCGCCGGACGGGAGCCCGTCGAGCACGAAGCGCCAGGTGGTCACATCGCCTGCCGTCGCGACCCGGTCGGGGAGCGGCAGCGCCCAGCCTTCGGGTCCCTCGACAAAGATGTCCTTCAGCTCTTTCGGCGGCGCCTTGATCGCGACCGTGACGACCGGCGGCTTGGCGGCTTCGTCGCAGTGGAGCTTGACGACCGAGAACGGCTCGCCCGCCTTGGCCGGCGCCGGCACCGCTGTCTCGGCGGCGGCGATTTCGGCCGCCTCGCCGGCATCCGGTGGCATCGCGGGATCGATGCGGCGATCGAGACTGACGTCGACCGGCACGCAGATGTCGCGGCAGACACCGAACTGCGCCTTGATGCGCAACTCGGCCGGCTTTGCCGGATCGGCGAGCGTGATGGTCAGCGGCAGCGTCACCGGACGGTGATAGCCGATGGTCTGGTCGCTGCCGTCGCGGAAACGCTCCGGTGCCGGAAATTCGAGCGTGAATGCGGCGACATTCACCGAACCGGCGGTATCGAGCGTTGGCGGCACGCCGGAATCGCCGGGATAGCGCCAGTAGGTCTTCCAGCCGGGTTCGAGGTCGATGGCGAGCCCGGCGGCAACCGATGGGCCGTGCCGTTCGCCGACGATGAGACGGATGGTGGTGCCCATCGCCTCGGCGCGGTCTTGCGCCTGCAAGGGAGGAGCGACCCAGACCGCCGCCAGCGCGAGGCCCGAAATCGTTGAAAGCCGCCCGATCGATCGCATTCCCGCCATCCTCTCCCGTCACCGACGTCGCCCGTCCGGCAATAGCATGGAACGGTTCGCCCGAACCGCCCGACAGGTAACCGGATGGCGGTCATTTCGTCGTGATCATCCGGCGATGCGCGATTTGCCTCTTGCCTCGGGGTATCGCATCCCCACGTCGGTCGTGTGGGGGCAAGATCTTGTGTGATTGCCGCATGGGCAGAGACACGGTAGTGTTGCCGAAATCGCTAGCATCTGGAGCGCTTCCGGGTGGGGCGAGGGCTTTGGAGACGCGCATGACGACCGCCAGCCGGCGGACCGGATACCTTGACGGACAGATTCTGATCGCCATGCCCGGCATGGAGGATAGCCGGTTTGCGCGCTCGGTGGTGTTTGTGTGTGCTCATTCCGACGATGGCGCCATGGGGATCATCCTCAACCAGCTGGCACCGCAGATGTCCTTCGGCGAGCTGTTGATCCAGCTCGACATTCTTGGTGGACAGTCAGACCTCGAGCGAAACGATTTGGTCCGCCAGATGCGGGTCCATCACGGCGGGCCGGTCGAGCCCGGCCGCGGCTTCGTGCTGCACTCCGGCGAGTTCTTCATCCAGAATGCGACGCTGCCGATCGACGACGCTTTTTCGCTGACGACGACGCTTGAGATCCTGAAGGCGATCGCCGACGGCCGCGGACCGCAGCAGGCGATGTTCGCGCTCGGCTATTCCGGCTGGGCGCCGGGCCAGCTCGAAAGCGAGATCCAGGCCAACGGCTGGCTGAACTGTGCCGCCGATCCGTCCCTGGTGTTCGACCCGGAGATCGAGACCAAGTACGAGCGCGCCATGAGGAAGCTCGGCATCGACGTCGCCAAGTTGTCGCCCAACGCCGGCCACGCCTGAGCCGGCGACTATCCGTTTGTCGCATATGGCAATCGCAAGATTGCAGCCCGCGACATGCTTGCGGGGACGCGCCGGACGCTCTACCTTCGCCGCCCGCGATCGACGGGAGCGTCGGCGGCTGCAAAACAAACAGGAATAGGCCCTTGCAATATGTTTCGACCCGGGGCGAAGCCCCCGTGCTGGGCTTTGCCGACGTGCTGCTGGCCGGTCTGGCGCGCGATGGCGGGCTTTACGTGCCGGAGAAGTGGCCACGCCTGCCGCCGGACGAGATCGCCGACTTTGCCGGCAAGCCCTACGCCGAGGTGGCCCACGCGGTGTTCAAGCGCTTCGTCGGCGACGAGATCGCCGATGCCGAGCTGAAGCGGATGATCGACGAGGCCTATGCGACGTTTCGTCACCCCGCCGTCGCTCCGCTGACGCAACTCGCCCCCGACCAGTTCCTGCTTGAACTGTTCCACGGACCGACGCTCGCCTTCAAGGACGTGGCGATGCAGATTCTGTCGCGGCTGATGGACCACGTGCTCGCCGAGCGCGGTCAGCGCGCCACCATCGTCGGCGCGAGGTCGGGCTATACCGGCGGCGCGGCGATCGAGGCATTCCGCGGCCGCGACCGCGTCGATGTCTTCATCCTGTTCCCCGACGGCCGTGTCTCGGACGTGCAGCGCCGGCAGATGACGACGCCGACCGAAGACAACGTCCATTCGATCGCCATAAAAGGCACCTTCGACGACGCCCAGGCGCTGGTGAAGGGCATGTTCAACCACCATTCCTTCCGCGATCGCGTCGGACTGGCGGGCGTCAATTCGATCAACTGGGCCCGCATCATGGCCCAGATCGTCTATTATTTCGTCGCCGGCGTGGCCTTGGGCGCGCCGTGGCGGCAGGTCGCCTTCACCGTACCGACCGGCAATTTCGGCGACATCTTCGCCGGCTACGTGGCGAGCCGCATGGGGCTGCCGATTGCCCGTCTGGTGATCGCCACCAACGTCAACGACATCCTGCACCGCACGCTCGAGACCGGCCGCTACGAGCCGCGTGGCGTCATCCCCACCTCCTCGCCGTCGATGGACATCCAGGTGTCGTCGAACTTCGAACGGCTGCTGTTCGAGGCCTATTTGCGCGACGGCGCCGGCGTCCGCCGGCTGATGGCATCGATCGGCCAATCGAGCCGCGCCACCATCGATCCCGACGCGTTGAAGCAGATCGGCATGTTGTTCGCCTCCGGCCGCACCGACGAGGCCGAGACCATGGCGACGATCGCCGCGACGCTCAACGACACCGGCATTCTGGTCGACCCGCACACCGCGACCGGCCTCTATCAGGCCAAGCGACATACATCGGACGGCGTGCCGATGGTGACGCTGGCGACCGCCCACCCCGCCAAGTTCCCCGACGCGGTGACGGCTGCGGCCGGCTTCCGCCCGGCACTGCCGGGCTGGCTCGCCCACATCATGACGGCTGAGGAACGCTACTCGGTGATCCCTGCCGATCAGATCGTGTTGGAACGGCTGATCGAGGAACGCACCCATTCGGTCCGGGTGGGGCTATGACAGACATGACGGCAAAGGTTACCACGCTCTCGAATGGCCTGACGGTGGCCACGGAGGCGATGCCGCACCTGGCGACGGCGTCGGTCGGCGTGTGGATCGGCACCGGCTCGCGCAACGAGCACGTCGGCGAGCACGGTGTCTCGCACCTGCTCGAACACATGGCGTTCAAGGGCACCTCGCGCCGCAACGCGCGCGAGATCGCCGAGGAGATCGAGGCGGTCGGCGGTGAGATCAACGCGGCGACCAGCGTCGAGACGACGGCCTATTACGCCCGCATTCTCGAAGACGACGTCACGCTCGCCGTCGACATTCTCGCCGACATCCTGAACGATTCCGTCTTCGATCCGGACGAACTGGAACGCGAGCAGCACGTCATCGTGCAGGAGATCGGCGCGGCGCACGACACGCCCGAGGATCTGGTATTCGACCGCCTGCAGGAATGTGCCTTCCCCGATCAGGCGATCGGCCGGCCGATCCTCGGCACGCCCGAGACGGTGCGCTCCTTCGGCAAGCGGGAGCTGACCACCTATCTCGGCGACAACTACCGCGGTCCGGCCATGGTGCTGGCGGCGGCCGGCAGCGTCCGCCACGAGGCGATCGTCGATATGGCGCGCGAGCGGTTTTCGGGTCTCGCCGAGGCGCGCACCCGGTCCGTCGAAGTCGCGCGCTACCGCGGCGGCGAATGGCGCGAGGAACGCGATCTGCAGGAGGCGCAGGTCACCATGGCCTTCGAGGGCCGGCGCTATACCTCCCCCGACCACTATGCGGCGCAGGTGCTCGCCTCGACGCTCGGCGGCGGCATGTCGTCGCGGCTGTTCCAGGAGATCCGCGAGAAGCACGGCCTGTGCTATTCGATCTCCGCCTTCCACTGGGCCTTCGCCGATACCGGTCTGTTCGGCCTGCATGCCGCGACCGGCGAGGACGACCTCGTCAACCTGATGCCGATGATCGTCGACGAGATCGTGCGCGCGATCTCCGATATCTCTGCCGCGGAAGTGTCGCGTGCCAAGGCGCAAATGCGCGCCGGCATGCTGATGAGCCTCGAAAGCCCCGCCGCCCGCGCCGGCCAGCTCGGCCGGCAGATCCTGGTGCACGGTCGCCCGTTGCAACTCGGCGAGATCCTCGGCAAGATCGATTCGGTCGACGTCGATCAGGTGCGGCGTCTGGCGCATGAAGTGTTCAGGACGTCGCGTCCGAGCGTGGCGTTGATCGGACCGGTCGACGGTGCGTTGAGGGCAGAGGAGATCGCGGCGCGGCTGCACGCAGCCGGCTGACGCCGGGAGAGGGGGGAGATGGGGTTTTTGCAGGCCGTCGCCTTCGATCCCGGCCCCAGCCTCCATTGCGGGCCGGTGACGCTGCGCCATCCGCTCATGTCGGACCATGCCGCCTGGGCGAAGCTCAGGGCGGATAGCCGCGACTTCCTGGTTCCATGGGAACCGCGCTGGGCGGTGGACGAGTTGGAACGGGCGGCCTTCCGCCGGCGGCTCAAGCGCTACGCCCAGGAAATCCGCAACGACACCGGCTATCCGTATTTCGTTTTTCGCTCCGACGACCATGAACTCGTCGGCGGTCTGACGCTCGCCTTCGTCCGCCGCGGCGTCACCCAATGCGCCACGCTCGGCTATTGGATGGGAGAGTCCTATGCGGGCAAGGGACTGATGACCGCCGCCGTCGTCGGTATCCTCAGACACGCCTTCGACCAGCTGCAGCTGCATCGCGTCGAGGCCGCCTGCCTGCCGAGCAACCAGGCTTCGATCCGTCTTCTCGAGAAGGTCGGATTCACGCGCGAGGGCTACGCGCGCGCCTACCTCTGCATCAACGACTGCTGGCAGGACCACGTCCTGTTCGCGATTCTGGCGGGCGACCCGATCGCCGGCGTCAGTGGCATTGGCGCACTGTCGGCAAGCCGTTGAGTTTTAAGGAAGCCTCGCCCGGCGGGCGTCCGCGCTTGTCGGGCGCTGCAGTTGGCAGTAGTGCTTGCTTGTCTCGCGCCGCG
Organism: Ancalomicrobiaceae bacterium; assembly: GCA_031291595.1. GTDB lineage: Bacteria > Pseudomonadota > Alphaproteobacteria > Rhizobiales > Ancalomicrobiaceae > CAIYYN01. The sequence continues at coordinate 7,037 of JARLIU010000198.1, read as the reverse complement.
TCGGCAGGATGGTTAAGTGGGTGTAGCTTCGCTGCCGGATCTGCCGCGGGCCCCGCCTCCATGGACGTGGCCATCGGCGGGTCGACCGTTCCTCGGGCGCGGTTTACCGGTGACGCAGCATCTGGGGACGGACCTCTTGCACGGCATTCGACACTTCCTCGGCCTCTTTTTCGCTCTGACGCTGATCCTAGGCGTCCCGGCGGCGCATGCGCTCGAGCCGCTCACCGTGCCCCTCAATGCCCCGGCGCTGGATTTGGCCGGCGCCATCGAATTCCACCGCAATGCCGGCGACAAGCTGCAGGTCTCGGCCGCTCCCGGCACCGATGGTGTCGTCCGCCGCATCGAAGTGCGCTCGACCCGCACTCAGGCCGGTCCCAACCCGGTCGGCTCGGATTGGATCGTCTTCGCCTTGAAGAACGCCTCCGACGAGCAGATCGACCGGCTGATCGTCGCGCCGTTCTTCCGTCTCGCCGGCTCCGGCATCCTGCAGCCCGACCTCGGCACCTCGCGCATCGCCGCCATTTCGACCAGCCAGGGCGTCGCGCCCGAACGCCAGCCGTCGACCGAGGCCGACGTCTACCTCGTCACCCTCGATCCGCACTCGGTCGTCACCTTCGTGGTCGAATTGCGCACGCCGCAACTGCCGCAGCTCTCCTTGTGGGAACCGGGGGCGTACAAGGATTCGGTCAACGCCTATACGCTCTATCGCGGCATCATCCTCGGCATCTCCGGCCTGCTGGCCCTGTTCCTCACCATCCTGTTCGTGGTGCGCGGCACGGTGATGTTCCCGGCGACGGCTGGTCTGGCGTGGGCGGTGCTCGTCTACCTGTGCATCGATTTCGGCTTCTGGAACAAGGTGTTCCGCATCCAGCCGGGCGCCGATCAATCGTTCCGCGCCGGCGCCGAAGTGATGATGGCGACGACGCTGGTCGTCTTCCTCTACGGCTATCTGAACCTCAACCGCTGGCACGCCAGCTACAGCCATTTCGTCATGGCGGCGGTGGTGCTGCTCCTCGGCCTCCTCGGCGTCGCCGTCATCGATCCGGTGACGGCCGCCGGCATCGCCCGCGTCTCGCTGGCTGCGGTCGCCGTCATCGGCGCCTTTCTCATCGCCTATATGGCGGCGCACGGCTTCGACCGCGCCTTCATGCTGATCCCGACCTGGTTGCTGCTGATCGCCTGGCTGATCGGCGCCGGCATGAGCGCGTCGGGCGGCCTCAACAACGATCTCGTCCAGCCGGCGCTGTCCGGCGGGCTGGTGCTGGTGGTGATGCTGATCGGCTTTACCGTGATGCAGCACGCCTTTGCCGGCGGCACGCTGGCGCATGGCGCCATCGACGACGTCGAGCGCCGTGCCCTGGCGCTGGTCGGATCGGGCGACATGATCTGGGACTGGGACGTGGTCAGGGACCACATCTGGGTCAGCCCGGAGGTCGAGGATATGCTCGGCGTCGAGCCCGGAGCGCTCGAAGGCCAGGCGCGCGACTGGCTCGAGCACCTGCATCCGCAGGACCGCGATCGCTATCGTTCCACCCTTGATGCCGTGATCGAGAAGCGCCGCGGCCGCGTCTCCATGCTGCTCAGGCTGAGAGCCGTCGACGGCCACTTCCGCTGGTTCCGGCTGAGATGCCGGCCGGTGCTCGCCACCGATGGCGAAGTGGCGCGCTGCGTCGGCACGCTGTTGGACGTCACCGAGACCAAGACGGCCGAGGAGCGGCTGCTGCACGACGCCGTGCACGACAATCTGACCGGACTGCCGAACCGCGAACTGTTCATCGATCGCGCCAAGGCCGCCGTCACCCGGGCCAGGGCCGAGGGCTCGGCCCGCCCCTCGGTCATCATCGTCGATGTCGACCGCTTCAAGCAGGTCAACGACAGCCTCGGCCTGTCGGTCGGCGATTCCATGCTGCTGACCGTCGCCCGCCGGCTCGGGCGCCACATGAAGCCGCAGGATACGCTCGCCCGCATCTCCGGCGACCAGTTCGGCATCGTGCTCGTCTCGGAAAGCGAGACCGAGCGTGTCGCTAGCTTTGCCGACACGCTGAGGCGGGCGCTGAGGACGCCGGTCACCTTCGCCGATCGCGAGATTTTCCTGACGGCCTCGATCGGCATGGCAATCTACGACCGGCAGGCCGACAAGGACGATACGCTGGTCGAGGACGCCGAGCTCGCCATGTATCACGCCAAGCGCCTCGGCGGCGACCGCATCGAAACCTTCCGCGGCTCGCTGCGCCAGCATATGCAGGACAATCTGAGCCTGGAAGCCGATCTCAGACGGGCGCTTGAGCGCGAGGAAATCAAGCTGGTGTTCCAGCCGATCGTCCGGCTCGATACCCGCCAGACCGTCGGCTTCGAGGCGCTCGCCCGCTGGGAACACCCCAAGCGCGGCAAGGTGCCGACGGCCGAATTCATCGCGCTGGCCGAGCGCACCGGTCTGATCATCCCGCTCGGCCTGTTCATCCTCGAACGTGCCGCCCGCAGCCTGTCGCACTGGCAGGACGAGGTGCCGCGCGACCAGCCGCTGTTCGTCTCCGTCAACGTCTCCTCGCGCCAGCTGTTGCGTCACGACCTGATCAACGATGTGAAGTCTGTGCTCTCCCGCGTCGACCTGAAGCCCAACACGCTGAAGATCGAGGTGACGGAATCGCTCATCATGGAGAATCCCGAGTATTCGGCCAAAGTGCTTGCCCGCATCAAGGAATTGGGGGCGAGCTTGGCGCTGGACGACTTCGGCACCGGCTATTCCTCGCTCGCCTACCTGCAGCGCTTCCCCTTCGATGGGCTGAAGATCGACCAGCAGTTCGTGCGCGGCGAGGGTAAGGACCGTTCGGTGCTGCTCAGGTCGATCGTCGGTCTCGGCCACGATCTCGGCCTCGAAGTCATCGCCGAGGGCATCGAGACCGACGACCAGTTCGACGAACTCCTGGATCTCGGCTGCGATTACGGTCAGGGCTATCTGTTCGGCCAGCCGATGGCGGCCGAAGAGGCGCGCAAGTTCCTCGACCGCAAGCCCTCCCGCGCCGCGGCGGAGTGAGCGTTCGCGCCGTTTCCGGCCGGGTCGGGCGCTCGGCCAAATGCCGCAGGCGGATGGGTGCGGCTGTTCGCGTTGCTGGACATCCTCTGCCGCAATCTGGGAGAACCAGCCTGTGACGATAACCTGTGAAAGCTGTGGCATGCCGATCGCGGCCGGGCGCTATTGCCCGCATTGCATCGATGCCGAGGGCAATCTGCAGCCGTTCGGCGAACGCTTCGAGCGCATGGTGGCCTGGGCTATGCGCAACGACCCGGCTGTCTCGCGCGCCGCGGCGGAAGGCAACACCCTCGCCTATATGGCCGGCATGCCGGCCTGGCGCGACCATCCGGAGGTCAAGCGGCGGATGGTGCGATCATAACACCCTAGCGGTTCCGCCGGCCGCCACCCACCACAGTGGCCGTACAGTCGCAATCGCCTTGGCTGCCGCCTCGGCCGCGGCCCAGGTGGCAAAGATGCCGAAGCACGTCGCCCCCGACCCGCTCATGCGCGCCAGACGGCAGCCCGACTGGGCGCGCAGCGCCGACAGCACGTCGGCGATCGCTGGCGCGAGGGTCAGCGCCGGCGGCTGCAGGTCGTTGCGCGTTGCGGCAAGCCAGTCGACGAGGTGGTCAAGCCCGTCCCAGGCAACGGGCAGATCGGGCAGGCACGGGTTGTCGCGCCTGTCGAGCGCCGCGAATACCGCCGCAGTCGACACCGGCACGCGCGGATTGACGAGGAGCAGCGTCAGTTCGGGGAGCGGCGGCGACGTTTCGATGATCTCGCCGATGCCGGAGACGCGCGCCGGCCGACCCTTCAGGCACATCGGCACGTCGGCCCCGAGCGTCAGCGCCAGTTCGGCCAGCCGCGCGTGAGGCAGCGCGAACCCCCACAGCGCGTTGAGCCCGTTGAGCGCTGTTGCCGCATCGCCCGAGCCGCCGCCGACGCCCGAGGCGACAGGCAACCGCTTGTCGAGATGGATCGCGGCGCCAGGACGGCCGAGCCCCAGCCGCTCCGCCTCCTGCTGTAGCAGCCGGGCGGATTTCAGCACGAGATTGTCGTCGGCGGCCCCGAGGTCTCCGGCAAATGCGCCGGTGACGGTCAGGCTTAGCGCCTCGGCCGGCTCTATCGCCAGTTCATCGCCGACGTGGGCGAAGGCGACGAGCGAATCGATGAGGTGATAGCCGTCGGTGCGCTGGCCGACGACGGCGAGCGCCAGATTGACCTTGGCCGATGTGACGATCCGCGGCATCGGCCCCGGCCCCCTGGCGTGCGGCGCGCCGCTCAGACGGGCGCACCGCCGGCTGCCGTCGCCAGCCACGCTTCGCCGCAGGCCTTGGCCAGCGTGCGGACGCGCAGGATGTAGTTCTGCCGTTCGGTGACCGAGATCACGCCGCGCGCATCGAGAAGGTTGAACACGTGGCTGGCCTTGATCGCCTGATCGTAGGCCGGCAGCACCATCAGGTGCCGCTTGTGGGTCTCGTCCGCCCAGCCGGCCTCGATGTAGTCGCTCGCCGCCTTTTCTGCCATGTCGAACTGCTTGAACAGCATGTCGACGTCAGAATATTCGAAGTTGTGGCGGGAGTATTCCTGTTCGGCCTGGCGGAACACGTCGCCGTAGGTGACCTTGCGGTGGTCGTCAAAGCCGTTGAAGTTCAAGTCGAAGCCGTTGTCGACGCCCTGCAGGTACATCGCCAGGCGTTCGAGCCCGTAGGTCAATTCACCCGAGACCGGCGCGCATTCGATGCCGCATACCTGTTGGAAGTAGGTGAATTGGCTGACTTCCATGCCGTCGCACCAGCACTCCCAGCCGAGGCCCCAGGCGCCCAAGGTCGGGCTCTCCCAGTCGTCCTCGACGAAGCGGATGTCGTGCACCTTCGGATTGATGCCGATGGCATAGAGCGAATTGAGATAGAGCTCCTGCAGGTTCGGCGGGTTCGGCTTCAGGATCACCTGGAACTGGTAATAGTGCTGGAAGCGGTTGGGGTTTTCGCCGTAGCGCCCGTCCTTCGGCCGCCGCGATGGCTGCACATAGGCCGCCGACCACGGCTTCGGCCCGAGCGCGCGCAACGTCGTCGCTGGATGAAAAGTGCCGGCACCCACCTCCATGTCGTACGGCTGCAGAATGACGCAGCCGTAATCGGCCCAGAAGTGCTGCAGGGCAAGGATCAGCCCCTGAAAGGACTTATCGGGGCGGAGATGGTTGGGCGTCGATTGATCGATCATGACGGTCTGCCGGAAATCGGACGGGGCGGGGCCTTGCCCCAAGGAACGGCGCTGCTGACGGCACCAGAGCTTGGCGGATCGGAGCGCGAGCGCACTTTGCCGGGTTCTAGAGCATCTTGGATGAAAGCGAAACCCGTCACGTGACGGCCCGAGGCGCCATGCGGTCGCCGGCCTCGCCGCAATCGCTCGTCGTCGCCGAACTGGCGCCAATAGCCGCCGGAAGCTGTCCGGAAACACCCGTACACATTCATGTCCGGTTCAAGCGGTCCGTGCTAGGTCATGGCCATTCTCGCAGGTCGGAGCCTGCGCTTCCCATTCGCGAAGTTCCTGAACTGGAGTTTCACCCATGAATAGCAACAAGCTCTTTGCCGGTGCCCTGGCCCTGTCGTTTGCCGTGATGATCGCAACCCCGCTGTTCGGCGCCTCGGAGGCGTCTGCCCAGAGCACGAGCCCCGGCCGCGGCAACTCCCCCTCATCCTCGTCGCCGTCGAACCCCGGCAGCGGCCCGAGCGGCAACTCCAGCAACCCGATCTTCTACTACCAGGACTGCCCGCGCGGCGTGCGCTGCAATAAGCCGAAGATCGCCCTGGAGAAGATGCCGGCGCTGTGCCGCTCCTATTACCATCAGGTCACGGACGGCACCTGGCTGCACGAGTGCAAGCAGTATTACGACAGCGACGATTGAGATCGCCGCCCGGATGCCTTCGCCGGCGTTCGCTGCGCCGGCGGCCGTCAGGCCAGCCGACCGTCACGCCATCCGGCCGGTCGCCGGATTGATCGGCAGTCGATAACGGCGCCGGGAACGGATTCCGGCGTCTTTCGCTGGCCGGACGGCGGTCACGCGCGGCCGAACAGCCGCTCGATGTCGGCGAGCTTCAGTTCCACCCAGGTCGGCCGGCCGTGATTGCACTGGCCGGAATTGGGGGTCACTTCCATCTCGCGCAACAGCGCGTCCATCTCTTCCGGCCGGAGCCGTCGCCCGCTCCTGACCGAGCCGTGGCAGGCCATCAGCGATAGGACGCGGTCGATGCGCGCCTCGATCCGCGAGGATGTGCCGGTCTCCGCCAGATCGTCGGCGATGTCTTGAAGCGTGCCGGCGATGTCGAACTTGCCGACCAGCGCCGGCGTCTCCCTGACCGCCACCGCGGTTGCCCCGAAACTCTCGATGGCGAGGCCGGCCGCCGCGAGGTCCTCCCGGGCTGCAAGCAGCCGCTCGACGTCGTCCGCCGGCAGTTCGACGATCTCCGGGATCAACAGCATCTGCCGGGCGATGCCGGCCTCGCGGCGCTGCCGCTTCAGTCGCTCGTAGGTCAAGCGCTCGTGCGCGGCATGGGCATCGACGATGACGAGTCCGTCCACCGTCTGGGCGACGATATAGTTCTCGTGCAGCTGCGCCCGCGCGGCGCCGAGCGGGCGTGCCTCCTGGCCCGCGGCCGGCGCCGCATTGGCCCGCGTATCGGCCGAGGGCAGGGCGATGCTTGAGAAGGCCGCCTGCCCGGCCTCGGTGAACTCCGACAGCGCCGCCTGCCCGGTCTCGGCGAATTCGGACGGCAGCGCACCCTCTGCCGCGCTGCCCTCTGCCGCTCCGTCGGGGGAAGGCGCCTCGGATGGCCCCTGCAGCCGCCAGTCCCAGGTGCCCTGCGCCGAGGTCAAGCCGCTTGGCGCCCGGCCCCAGCCGCCGGGCCGCGCCGGTGCCGCCGCGGCGCGGTGGCGGCCATCGACGAACGGCGCCGGGCGCGGCAATTGTCCTGGATAGGCCGGCGCCGGCTCGAAGCCGGGCCGCAGCGCCGCCAGCGTCGCC
>JARLIU010000197.1 GCA_031291595.1 Ancalomicrobiaceae bacterium | reverse complement strand
GCGGCCGCCACGGCGCGCGATCGCCCGTCACTTCGTAGCGGAAGTTGACGCGCGCGAGATCGATGCCGGTCGCCACCGGCTGGACGGCTTGTGCCTCGGCGTTCTGCCGGCGCAGCGCGATGAGCTGATCCTGTGGATACTGCCAGGACACCGAGGCCATATAGGTCTTCTCGGTCGAGCGCAGCTCCATGTGGTAGGTGCGCGCATTGGTATTGATGACGAGATTGGTCATCAGCTCGGGCCGGGTCGGCTTGACGAGGATATGAACCTGCTTGGTGGTGCCGGCGCCGCTCTCGGTGTCGCCGATGATCCAGCGCACCGTGTCGCCGGCGGCGACGGGACCGGAGCCGACCAGCGTTTCGCCGGGCTGCAAGGCGATGTCGGTGATCTGGCCGGGCGCGGTGTAGACTTGATAGAGCGCGCCATCGACGAAGGGGTAGACTTGGATGGCGTTGATGAAGCCGTTCCTGACCGGCTGCATCCGCGCCGCGGCATTGGCCTCATTCACACGCGCGGCAGGGTCCGGCAGCTCGGGCGTCGGCTTGCCGTCTTTGCCGACGGGCTTCAACTGGCCGGGCAACGGCAAAGGCTTCGGCAATTCCACCACCCGAACCGGCGCCGGCGGATCGGCGGCCTGAACCGCAGGCATGGCATCGTCATAGGAGATTTCAGGCGGCTTCTGCGCTGTGGCGCAGCCCGCGAGCGCGGATGTGAAAGCCAAGAGAAGCGGCAAGGCGGATTTACGGAAAGCCGGACGTCCCGCTTGTCCGGGGGCGGCTTTGCGGAAGGTCGGCGTCATTGGGTCAGCTCCTTCGACCAGTTGATGGCGGTGACGTAGATTCCGAGCGGGTTGGCCCGCAGTTTTTCGGCGTCGCGCGGCACCTGCACGACAACGGTCAGGATGGCGGTCCAGCGCTCGGTGTAGGCGAGCGAGCCGTCCTGATAGGTCCGCTGGACCCAGGCGACGCGGAAGCTGTCGGGCGACGCGCGGATGACGCTCGAGACATCGACGGCGATCTGCGTCTTGCCGACCTTGGTGAAGGGGTCGTTGGCGCGGGCGTAGTCGTTGAGCGCCAATGCGCCGGCCTGCGTCGTGAAGTCGTAGGCCCGGAGCCAGTTCTGGCGGACGATGATCGCGTCGGCTGGGATCGAGCGGACCTCTTCGATGAAGCGCGCGAGATGGAAAGCGATCTGCGGATCGGTCGGCCGATAGTCGGCGGTTGCCGGAGCTACGGCCTGCGCTTGGCCGAGCTTGTCGACCTGCACCACCCACGGCACGACCGAGCCGCTCAACGATTGCCACACCAACGCGGCAGAAAGACCAGCCGACAAGGCCAGTGACCCGAAGGCCATCAAGCGCCAGTTCTTCGCCTGCACACGGGCTGAGCCGATGCGATCGTCCCAGACCTGGGCAGCTCGCTGATAGGGCGTCTCGGGTTCGGGCGATTTGCCGTAGTGGGTGGAGGGTCGTTTGAACATCAGCGGTCGCTTTCAGAAAGATGGACGGACGAGCCCCCGCCATGGCTGTCACCGGACCTGACCGCATGGGCGGCGGCCTGGACGCCGTGCGACATCGCTTGCGAGCGCTTCATGCGCTTGGCCCAAGCGGGCGGACCTTCGTTGGTTGCAGAGGAGGGAGCGGCGGCATCCGATGAGCGCCCTTCGTCGGTGACCGACTGGCCACCAGATCCGAAGCTCTCCTTCATCGACGCGGCGGCGCGCTTGAACGGGCTACCGATGGCGGCGCCGAGTTTGGAGGCGCCGGTGCTGGCGACATTGCCGAGGCCAGAGGCGACGCCAGAAACGCCGGTCTGTCCGGCGGCGCCAAGGCTGTAGGCGGTGGACGCGCCCCCCGCGAGAGCAGCCCCACCACGCGCCGCTGCGGCAGCACCTCCCGCCAATGCGGCGCCACCGGAGGCGACAGCGCCGACCGTCGCAGCACCCGCCATCGCCATGCCGCCGGCGGCAAGGCCCGTTCCGATCGCCGCGCCCGCACCGAGCTGCGGGCCGCCGGAGACGAGGCCGTTGGCGATGCCGGGACCGAAGATGCCGAGGCCGAGCAGCGACAACGCCGCCAGCACGATCGCCATGGCGTCGTCGATGGTCGGCGTCGCGCCGTTGAAGCCAGCGGTGAACTCGGAAAACAGCGTGGAGCCGATGCCGATGATGACCGCGAGCACCATCACCTTGATCCCGGACGAGATGACGTTGCCGAGCACCCGCTCGGCCATGAAAGCGGATTTGCCAAAGAGGCCGAAGGGGATCAGCACGAAACCGGCGAGCGTCGTCAGCTTGAACTCGATCAGGGTGACGAAGAGCTGGACCGCGAGGATGAAGAAGGCGAGCAGGATCAGCGCCCAAGCGAACAGCAGGCAGGCGATCTGGATGAAGTTCTCGAAGAACGACACCCAGCCCATCAGGTCGGAAATGGAATCGAGCAGCGGCCGGCCCGCGTCGAGCCCCGTCTGCGCCACCTTGCCGGGGCGCAGGAGGTCGGCGGTCGAGAACCCCGTGCCGGACGCCTTCAGGCCGAGCCCCGCGAAACTTTCGAAGACGATGCGCGCGAGGTTGTTCCAGTTGCCGATGATATAGGCGAAGACGCCGACGAACAGGGTCTTCTTGATCAGCCGCGCGATGATGTCGTTGTCGGCGCCCCACGACCAGAACAGTGCGGCCAGCGTCACGTCGATGACGATCAACGTCGTGGCGATGAAGGCCACCTCGCCCTGCAACAGGCCGAAGCCGCTGTCGATGTAGCGGGTGAAGACCTCCAGAAAATGGTCGATGACGCCGGAGCCGCCCATGGTCAATGCGCCTCCGGTGAAGTAGCGCCGAGGAACCGGTCCCGGTTCTCCGCCCATGCCTTGAGGCAGGCCGCGTCACGGCTGGCGGCCTCGCCCAGGTCCCGGCAATGCCGTAGCGTGGCTCGCAGCGATCCGGGATCACTGACGTGAGGACGGCTGAGGGTACGGATCTCCGTCGCTTCGTCCTTGCGAGTCAGCTCGATCACCGAGGCGGTGATCGCCACCGCGACGAAGGCGACGGCGCCGAAGCGTGCGAGGGTCTTGCCGTCCATCGCCGTGCCCTCAGTTGCTGCCGTAGAACATCTTGGCCGAACCGGGCTGGTAGCCCGTGCCCGGCGTCAGGAAGCGGCGACGCTGCTCGCGACCCTGTTCGGCCGCGGCTGCCCGCTCGGCGTCGCTGAGCGCCTGCGCCCGGCCATTGGCGGCGACCACCGCCGTGAGGTCGGCGAGTTGCTGCGCCTGGAGCGCGAGAAGCTGATTGCCGGCCTGTGTCGCCTGGAGCGCACCGTTCGCCGACTGGCTGGCGCCGACCAGCGCCGACATCTGCGCGCGGTTGGAGTCGATGTTG
>JARLIU010000026.1 GCA_031291595.1 Ancalomicrobiaceae bacterium | reverse complement strand
GGTATCCTGCCGCTCACCAAGGTCTTCCGGTGCGAACCGCGAGACGGGATCTCTACAGCTCTGTTGATGTCGGCCGGACTGACCTTCGGACCGATTTCCGCCCTCTTCGGCCTGACCACTCACATCATCGACCAGCGCCAATACACGATCCTGGTCACGGCCGTCAGCGCCAGCGCGGTCGTCCCGACGCTGATCGCACAGCGGTGGTTCCACCCCAAGCCAAGCCCAATCCAAGGACAATCGACTTCGCAGACAAGTGAAGCAATGACAGGGCCGCAGTAACGCGTCTCGCGTGGACGACGTTCCCCGCCTGTCGAAACGATAAATCGGGAGGTTACATCATGATGATCTCCGTTCAGCCAACGCAACCGGGCGTCGCATCGCCGTCCGAAAGCGCATCGATCGCCGCCGTCTCTGCCCCGTTGCGGGTCTTGGCACTGCTGCCGGAGCCTGAAACGGCCGAAAGCTGTCTGCGCTGCGCCGTGGCGGCGGTTGAGGGACGCCACGCGCGGATCAACGCCATCCACATCGGCTTCGATCCCCGCTATGTGCTGGCATCGGCCGAGGAGGTCGGCATCCAGGCGCTCAGGGAGCGGGAGGAAGGCACCGCCGATCAGCGCCTGCTGAAGGTCAAGGCCGCCTTCGATCGATTCACCCAATCGACCTCCGGCGACCCGCCGATCTCCTGGAAGAACGACCAGGGCGACGTCGACGAAAACATCCGCGCGGAAGCAAAGACCGCCGATCTGGTCGTCATCGGCCAGCCGGTGCATCTCGACGCCAGCGATGCCCTGCACAGCGTGATCTTCCACAGTCACCGACCAACGTTGCTGGCGCCGCGCGGACTGCGGCCCGGGGCCTTGACCATCGGCCGTCACGTCGTGGTTGGCTGGAAGCCGACGAGCTCGGCCTTGCGCGCCGTGACCGCGCTCGCCCCCTGGCTCAAGCAGGCTGAGAGGGTGACGGTTGCCTGCATCCACACCCCGAAGCGGCAGCCATACGAACCGAGCGCGCGCGACCTGTTCACGCGCCTCGGCATTCCTGTCGAAATCGTTTCGCTGGAAAAGGACAGCCGCAGCGTCGGCGACAGGCTGATCGCCGAGACGAAGCAGCTCGGGGGTGATTGCCTGCTGATCGGGGCATTCCAGCACGGCCAGTTGTGGGAAACGATTTTAGGCGGCGTTACCAGGGACGTGCTGGCGCACGCCGACATCCCGGTCTTCATGGTGCACTGACCCGTGTCGCCCGCTGCGACAGAGCTCGCACGCTCCTCGGGTCAGCGCCCATCTGCAATGAGGCCGTCCGCCGCACGGGCGGGGCCTCAAGATATCCGGCCACAGTCGAAAGACAGCTGCGGCCGGCTTTGGGAGATCATCAATGACTAAAATCGCATCCGTATCCGCCCGCGAAATCCTCGATTCCCGCGGCAATCCCACCGTTCGCGTCTATGTCGACCTCGACGACGGCACGCGCGTCTCGGCCTCCGTCCCGTCCGGCGCATCGACCGGGGAGAACGAAGCCGTCGAACTGCGTGACGGCGACAAGAAACGCTATGGCGGCAAGGGCGTCTTGAAGGCGGTCGGCAACGTCGTCAACGTCATCGCGCCGGCGCTCAAGGGGTGCGACCCGACCGCGCAAGCGGCGATCGACGCCGCCATGATCGAGCTCGACGGAACTCCGACCAAGGCCAAACTCGGCGCCAATGCCATCCTCGGCGTGTCGATGGCGGTGGCGCGGGCGGGCGCCGCGGTGTCGAAGCTGCCGCTCTACGCCTACCTCGGCGGCGTCGGCGCGACGCGGCTGCCGGTGCCGATGATGAATATCCTCAACGGCGGCAAGCACGCCGACAACAGCGTCGATTTCCAGGAGTTCATGGTGATGCCGGTCGGGGCGTCCTCATTCGCCGAGGCGCTCCGCTGCGGGGCCGAGACGTTCCATACGTTGGCGAAGCTATTGGCAAAGAAGGGCTATTCCACGGCCGTCGGCGACGAGGGCGGCTTTGCCCCGAACCTGAAGAGCAACGAGGAGGCCTGCGAGCTGATCGTCGAGGCGATCCGCGCCGCCGGCTACAAGCCCGGTCGGGACGCGGTGATCGCCCTCGATCCGGCTGCCAGCTCCTTCCATGCCGGCGGCGGATACGAGTTGTCCAAATCCGGGCAGGGACGCAAATCGAGCGCCGAAATGATCGCCCTCTATCAGCAATGGATCGATCGTTTCCCGATCGCCTCGATCGAGGACGGCCTCGACGAGAACGACTGGGCCGGCTTCGCGGCGCAAACGGCCAGCCAGGGCGGGCGCATCCAGATCGTCGGCGACGACCTGTTCGTGACCAACGCCAAGTTCGTCGCCCGTGGCATTGCGGAGAAGTCGGCCAACGCCGTGCTGATCAAATTGAACCAGATCGGCACCGTCAGCGAGACGGTCAAGACCATCAATCTGTGCCGCAAGGCCGGCTGGCGCTACGTCATCTCGCATCGTTCGGGCGAGACCGAAGACAGCTTCATGGCCGACTTCGCCGTCGCCATGGGCGGCGGCCAGATCAAGACCGGTTCGGCCTGCCGGTCGGAACGCATCGCCAAGTACAATCGTCTTCTGGAAATCGAAGACGAGCTTGGCAAATGTGCCGAATTCGGCTCTCCGTTCTGATGGCACGCGACACCCTGCGGCGCGG
>JARLIU010000196.1 GCA_031291595.1 Ancalomicrobiaceae bacterium | reverse complement strand
CTAGTGGTCCGATTCCGACATTTGCATCCCACTTGCCGCGCGCTCATACGCAAATGTCGGAATCCCAGGACCACTAGCAATTCATTGAGTCTAGTGGAGCTTTGAATTTGACATTTGAGTGAGGCCGCGCAGCTCGGTGGGACTCAAATGTCAAATCCGCTCCACTAGCCGCTGGCCCCCGACTTGCTTTGCGGACGCTGCGGCGACGCTGCCGCCCAGAGGAAGATCATGCCCCACGTCCGCATTCACCGCCTGCCGATGTCCGCACCGAACGATACCTCCGCGATCGAACGCGCCATTGCCGCCGGCACGCTGCCGCCAGCCGAGATCGTCGCCATCCTCGCCAAGACGGAAGGCAATGGCTGCGTCAACGATTTCACCCGCGGCTATGCCGTGCAGTCGCTGAAATTGCTACTGTCGCGCTATCTGCCCGCCGCCTCGGTCGATCGCGTATCGATGGCGATGTCCGGCGGCACCGAAGGCGGGTTGTCTCCGCATTGGCTGGTGATCGCAGTCGATCCCGCCGACCATCCGCACCAAGGCCCGGCGCTGGCGGTCGGGCGCACCGCCACGCGCGATCTCCTGCCCGAGGAGATCGGCCGGCTGTCCCAGCTCGACCTCGTCGCCGACGCGGTGACGGCGGCCATGGCGGAAGCCCGGATCTCCACGCCCGAAGACGTGCACTACGTCCAGCTGAAATGCCCGCTGTTGACCGCAGAGCGCATCCGCGCGGCAAAAGCTCGCGGTGAGACGGTCGCTACCACCGATACGCTGAAATCCATGGGGCTGTCGCGCGGCGCTTCGGCGCTCGGCGTCGCCGTGGCACTCGGCGAACTCGACCGCGCGCGGCTGAGCGACGCAACGATCGGCGTCGACCGTTCGCTGTGGTCGGGCGTGGCCAGCGCCTCGGCCGGGGTCGAGCTGATGGAGGTTGAAGTCGTGGTGATGGGAATGAGCGCGGCCTGGTCCGGCGATCTCGTCATCGACCATGCGGTGATGGCGGATGCCATCGACACCGATCCGGTGCGCGACCTCATTGATCGGCTTGGCTTCGACAGCCGCCGCCAGATCGCGCCGTCCGAGCGCCGTCGCCTGATCGCGCTCATGGCCAAGGCGGAAGCCTCCTCGGACGGCACCTTGCGCGACGCCCGCCACACGATGCTCGACGATTCCGATGTCTCCTCCACCCGGCACGCCCGCGGCTTCGTCGCCGGCGCGCTGGCCGGCCTCGTCGGCACCGCCGAGATCTTCGTCTCCGGCGGCGCCGAGCACCAGGGCCCGGACGGCGGTGGTCCGTGCGCCATCATCGCGCTTCGCAACCGACTGTAGCCCGGCTCGCGGCCGCGCGATGGCTGATCGCGATCGACCGGCGGCGGGCGTCGCGCGCATTGGCGACAGCCCTGCTGTCTGCGCAAAAAATAGGCAATATGCGCGGCACCATTGCCAGTCATAGCGGCAGAAAGCATTCTTTTCGACCGGCGCGCAACGGTATATGGGATTGCATGCAGCACGCCCGCTGGCACGCCGCTTGCTGCCACCGGGCCGCAGTACGACTTGCGTGGTCGTTGAGCCCGCCGATCCGGCCGGCGCGACGGTGGGGCGACGATCCGGGCAGCCCGATGCCCGCTTGAGGATGATTGCACATGCCGGCTTCCGTTCCCGCGAGCCTCGACATCGCTTCCTTGACGGCAGCCTATGCCGGCGATGTGCGGCCGATCGACGTCATCGACGAGATCGAGCACCGCATCGTGGCTCATGCCGATCCGGCGCTGTTCATCGCGCGTCCGAGTCTTGCCGAGCTGCACCAGCGGGCGCTGGCCCTCGGCAAAGCGGACAAATCCAGGCTGCCGCTTTACGGCATCCCCTTCGTGGTCAAGGACAACATCGACGTCGCCGGCATGAAGACGACGGCCGCCTGCCCGGATTTTGCTTACGAACCGGCAACAAGCGCCTCCGTCGTCGCCCGACTGGAAGCGGCGGGCGCGATCGTCATCGGCAAGGCCAATCTCGATCAGTTCGCCACCGGCCTCGTCGGCGTGCGCTCGCCCTACGGCGTGCCGCGCAATTCATTCGATGCCCACTATATCCCGGGCGGCTCGTCCTCCGGCTCGGCAACCAGCGTCGCTTCTGGGCTCGCCTCCTTCTCGCTTGGCACCGATACCGCCGGCTCCGGCCGCGTTCCCGCCGGGCTCAACAATCTCGTCGGACTGAAGCCGACGCCCGGCCTCATCTCCACCGCCGGCGTGGTGCCGGCCTGCCGCACGCTCGACTGCGTATCGATCTTCGCCCTGACGGTCGCCGATTCGTGGACGGTCGCCGAAGTGGCCGCCGGCTTTGATGCGGCCGATCCCTACGCGAAGCAGATCCCTCTCGGCGTCCGTGGCCGGGCGCCGGACCAGGTGCGCTTCGGCGTGCCGGGGT
Source organism: Ancalomicrobiaceae bacterium (assembly GCA_031291595.1). Classification (GTDB taxonomy): domain Bacteria; phylum Pseudomonadota; class Alphaproteobacteria; order Rhizobiales; family Ancalomicrobiaceae; genus CAIYYN01. The sequence goes on along the minus strand of JARLIU010000196.1, from coordinate 10,854 downwards.
TGAAGGACCGCCGCTTCTTCGGCGACACGCTCGGCGAGGCCGCATATGTCGAGGCAATCGAGCGGCTGCGGCGCGCCGGCCATCCCATCGTCGAGATCGACTTCGAGCCGTTCTTCGCGGTCGCCCGGCTGCTCTACGAGGGGCCATGGGTGGCCGAGCGTTACGCCGCCATCCGCCCGTTCATCGAGGCCGATGCCAGCCGGTTGCATCCGGTGACGCGGGCGATCACCCTCGGCGCCCTGAGCCGCACCGCGATCGAGGCGTTCGAGGCGGTCTACGCGCTCGCCGCCGGTCGGCGGGCGACCGAGCCGGTGTGGCAGACGATCGACGCGCTCGCGGTGCCGACCGTCACCCGCTTCTGGACGCTGGAGGAGGTCGAGGCCGACCCGATCGCCACCAATTCGGCGCTCGGTACCTACACCAACTTCGTCAATCTCCTGGGGCTGTCGGCGCTGTCCGTGCCGGTCGGTTTCCGCGCCGATGCGCTGCCCGCCGGCATCACGCTCGTCGCTCCCGGCGGCCACGATGCCTGGCTGTCGGCCGTCGGCGGCGCAATCGAACGGCAGGCGTCGCCGCCGCTCGGCGCCACCGGTTTGCCCCGGCCGGTGTCGCCCGAGGCGCAGCCGCAGGTGCCTGACGGCATGATCGGCATCGCCGTCGTCGGCGCGCACCTCTCCGGCCTGGCGCTCAACCGCGAACTCGTCGATCTCGGTGCCAGTTTTGTCAAGACGGCCGAGACTGCGCCGTCCTACAAGCTCTACGCGCTGCCCGGCGGGCCGCCGCAGCGTCCCGGCCTCGTGCGGGTCGCCGACGGCGAGGGCGCTGGAATCGAGATCGAGATCTGGGCCATGCCGCCGGATGGCTTCGGCACGTTCGTCGCCGCCATTCCGCCGCCCCTCGGCATCGGCACGCTGCAATTGGCCGACGGCTCCGCGGTGAAGGGGTTTCTTGCCGAGGGAATAGCCACGTCCGGCGCCACCGACGTCTCGCATCACCGCGGCTGGCGCGCCTATCTGGCGGGCGTAGCGGTGTGAACGTCGGCCGGCCGCGCCGCGCTGGAGCCAGACCGGCGCTAGTGGAGCGAATCTGACATTTGAGTCCCAGCGCGCGGGGAGAGACGAACTCAAATGTCGAATTCAAAGCTCCACTAGAGTCAATAAGTTGCTAGTGGCCCTTTGACTCCGACATTTGCTCCAGCACGTGCGGCAAGTGGGACGCAAATGTCGGAGTCGGACCACTAGTCCCGCCGCTCGGAGAACACGGTGAAGGAGTGGTGCACTGAGCCGATATGGGTGCGCATCTCGCGCGCTGCGGCGTCCTTGTCGCCCCGGAGGATGGCCTGCACCACGCGGTCGTGTTCCTCATGGCTGACGGCGAGACGGCCGAGCGTGCGGAACTGTGCCCGGCGGAACGGGCTCAGGCGCAACCGCACGTTCTTCACCGTTTCGCTGAGGAAGCCGTTGTGGCTCGTCGCATAGATGAAGTCGTGGAAGCGGTCGTTGGCCTCGGTATAGCTGTTCAGGTCGCCAGCCCTGACCAGCCCTTCCGCCGCCTGCTGCAGATCGAGCAGCTGCACGCGCTCCGGCGGCGTGATCGTCGCTGCAGCGTAGCCGGCGCACAGCGCTTCGAGATCGGCCATCACCTCGAACATCTCTTCCAACTGCCGCTGGGTGATGGCCGCAACCACCGCGCCACGGTGCGGCCGGTGCTCGACCAGCCCGGCTGCAGCCAGTTCGCGCAAGGCTTCGCGCACCGGGGTGCGCGACACGCCGTGCCGTTCGGCCAGCGACTTCTCGTCGAGCGCGGTTCCCGGCGGCAGCGTGCCGTCCAGGATCAGATCGGCGATCTCTTGGCGCAGCCGTTCGCCATGCGTCACCCCGTTCGGGCGCCGCGCAATCTGGCCGAGCGCCGAACGTTCGCTCTTGGCCGCAGCTTTGCGGCGGATCGGCTTCATCGGGCTGCGCTGGCGCAGCATGGCAGGCTCCTTGGTGAGCGCCCGTGGACGGCCTTGCTCCGAGGCTTGACGACTCGGCGGGGCGTGCCGAGGCATCAGCAAATACGGGGCCAAGCGGTATTGTCGAGTGCCAGCTTCGCTGCACAAGCCATTTGCCCGAGCTTTTCCGACTTTGGCGCAATTGTTGCGACACTATGGCCCGGTGGCGTTGCGGTCCTGCCACCTCGGCTTAGGATCTGGGCGGCGGGGTCGAGACCAGAGGAGACGGCATGAGCGATACCATCCCCATCGTGGATCTTCAGGGCGGCACGTTCTCCGACGCCGCCGAAACGGCGCGCATCGGCGGCGAGATCGGTGCCGCCTGCCGCTCCATCGGCTTCTTCTATTGCGTCAACCACGGCGTCGATCTCGGCCTGCGCGAGGCGATGTTTCGCCAGTCTGCCGCCTTCTTCGCCTTGGCCGCCGTCGACAAGGCGGCGCTGTCCATCGCCCGCGTCGGCGACAATCGCGGCTACGTCGGCATGAAGGCCGAGGCGCTCGACCCGGCGAAGGGCGGCGACATGAAGGAGGCCTTCAACATCGGCTACGATCCGGCGTTCGACGGCGGCCTGCCGGGATCGGCCAACGCCTGGCCGCAGCTGGCGGATTTCCGCGTCACGGCCGAAGCCTATTTCACCGCCTGCCTGACGTTGGGCCGCGGCCTGCACCGCGCCATCGCCGCCGATCTGGGGCTCGAAGCGGATTTCTTCGCCGACAAGTTCACCCAGCCGATGGCGACGATGCGGCTGCTCCACTATCCGCCGTCGGCCGGCTCCGGCGCCGATTTGGGGGCCGGCGAGCACACCGACTACGGCAATCTGACCCTGCTGGCGACCGACGCGGTCGGCGGCCTCGAGGTCAGGCGCCGCGACGGCGACTGGCTGCAAGCACCGGTCATTCCGGGCGCCTATGTGGTCAATATCGGCGACTGCCTGATGCGCTGGACCAACGACATCTACCGCTCCACCCGGCATCGCGTCGTCTCTCCGGCCGGCCGCGAGCGCTATTCCATCGCCTTCTTCCTCGATCCCGATCCAGCGGCGGAAGTCGCCGCGCTGCCCGGCACGGTGCCGGCGGGGGAGACTGCGAAATACCCGCCGACGACCGCGCTGGCCCATCTGACCGAGCGGCTCACTGCGACCTATGCTTTCGGCAGACAGGGGTAGGTGGCGCGAAATCCGTGCCTCAAATATAAGCAAAAGACCGTAAAAGACGCATGTCATGCATACAATTGCGCAGGCACCTAGGCAGGTGCCGGAGAGGGCTCTTGCGGGCCGCGCCAGGGATCTTCGGCATTGCCTGGGCCGCTATCGGCGGGATCGGGGCCATCCGCAGGTGCCGACCCGTACCGCAACGACGGCGGGAGTGAAACGGCCCGAATGGGAAGCGCCACCCGCCGCGAGGTCGTCGTCCGAACGACGAAAACCAAGTGAGCGCAGCTGGTTAGTGGCATTCTCACCGAGGACGCCGTCGCCGCTGTCGGAAGGTGGGTCGGCGGCGGCCAGGGTCTGCTGCCCGGTCTCTCGGCGGCGCGGTCGCGATGCACGCCGGCATGCTCGCGCGGACGCGGGTACTGATCATCGGTCAGGTCGCCGCCGCAGCGGCGGCGCGGCGGTCGCCGGCCCCCGGTATACCCGTGGCGTTTTGATCAAGCTGCGGAATTTGCATGAGAATTTCGCGCATCCGGGCGTCGCTCGCGCAACCGTCGAAGCAATCCGCGGGCAGTTGGCACGTCGATTGCGACTCGGGTGGAGGATCGGCGCGGAATTGTATGCAATTCGCGTCGCGAAGATGCAGCACTGGAGATGTTCCTATGACCCAACACCCGCTGTCCCGCCGCCGTCTCCTGCAGACCGCCTCCGCTGCCGGAGCGTTCGGCCTGGCGGCTCCCTTCGGTCTTGTCCGTCCGGCGCGCGCCGGCGATCTGACCATCGGCATCGTCTACGTCGGTCCGCGCGATGACTTCGGCTGGAACCAGGCGCACGCCGTCGCTGCCCAGGCGCTGAAGCAGGTGCCCGGCGTCAAGGTCGTCGAGGAAGAGAACGTGCCGGAGACGGCCGCCGTCTCCAAGACGATGGAATCGATGATCGAACTTGACGGCGCCGGGCTGATCTTCGCCACCTCCTTCGGCTATTACTCGCCGTTCGTGGTCGAGGAGGCCAAGAAGTACCCGAAGGTGCAGTTCCGCCATGCCGCGCCGCTGTGGAAGAAGGGCGATCCGGAGAACGCCGGCGGCTACTTCGGCTATCTCGATCAGGCGCACTATATCGACGGCATTGCCGCCGGCCTGTCGACCAAGTCGAACAAGCTCGGCTTCGTCGCCGCCAAGCCGATCTCGACGGTGCTCTCCAACATCAACTCGTTCCTGCTCGGCGCCCGCAAGGTGAACCCGAAGGTGACGGTGCAGGTGATCTTCACCGGCGACTGGTCGCTGCCGGTGCGCGAGGCGGAAGCCACCAACGCCCTCGTCGATGCCGGCGCCGACGTCATCACCTGCCATGTCGACAGCCCGAAGGTCGTCATCCAGACCGCCGAGGGGCGCGGCGTCAAGACCTGCGGCCACAACGCCAGCCAAGCTCCGCTGGCGCCGAAGGGTTTCATCACCGGCGCCGAGTACAAGTGGGAAACGATCTACAAGTCCTACGCCGACACGCTGTCGAAGGGCGGCAAGCTGCCCAACATGCTGTCGGGTGGTTATGACCTCGACTTCGTGCAGAATACGGCCTACGGCGCCGGCGCCACGCCCGAGGCGATCAAGGCGGCGGATGCGGCCAAGGCCGAGATGAAGGCGAAGAAGCCGTATTATGTCGGCGAGCTCAAGGACAACAAGGGCAACGTCGTCATCGCGGCAGGCAAGTCCTACGCTCCGTACGACCCGTGGATCGACAGCATCAACTTCCTCGCCGACGGTGTCGTCGGCTCGATCTCGTAAGCGTGGGGCACCGGCCTCCTGCGAACGACGTTCCAGTCGCTTACTTGGCCACGCGACGTTGTCATCCCGGCGAAAGCCGGGATCCAATGCCGGCGCAACGGTCAAGTCGGCGCGGCAGGGCATCGCCCTCTCTAGCGGCCCGGCCGTGCGGAGGGGGCATTGGATCCCGGCTTTCGCCGGGATGACACCGACTGTAGCGAGATCGGTCAATTGCGGGGCGCCGGTCTCGCGGCGCGCAAGCCGGGCTTCGAAGCACGAAGGCCTTGCCGGACCCGAGGCGCCGGCCGCCGGCACGACAGCGATCGAGGAGAGGCAAGATGACGGTGACTTCCCAAACGTCGGGCGAGGCGACGAGCGGACCGGGCGCGATCCTTGGCTTTCTCGATCGGATCCGCGTGGCGAGCGAGTATCTGGTGATCCCGCTGATCGCGCTCGTCGCGACCGCGGTACTGTTCTCGCTGTTCCTCCTGGTCCTCGGCAAGTCGCCGGTCGATTTCTTCGATCTGCTCTGGCGCGGCGGTTTCGGCACGGCGTTCTCCTGGCAGAACACGCTGGTGCGCGCCTCGCCGTTGATCCTGACGGCGCTCTGCGTCGCCATTCCTGCACAACTGGGGCTTGTCATCATCGGCGGCGAGGGCGCGCTGGTGCTCGGCGGCTTCATCGCGGCGATCGTGGCGCTGCCGTTCATCGGCTGGGCGCCGTTCTGGCTGACGATGCCGGTGATGGTCGTCGGTGCGGTCGTCGCCGGCGCCTTATGGATCGGCGCCGTCGGCGCTCTCAGGCACTACCGCGGCATCAACGAGACGATTTCCAGCCTGTTGATGTACTACATCGCGGTTGCCATCATGAATTTCTTCGTCGAGGGACCGTTCAAGGACCTCTCCAATCCGAACAAGCCGTCGACGGCCTATATCGGCGACGGCAATCGGGTCGGCAAGATCGGCGACACCGAGGTGCATTGGGGCCTCGTCGCCGGCATCGTCCTGGCAATCGCGTTGTGGATCCTGATGAACCGGACGACGTTCGGCTTCGCGGCGCGCATCACCGGCGGCAACGTCCGCGCCGCCAAGGCGCAAGGGTTGGCCGTCGGCCGGCTGATGGTGATCGCCTGCATGATCGCCGGCGCCAGCGCCGGGCTCGCCGGCTATTTCGAAGTGGCCGCCATCCAGGGCAAGGCCAATGCCTCGCTCGCCGCCGGCTACGGCTTCACCGGCATCCTCGTCGCCTTCCTCGCCCGACAGAACGCCATCGCCATCGTGCCGGTCGCCATCTTGCTTGGCGGCATTGCGGCGGCCGGCGGCTTGATCCAGCGCCGCATGGGGCTGCCCGATGCCACCGTCAACGTCCTGACCGGCCTGATGTTCGTCGTCCTCCTGGTGTCGGAGACGCTGTACGGCCGCATTCCCCTCTTCAAGCAACGCGGGAGCTGACCCAAATGGCTGTGACCGATCTCGGGCTGATGACCGTGCCTCTCGCCATTTTTGCCGGCGCCATCCGCGTCTCGACGCCGTTCCTGTTCGTCTCGCTCGGCGAATGTCTGACGGAAAAGTCCGGCCGCATCAATCTCGGGCTCGAGGGCACGCTGGTGTTCGGCGCCATGTCCGGCTACGCGACGGCCTATGCCACCGGCTGGCCGTGGCTCGGCGTGCTGGTCGCCGGCCTCGCCGGCTCGGTGTTCGGCATGATCCACGGCATAATCTGCAAGCTGCCGAAGGTGAATGACGTCGCCATCGGCATCGCCATGATGATGTTCGGCACCGGCATCGCCTTCTTCCTCGGCAAGCCGTTCATCCAGCCGCAGGCGCCGCATCTGCCGGCCATCGATTTCGGCTTCTGGACGTCGATCCCGCAGCTGCGCGTCGCCTTGGAGATCAATCCGCTGTTCTTCGTCGGCATCGCCGTGGCCATCGCCATGTGGTGGGCGTTCAAGAACACCCGCGCCGGCCTGATCATCCGCATGACCGGCGATTCCGCCGCCACCGCCAAGGCCATGGGCTATTCGGTCGATCTCGTGCGCTTTCTGGCCACCACCGCCGGCGGCTTTCTCGCCGGCGTCGGCGGCTCGTTCCTGTCGCTCTACTATCCCGGCGCCTGGAACGAGGGCCTGTCGTCCGGCCAGGGGCTGATGGCGGTGGCGCTGGTGATCTTCTCGCGCTGGAACCCGCTCGCCTGCTTCGGTGCGGCGCTCTTATTCGGCGGAGCCGGGGCGATCGGTCCGGCCCTGCAGTCGATCGGCATCAGCCAGGGGTACTATTTCTACAATGCCGCCCCCTACATCCTGACGCTGCTCATCATGATCGCCTCGGTATCGCCGAAGCGTAGCTTGCGCGGTGCACCGGGCGAACTGTCGATCACCAAGTAGGCGGCTGCGGCCGGTCGCAATCGAGGAGGTTCCGATGGGGTTCAACGGACTGGGCGGGCTCAACAAGTCGCCCGAGGGCGTGGTCATCGGCCTCGTCCAGCTGCAGCTGCCGGTGGTGAAGACGCCGGCGGACTTGCAAGCGCAAACGGCGAAGATCGTGCGTATGGTGAAGAAGGCGCGCGACAATCTGGCGACGATGGATCTCGTCGTCTTCCCGGAATATGCGCTGCATGGCCTGTCGATGGACACCAATCCGGCGATCATGTGCCGGCTCGATGGGCCGGAGGTCGCCGCCTTCAAGGCGGCCTGCATCGCCAACAGGATCTGGGGCTGCTTCTCCATCATGGAGTTGAATCCCGGCGGCAACCCTTACAATTCCGGCCTGATCATCGATGATTGCGGCGAGATCCGGCTGTATTACCGCAAGCTCCACCCCTGGGTGCCGGTCGAGCCGTGGGAGCCGGGTAACATCGGCATTCCCGTCATCGACGGGCCGAAGGGCGCCAAGCTGGCGCTGATCATCTGCCATGACGGCATGTTCCCGGAGATGGCGCGCGAATGTGCCTACAAGGGCGCCGAGATCATGCTCAGGACCGCCGGCTACACCGCGCCGATCCGCGAGTCCTGGCGCTTCACCAATCAGGCCAATTCCTTCCACAACCTGATGGTGACGGCCAATGTCTGCATGTGCGGTTCCGACGGCATGTTCGATTCCATGGGCGAGGGCATGATCGTCAATTTCGACGGCACCGTGCTCGCCCACGGCACCACTGGCCGGGCGGACGAGATCATCACCGCCGAAGTGCGCCCGGATCTGGTGCGCGAGGCGCGCATCCATTGGGGTGTCGAGAACAACATCTACCAGCTCGGCCATCGCGGCTACGTGGCGGTGAAGGGCGGAGCGGGCGACTGCCCCTACACCTTCATGCAGGACCTGGTCGCCGGTACCTACCGCCTGCCGTGGGAAGCCGAAGTCAAGGTCACCGACGGCACGTCCTGCGGCTTCCCGGTGCCGACCCGCAGCTATGGCGACTCCAGCCAGTCGACGGCGGAGGCAGCAGAATGATGTCCGACACTCTCGACGAACGGATCTCGGCGGCGCTGGTGTCCGGCGGCCGCACGATCGCCTCCGAGCCCTATCCCTGGCCGTTCGACGGCGACCTGAGGCCGGAAAATACCGCGCTGATCGTCATCGACATGCAGACCGACTTCTGCGGCCACGGCGGCTACGTCGACTCAATGGGCTACGACATCTCGCTCACCCGCGCGCCCATCGAGCCGATCCAGCGCGTGCTCTCGGCCATGAGGGGCAAGGGTTACGCCATCATCCATACCCGCGAGGGCCACAAACCCGACCTGTCCGACCTTCCCGCCAACAAGCGCTGGCGGTCTCAGCGCATCGGGGCCGGCATCGGCGACCAGGGACCGCGGGGGCGCATCCTGGTCCGGGGCGAGCCGGGCTGGGAGATCATCCCGGAATTGGCGCCTCTGCCTGGCGAGGCGATCATCGACAAGCCGGGAAAAGGCTCGTTCTGCGCCACGGATCTGGAACTGATCCTCAGGCTCAAGGGCATCCGCAACATCGTCCTGACCGGCATCACCACCGACGTCTGCGTCTCGACCACCATGCGCGAGGCCAACGATCGCGGCTTCGAATGCCTGATCGTGTCGGATTGCTGCGGCGCCACCAAATACGACAACCACTTGGCGGCGCTCGACATGGTCAAGATGCAGGGCGGCGTGTTCGGCGCGGTGGCGTCCTCGGACGCGCTTCTGGAGGCGATCGGATGAGCGAGACGACCCCTCTTCCCGCCGTCGGCATCGAGACCGTCGGCATGACCAAGGTCTTCGGCTCGCTTCGCGCGCTCGAGGATGTGTCGGTCAAGGTCAGACCCGGATCGTTCCATGCGCTCCTCGGCGAGAACGGTGCCGGCAAGTCGACGCTGGTCAAATGCATCATGGGCTTTTATCAACCGACCCGTGGCTCGCTGATCGTCGACGGAAGCGAGCAGGTGGTGAGGAACCCGCGCGACGCCATGCGGCTGAAGCTCGGCATGGTCTACCAGCACTTCACCCTGGTGCCGTCGCTGACCGCGGCGGAGAACCTCGTCATCTCCCGCCCCGACTGCCCGAACGTTATCGACTGGGCCAACGAGATCGCCGGCATCGGCGCCTTCTTCGACAAGATGCCGTTCAAGGTGCCGCTGAGGGTGCCGGTGTCGTCGCTGTCGGCGGGTGAGAAGCAGAAGCTCGAAATCCTGAAGCAGCTCTATCTCGATCGCCGCTTCCTGATCCTCGACGAACCGACGTCGGTCTTGACCCCCGACGAAGCGGACGAAATCCTCGGCATGCTCAAGGGAATGACCGCGGCCGGCGAACTGACCATCCTGATGATCACCCACAAGTTCCGCGAGGTGAACGCTTATTGCGACGAGGTGAGCGTCTTGCGGCGTGGGCGCTTCGTCGGCGGCGGCCACGTGGCCGAAACCTCGACCCAATCCATGGCGCACATGATGATCGGCGACACCAAGCTCCGCGAGCGCTCGGCGCGGCTGAAGGCGGGCGACGACAAGACCGTACTGGAACTCGCCGCGCTCTACGCCGTCGACGACGAGGGCCTGCCGGCGATCGAGTCGATCGATCTGAAGGTGCACGCCGGCGAGATCGTCGGCATCGCCGGCGTCTCCGGCAACGGCCAGTCGGAACTCGTCGAGGTGCTGTCCGGCCAGCGCGAGCTGGAGGATGGCCGCATCTTCATTCGCGGCCAGCCATTCGAGCCGACCCGTCAGCACATGGATAGGTTCAAGGTGTTCGGCCTGCCGGAAGAGCCGCTGAAGAACGCCACGGCGCCGCGGCTTTCGGTCGCCGAGAACATGGCGCTCAGATCGTTCGACAAGCCGCCGATCTCCAAGAACGGCTGGTGGCTGTCGCCGGGACCGATGCGCGACATCGCGCGCGACCTGATCGAGCGCTATCGGGTGAAGACGCCATCGCCGGATACGCCGATCGAGAACCTCTCCGGCGGCAACGTGCAGCGCGCCGTGCTCGCCCGCGAACTGTCGGGCGAGGTCGAGGTGCTGATCGTCGCCAATCCCTGCTTCGGCCTCGACTTCGCCTCCGTCGCCGAAATCCGCTCGCAGATCATCGAGCAGCGCAACGCCGGGGCCGCGGTGCTGCTCGTCTCGGAAGACCTCGACGAAATCCTCGAATTGGCCGACCGCGTCGCCGTCATGTCGGAAGGCCGGATTACCTATGTCTCGCCCATCGGCGACACCAATCGCGCCACCATCGGCCACGCCATGGCGGGAGGACATTGATGCGGTCGCTTCGGCAGTCCGGCTTCGGCGGCCCCCTCACCCGGCCTTGGGGCCCCCCCGGCCCCCCCGGGGGGGGGCGCCGGGGGCGCGGGGGGGGCCCCCCCCCGGGGCCCGCGCGGGGGGCCGCGGGCGGGGGGGCGGGGGGGGGGGGGTGGGGGGGCGGGCCCGGGCGCCGGCGCCGGGCGGCGCGGGGGGGGGGGGGGGGGGCCCCCACGGCCGGGTGAGGGGCGATGTCGAACCGCGCCTGAGG
>JARLIU010000195.1 GCA_031291595.1 Ancalomicrobiaceae bacterium | reverse complement strand
GTTGCCGTCGACGCGGCCCAGCTGGACAACCCCTGGCCCGGCAATCCGGCCTTCATGGCCCTCGGCGAGTTGCCCGCCAAGGCAACGCTGGTGCTGCCAAAGACGATCGCCGAGGTGCACTGAGGAGCGGTCACGACCGGACCGAGGGTCTCGCTGTCCTATGCGCCCCAGTCGGTGATGTCGAGGCCGGGCACACGGGCGAACTCCCGCACGTTGTTGGTGATGAGCGTCGCGCCGCGCCGGCGCACCTGTGCCGCGATCAGCACGTCGCAGGGGCCGATCGGCTGGCCGCGCCGTTCGAGCTCGGCGCGGATCTCGCCCGCCTCCTGGGCATCGGCTACATCGAAAGGGGTTGCCGCCGGGAACTGTGTCAGGAAGATAGCGAGCCGCTCGATATTGCTGCCGGGAAAGGCGCTCTTCAGGGCCCCGAATGCCAGCTCGTAGTGGACAATGACTGAGACGAAGAATGCCGACTCGGCCGCCAATTCGATCGCCAGGCGGTCGACCGCCTTTGGCAATCGGCGAGTCATGACGCCGATGATGATATTCGTATCCAGGCAGAACATGGCCGCCCTCAATCGAACGATTGCACGTCGTCGCTGGCAGGCGGCTCGTCTTCGGCAACATCCGGAAAGGGCACGTCCAGGAACGTATCGAGCTTCGCCCACCACGCCGCAATATCGCGCATCGGCGCCTCGATCGGCTCCAGGATCACCTTGTTGCCTTGCCGGCTGACGCGGACCTCCGTACCCTCGAAACGGAATTCCTTCGGCAGGCGCACCGCCTGACTGCGCCCGTGCGTGAACAGTTTGGCGGTGGTGCGCGGGGTTGGGGAGCTCATGGTACCCTCCTTCGGATAGCTACCAAATGATAGCTATCAAGTCCGACGTCCGCAAGGTGCCCGAGGTCGCCTCAACGAGCTTCGCAAGGCGAGTAGATCTCCCGGCAACATCCACTTGCCTCGTTGATGGCGGCGCCCATGTCCAGCGTAAGCACCGCCCCTGCCGATATCCACGCCTGCGCCCCCACCCCGGAGGGAATGCCCTTTGCTCCCCAGCTTTCGTCGAAAACGCGCGCAATCGCGGTGCAACAGCCGATGCGCATGCTTGAACGCGTCCGAGCCTGTGACTATAATTATTACCCAGGTTTTTCGAAGGGCGGGCCTCGTGAGAGGCTCGCGCTTTGTTTTTATGTGCTTGAGGCCATAACCGCGAGAGTCCGTAGACCATGGAAAAGATCCCGATGACATCGGCCGGTCACGCCGCGCTCGAGGCTGAGCTGCGGCAGCGTCAGCAGGAGGAGCGTCCGCGCATCATCGCGGCGATCTCCGAGGCGCGTGCGCATGGTGATCTCTCGGAAAATGCCGAGTATCACGCCGCCAAGGAAAGCCAGAGCCACAACGAAGGCCGCATCGCCGAGCTCGAGGACAAGCTGTCGCGCGCCGAAGTGATCGACATCACCAAATTGAACGGCACGCGGATCAAGTTCGGCGCGACCGTGACGCTGGTCGACGAGGACACCGAGGAAAAGCGGACCTATCAGATCGTCGGCGACATGGAAGCCGACGTGAAGTTGGGCCGCATCTCGATTTCCTCGCCCATCGCCCGCGCCCTCATCGGCAAGGACATCGGCGATACGGTCGAAGTCATGGCACCCGGCGGGGCGCGCTCCTACGAGGTCGTCGCGGTCAGGTTCTCCTGATCCCATCGGCAAACCGATCGGACTTGCCACCATGGGGCCTGCCGGTTCCGCGCTTTCCCCCGATGACATCGAAGTGGTGGCGCCCAATTTCAAGCGCCGCCTGTCGGGCGTGACCGCGACCATCCAGCGGCTGGTGCCGTTGCAGGCGAGAAGCCTCGGCATCGTCGCGCTCGGTCCCAATCTCGGCGCCCGCGTGCCGCGCATCGGCTATTCGACGCTCCTCAAGCTGTGGCAACAGCCGAAGAAGCGCCCGTTCCGTATCTGGCATGCCCGCCGCAACACCGAGATGCTGGCTGGGCTCATTTTGCGCGACGTGCTGCGCCAGCCGCTCCGCATCGTCTTCACCTCGGCCTCGCAGCGCCATCATACGGCCTATACCCGCGCGCTGATCTCGCGCGTCGACGCAGTCATCTCGACGTCGCGGGCGACCGCCAGCTATCTGAAGCGCCCCTCGACCGTCGTCATGCACGGCATCGATACCGACCTGTTCCGCCCCGCCGCCGATCCGGCCGAGGCATGGAGGGCCACAGGCCTTCCCGGTTCGATCGGCATCGGCTGCTTCGGCCGCATCCGCCACCAGAAGGGCACCGACGTCTTCGTCGATGCGATGATCCGGCTGCTGCCGCGTTTTCCGCAGGCGACCGCCATCGTCCTCGGCCGCACCACGCCGCAGCACCAGGAGTTCGAGGCCGAACTCCACCGTCGCATCGCCGAGGCCGGGCTCGCCGACCGCATCCTGTTTCCCGGCGAGGTCGACGTCGACGCCATTGCCGACTGGTACCGCCGCCTGTCGCTGTTCATCGCGCCGCAACGCTGGGAAGGATTCGGGCTGACGCCGTTGGAGGCGATGGCCTCGGGCGTGCCGGTGGTGGCGACCACCGTCGGCGCCTTCCCCGAACTCGTCGTTGCCGGCGAGACCGGCGACCTGGTACCTCCCGGCGACGTCGACGCCATGGTTGCCGCCGCCGAAGCGATCCTGTCGGATCCCGTCCGCCGGCAGGAGATGGCCGAGGCCGCGCGCCGTCATATCGCCGCGCGTTTCACGCTCGAACGTGAAGCCGCCGCCGTCACCGCCGTCTATGAAAACTTGTGGCAGACCGCGGCACACGCGGAAGCTGAGCCGTCCCAAAACAACACCTGACCGTTCGCCCGGCGGTTGCTGGCAGCCGCGGGGGGCGGGCGAAACAATGACTTGCGGCGAATCCGGCCGTCAGCCCGTCGCGGAGAGCAGCCCCTTTGCAGCCGATGTCGCCCCCGCCGTCCCCCGATGCCAGCGCTGCGAAGGCGACGGCGGCCGGCGCGCCTCCGCTGACGCTATGGGTGCTGACCGACGGCAAGGCCGGCGACGAGATCCCCTGCCTCGGTGTCGCCGAGGAACTGATCGGCGTGCGCGACGCGCCGTGGGACGGCGGCATCGCCGCGCCGCCGATGGACCCGGAACTGCGCTACCCCGTCCCCCTGGTCAGCCGCACCTACGCCACCGGCCGCATCGAGATCCGCCGCGTCGCGCCGCACCCGCCCTGGGTGTGGTTCATGCCGCGCGGGCCGATCGATCCGCGCGACACGCCCGACCATGCCGACAGTCCGATCCTGCCGCCCTATCCGGACGTGCTGATCGCCTCCGGCCGGCGCTCGATCGCCTATGTCCGGGCGGTCAAGCGCCTGTCCGGTGGCAGGACATTCACCGCCATCCTCAAGGATCCGCGCACCTCCGATCATGGCGCCGATTTCGTCTGGGTGCCCGAACACGACCGGTCGCGCGTCGCCGACTACATGCGCACGCTGACCACGCCGCATCGCTTCTCCGCCGAGCGCATTGCCCTGGCCAAGGCGACCCTGCCGCAGCGGATCCTGGCGCTCCCCGGTCCGCGCGTCACATTGCTGCTCGGCGGGCGCACAAGGCGCGGACCGTTCATTGCCGCCGACCGCGACCGGCTGTGCGCCGCATTGCGGGACCTGTGCCGCGATGCCGGCTCCTTCCTCGTCACCGTATCGCGGCGGACCCCGCCCGATCTCCTCGCCGCCGTCAAAAAGGCGATAGACGCCCGTCCGTCGACCATCTGGGACAATTCCGGGCCGAACCCCTACCTCAACTTCCTCGCCGCCGCCGACGCCATCGTGGCGACGGGCGACAGCCACACGATGATCAGCGAGGCGGCCTCGACCGGCGCGCCGCTGATGATCTTTCAACCGACTTGCATCAAACCGAAATTGACCTATTTCGGCCTGCGCATGGTCGAAGAGGGCTGGGCGGCGCCGTTCGACGGGACGCTGAAGCGCGACGCGCCCGTGCCGCACGATGCGACGGCGATCGTCGCCGCCGAAATCCGTCGCCGTCTTCAAGCTTGACGCGGCGATGCGCTATTCTGGACGACAAGTCCCCGATTGATCGATTCCCCGATACAGGCCGCCGTCGAAAGCCAAAGGACGTCCCATGATCTCCTCGAAAGTTCTCATCATCGGCTCGGGTCCGGCCGGCTACACCGCCGCCATCTATGCCGCGCGCGCGCTGCTGGAACCGGTGCTGATCGCCGGCATCCAGCAGGGCGGCCAGCTCACAGTGACGACCGACGTGGAGAACTATCCGGGCTTTGCCGATCCGATCCAGGGGCCCTGGCTGGTCGAACAGATGCGCCTGCAGGCCGAGCACGTCGGCGCGCGGCTCGTCTCCGATCACATCGTTGCCGCCGACCTCGACGGCCCGCCCTTCCGGCTGAAGGGCGATTCCGGCGAGACCTACGAGGGCGCCTCGCTGATCATCGCCACCGGCGCCCAGGCGCGCTGGCTCGGCCTGCCGTCGGAAGAGGCGTTCCGTGGCGCCGGCGTCTCGGCCTGCGCCACCTGCGACGGCTTCTTCTATCGCGGCAAGCAGGTGCTGGTGGTCGGCGGCGGCAACACCGCGGTCGAAGAGGCGCTGTATCTGACCCACCACGCCGCCAAAGTCACCGTCGTCCACCGGCGGGGCGAGTTCCGTGCCGAACGCATTCTGCAGGAACGCCTGTTCGCACATCCGAAGATCGAGGTCATCTGGAACACCACGCTCGATGAAGTCGTCGGCGGCGGCATGCCGGCCGGCGTCACCGGTGCCCGCCTAAAGAACATCCTGACAGGTGAGGTGACGGCGCTCGACGTCGACGGCATCTTCGTCGCCATCGGCCACAAGCCGGCGGTCGAACTGTTCGAGGGCCAGTTGCAGCTGAAAGCCTCGGGCTACATCTGGACGGCACCCGATTCGACGGCAACCAGCGTCCCGGGCGTGTTTGCCGCCGGCGACGTCAGCGACGACGTATTCCGTCAGGCCGTCACGGCGGCCGGCATGGGCTGCATGGCCGCACTCGAGGCCGAGCGTTATCTTGAGCTTGTGCCGGCCCGGTCTGCGCGGTCCGAACTGCTACAGCGGGCCTAAACGACTGAATCCGCGGCATTTCCGTCTCGACCGGATCTCGCGTCCGATCGAGGAATGCTTTGATGCATAGCTCAGCGAGCATATGACGTTTGGGCTGACATGAGCGGCAACTTTGGCACAACGTCTGCAAAAGTGTCGCAAATTTCACCTTACGGCACCAAAACGCGCATCAAAATCGAATTTTGGATTGAATCGAAACTGGAAAAGCAATCTGTTATGCTTTCTCGCATAACGCGGAGACTCATCTGCGCGGGCGTCAAGGGCGTTGCCATGCATGGCATGCCGGCATGCAAGCAATCATGGTCTCCAGTTTGCCGGGCTCATGCCCTGGCGATCGGTTCGCCCTGAACCCTGAGGTTCCAGACGCCGCCGATGCTCGGACAAAGTTCTACGCTGTCGGACCGATTCCGGTGGAGCGGCCGACGTTGTAGAACCTCCCATGCCCGTGTCTTTGCGGTCGCGTGCGGCGCGTTCGACGTGCGATTTCTGGCCGGGTGCTGGAGGTCTGACGTCGGCGACTTGCCTCCGCGCGGCTTACATCGGTGCTGGCAGCGCTGCTGATCCGAAGTCTTCTTGCTCGATCGAGGGCAGGTGTCGGGCAGAAGCGCAGGCTCGCGGACCGGCCGGACCGCATAGCTCGGCCGTAGTTGTGCGTCACCTGTCGGATCGCGGTTCGAGCGGTCGCGGTACCGAGAGGTCGGTTTGGCGTTTCGCCACCCGCCCGCCATGGGCGGGAGGCACGGCGCACCAGGGTCATCGCCGAAGCGCTCGCGTCGGCCAAGACAAATGAGAGGTCTCACGTGGACTGGGACAAACTTCGGATCTTCCATGCCGCCGCCGAAGCCGGCAGCTTCACTCACGCCGGCGAAAAGCTCGACATGAGCCAGTCGGCGGTCAGCCGCCAAGTGAGCGCGCTCGAACAGGACCTCAATGTGCCGCTGTTCCATCGCCATGCGCGCGGCCTGATCCTGACCGAGCAGGGTGAGCTGTTGTTCCGCACGGCACGTGAAGTGCTGGTGAAACTCGACCAGGTGCGCACCCGCTTGGTTGACACCCGGGAGAAACCCTCGGGCCTCTTACGCGTGACGACGACCGTCGGCCTCGGCACCTCCTGGCTGACCGCCCGCGTGCACGAATTCATCGACCTGCATCCGGACGTGCAGCTCGAACTGATCCTCGACGACGACGAACTCGACTTGAGCATGCGTCAGGCCGACATCGCGCTCAGGATCCGTGCTCCGGTGCAGCCCGACCTCATCCAGCGCAAGCTGTTCACCGTGCACTTCCACCTCTACGCCTCGCAAGGCTACCTGAAGCGCTTCGGCAATCCGGAAACCCTGCACGAGATCTCGGACGACCACCGCATCGTCACCTTCGGCCTCAATTCGCCGAGCTACCTGCGCGAAAGCATGAACTGGCTGGAGAGCGCCGGACGGTCGACCAGCGACGCCCGCCGGCCGGTCCTGCGCATCAACAGCCTGATCGGCATGAAGCGCGCCGTGCAGCGCGGCGTCGGCATCGCGCTGTTGCCCGACTACCTGATCGAGCAGGAGTCCGACCTCGTACAGCTGATCCCGGCCGCCGACGTGCCATCGCTCGACTGCTACTTCGTCTACCCTGAGGAGTTGAGGAACACCGCCCGCGTGAAAGTGTTCCGCGACTTCCTGATCGCCAAGGCCGAACGCTGGATCTATTGAAGGAACTGCGCACCGGTCGCACGCCTTCAAGTATAGTTGTCCTTGCAAGCGAAGCGAAGCAATCCAGAGTCTTTTGTTAGACGTCTGGATTGCTTCGGCTTCGCCTCGCAATGACGTTGTACGATTGCGCGCAATTCCTGCCGATGCGATTGAGTCAGGCCCCCGCCAAATAGGGAAGGTGCGCGCGGCCCTCGACAGTGTCCCCGGTTCGTTCGCCCACGGCGCAATGGGGACGATCAGCCGGCAAAGCCATTGATTTCGCTAAATAACACGGGGTCAACCGGCGACGGCGATTCACAGAGATAACGAATGCCGGATAAATTCTATCTGTGAGTGCAGTTCCTTCGCAACAAGGGAACCCCCAATCCGAACCTCACCAGATTCATGGAAGCCTCAATGGGTTGAGCGTCCGCTCCCGGCACGTTGTTGCCGTCAACTCCGGCGGCTTCTGTTCATTGAATTCTTAATAATTAGGGCACAACGTCAGAAAGGCCTAACACCTCCAGAAAGGGCTGCCACATGTCAGCAATCATCGGCGCTACATCGAGTCAGTATTTTCAAGCTGCGACACCTGTCGCATCGACTGCAAAAACGGACTCCCCATCAGCAACCGCACAACAACTACTGACAGAAAGCACGTCGGCAACGGTCGAATCTGATACGACCTTGAATGCAGACGGAACCTATGGCTCGAAACATACCGCGGTTAAGCCAGGATCAGTTTCCACCACTCAACCTCAAGCGTCCAGTCCAGCTACATCGGTAGACATCGAGGTTTAGGGTTCTCTACTTGTAGGGTCCTGCCAGATAAAGATTGTTGTTCCGACTGTCGTCTATGGCACGGCAGCCGGCAAGATGTCGGCGGTCTGCGGCGCATCGAACAAGAGCAATCAGGCTCAATACGAAGCGCGTGCGGTCTTGGCATCGCCCCCAGCCTCGAAATCATCGCCACGCTGACGTTGTAGCGGCCAATCGCCGACAAGGATTCCTTGCTTTTGTCACGACGTGCAAGGCCGTCCTTCCGTTGATGCCAGGTGAAGCCCAGGCGGGCGGCCGAGGCTCTGCTCGCGTGTCGTGCTGCAGCAGCCAAAGGTGAATATCGCAATTGCATCAGCCCGCGGTCCCAAAAGCTTCGAGCCGGATGATCGCTTCCGGCACAGTGCTATCGGAACGACGTTCGCACGACAACCTGCATGTGGAGGTTGTCCGCATCCGCTGCGTAGGCACGCCACGCCCACCGCCTAACGGCTTCGGCATCCGCCCTCACATGAACAGCGCCTCGCCCTTGATGTCCTTGTACAGCCCGGCGACATAGTCGCCATAGCCGTTGTAGATCTGGGTCGGCACTTGCGCGCCGGTGTCGAGCACCCGTTCGTAGGCTTGGCTCCAGCGTGGATGCGGCACTTCGGGGTTCACATTCGCCCAAAAGCCGTATTCGCTCGACTGCAGCGCCTCCCAGAACGTATCCGGCCGCTTGTCGACGAACGAGATGCGCGAGATCGACTTGATCGATTTGAAGCCGTATTTCCACGGCACGGCGAGGCGGATCGGTGCCCCGTGCTGGTTCGGCATGATCTTGCCGTAGGTGCCGACGGCCAGGAACGCCAGCTCGTTTTTCGCCTCGGCGATGGTCAGCCCCTCGGTATAGGGCCAGGGATACCAGCTGACCCGCATGCCCGGCGCCTCGGCCTTCGGCACGCCCGTCTCGAAGCGGACATAGGTCGCCTCGGCCTTCGGATCGGCGAACTTCACCAGGTCTGCCAGCGCGAAGCCGGTCCACGGAATGGTCATCGACCAGGCTTCGACGCAACGGTGGCGATAGAGCCGTTCCTCCAGCGCGAACTTCTTGACCAGATCGTCGAAGTCGAGCTCGGCCGGATTGTTGACGAGCCCGTCGATCTTCACCGTCCACGGCCGCGTCTTCAAACCCTGGGCGGCGGAGGCGACATATTTCGACGTGCCGAACTCGTAGAAATTGTTGTAGTTGCCGTTGATCTTTTCCGGCGTCAGACCACGGTCGAGTTTGAACGTCTCGTTGCGCTTGGCCGGCAGAAGCCCGGCGAGCACCGCGTCCGGGGCTTGGTCCTGCGCCTGCGCCGCCGCCGGGGACATGCCGTCGCCGAAAGCGTAGTAGGCCGCCGCGCCGACCACCCCGGCACCCAGCCCCGCCAGCAGCGCGCGGCGACGGAAGAACACGGATTCGGCTGTTGCCCGGCGCTCGGGGATCTCCCAGCCGCGGCGGCGAAAGACGCTCATGATATCAAACTCCCATTCTGCGCCAGGTGTCTCGGGCCGGGCCGCTCGCGCCCGGCACCTGCTCTTGCCTGTTCGTGCCCAGCCCCTCCTAAGTAACAGCGATCAGGACAACTACGGATCAGATCCACGTGATCGGCGGGCCGCGGCCGCCGGCCGGCGATCGCCGATGAGCGCGCCGCGAGAGCGCGGCGATCGGATTCGCGCCACTAGCCACGGGCCGGTCGGCTCGTGCTAAACTGCGGCGGTTTTCATGAGGAGGGGCGGCAGCCCGCACTTGCCGGATGATCGGTCTGGAACTCGTCGTATTCGTCGCGCTCACGCTGTTGAACGCCTTCTTCGTGATGTCGGAAATGGCGCTGGTGTCAGCTCGCAAGTCGCGGCTGGCGCCATTGGCCGATGAAGGCAATGAGCGCGCCCGTCTCGCCATGGAGTTGGGCGAGGAGCCGCCGCGCTTTCTGTCCGCCGTGCAGATCGGCATCACCGTCACCTCCCTCCTCGTCGGCGCGGTGTCCGGCGCCACGTTTTCCAGCTACCTGGCGAATTGGCTGAAGGACGTCTTCCCCACGACACGTGTGTTTGCCGATGAGACCGCCTTCGCCGTCGTCATCGTCGTGATGACGTTCGTGACGCTGGTGTTCGCCGAACTCGTGCCGAAGCGCATCGCCATCGCCCGGCCCGAACCGATCGCCATGGAGGTCGCCGGCATCATCGTCATCATCAGCCGCATCTGCGCGCCGTTCGTCGCCCTCCTCGCGGTCACCTCCGACGCGGTGCTGCGGCTGATCGGCGTCGACGATGACAACAGCGACGACGTCACGGAGCAGGAGGTCAAACATATCCTGACCGAGGGCGTCGAATCAGGCGTGTTGGAACCGGAAGAGCGCGAGATGCTGGAAGGCGTCATGCGCGTCGCCGACCGGCCGGTCCGGGCGATCATGACGCCGCGTCCCGATCTCTATTGGATCGACCTGCAGGACGCGCCGGAGCGCTTGGCGCAAGAGATCGTCGAATGCCCCTATTCGCTCGTCGTCGCTGCCGACGGTTCGATCGATGAGCCCGCCGGCATCATCTACAAGAAGGACCTGCTCGGCGCAGCCCTGGCCGGCGAGACGCTCGACCTCGCCCAACACCTGCGACAGCCGATCGTCGTGCCGGAAAACGCACCGGTGCTGAAACTGCTGGAACTGTTGCGCGGCATGCCGGTGCACTGCGCCTTCGTCGTCGACGAATACGGCAGCCTGCAGGGCCTGATCACGCTCACCGACATCATGGAAGGCATCACCGGCGACTTCGTCGACGTCGACGCGCCGCATGGCGGCCCGGTCGAGCGCGACGACGGCTCCTGGCTGATCGATGGCGACACCTCCATCGACGACCTCAACCGCATGTTCGACCTGCCGGAACTCGACCACGGCGGCTATCACACGCTCGGCGGCCTGATCCTGGCCGCGCTCAACCGCATCCCCACCGAGGGAGACAAAACCGAGATCGGCGAATTCACCTTCGAGGTCGTCGACATGGACGCCCGCCGCATCGACAAGGTACTGGTCAGCCCGAAGGCGAAGCCCCTCGCCGCCCAGTCGAAGGCCGCCGACTGATCCGGCAGTCAGGCAGTCAAAGAGGCCCGGCCGCCGCAGCCGATCGGGCCTTACCGCCGCTTCGGCGGAATGTAGACGAGCGGCCGCCTCGCCGGTCGGTCGGAGCGGCTCGCCCCGGGCTTGTCGGCGAGCGGGTGCCCGGCCTGCCGGGCGACAGCTTCGGCGGTTCGCGCCGCCAGCCGCGAGCGCGAATTGCGTGCGAGTTCGTCGACGCCAAGCACGATGGCATAGACGACGACATAGGCTGCGGCCGGCACCACGGCAAACACCAGCGGCCACGGCGCGATGCCGGCGAGCGCGAAGACATGGCTCATGTCCTTGCCGAACACCGTGCAGGCGCGGCCCGGATCGGCGAGCGAACAGCCCTCCGGCTTCAGGATCGCCACTGCAATCATCGCCGCCACGACCGTGCCGACGATCGTCCCCGCCGGCAGCAGACCGCCGAACACGAAGCGGGGGGAAAAGCCCTCCATCGCCTTGTGCACCACGTCGGTCGCCGCCAGCGCCGGCGCGATCGCGCCGAACACGGCAAGCCAGGCTGCGGTCATGGCAATCTGGATGACGTCGGCGAGATCGAAGCCGTGGACGACGCAAGCTTGCACGTTCGGGCTGGAACACCCGTGACTGAGGCCGAGCCGATAGGCAGCGATCGCCACCGCGACGGGAATGAACGGCAGAATGAGGATCGGCACCAAGGACCACAGCGGCGGACGCCTGATGTCCTCCTCCTCTCGCCGTTCTGCCGCACGCGGTTCGATCATTCCGACTCGAGCTCCCGCCTTCACCTTGCCGCGGGCCGCCGACACGGAATCGGAGCCTTCTCATTTCCGGCAGAATACCCATTTTTGCCTGAAGATGGCGAGACCGTGGCGGCAGGGCTGATCTTCCGCATGCAGGCGTCGCGGACATCTGCCGCGAGGCGCCGTCGCGCTGTTGCCGCTTTCCGGGCGGAGCATCGACGTGAGGCGTTTTGTGAGATGGGTGCAACCGGTTCCGAGGGGAGGACCCTATGACCACCGACGAATTGAGACCGACGATCATCGATGCCGCCTTGGCGCTTGCCGCCGAACGCTCCTACCTGTCGGTCGGCCTGGCCGACATCGCCAAGAAGGCCGACGTGCCGCTCGAAGCGTTGCGGGCCCGCTATGACGGCCGCATTGCCATCCTGGACGATTTCGCCCGGTCGATCGACGAGCGCATGCTCGCTGGCCACGACGCCGCCTCGGCGAGCGAAAGCCCGCGCGACCGGCTGTTCGAAGTCATGATGCGCCGCTTCGATGCGCTCGCCGCCTATCGGCCGGGACTGCGCGGCCTGCGGCGGGTCGCGCTGCGCAATCCGATGTTCGCCGCGCTGATGAACCGCATCGCCGTCGGCTCCGGCCGTTGGGTGCTCGCCTCGGCTGGGATCGAGCCGAGCGGCACCTTCGCGCCCGTCCGCTCGCTCGCCCGAGCGCAGGTGCTGGCGTTGATTACCGCCAGCGTCATCCCGACCTTCCTCGACGACGACGAGAACGGCCTGCCGAAGACCATGGCGGCGCTCGACAAGGCGCTCGCCCGTCTCGACCGGTTTGCCAAGTCCGTCAGCCGCTTCGAGGACGCCTGCGACCAGCTGGTGTCCTGCCGGCCGAAGAAGCGCCGCACGCCGGAACCGGACAGCCCGCCGCCCGCCGCACCCGAGCCCACCGCCGACATGGCAACGGCGGTGTGAGACGATCAATTCGACGGGCGCGAACTTGTTGGGCAGGAACGTGCTATTCTGGCGGCATGTTGGTTTGCTCTGGCCGATCGAGCGGGCGGAGAACCTGTCTCACGAGATCTTTCAGATGCTGAACGCCAAAGATGCTATTTCGCGAGCCAAGTCTTATATTGCGGATGTGTTTTCCGAGGAAAAGCCCACCGGCGTAGGCTTGGAGGAGATCGAATATGATGAACAGGCGGGAGCCTGGATCATTACTGTCGGTTTCTTCCGAGCTATGTATGATCCCAATGAGAAAGAATACAGCAGATTGCTTGCTGGACCAAAATTCGATCGGACGTACAAGAAAGTCACGGTAGGGCAGGATGGCGAGGTCATTTCTGTCAAGAACAGATTCGATTCGTGATCATGGCACGCCGGCTGATACTGGATTCTTGCCTTCTTGTACTGTTCATTGTGGGCTTGACGGACAAGCACCGAATCAAGGCTCACAAGAACTTAAAGGCCTATGATGTCGATGACTTCGAACGATTGGAACGGATTGTCAATTCACACAAAGAACTTGTGATCAATCCAAACGTTCTTGCCGAAACATCAAGTCTCATTCGCCAAACTGATGAGAATTTCTGCTCGGATGTTACTTTAACTTTGGGCAAATTGATTGGCCACTCCGAAGAAATATATATCAAGAGCGACACTGCCATTTGCCGAACGGAGTATGATTGGCTGGGGTTGACGGACGCCGTGTTGCTGGAATTGGCCGTTGACGACACTCATCTGCTCACAGTTGACGTGAAGCTGTATCTGGCTGCGGCAAAGGCCGGATTGGAGGTCACCAACTACAATCACATCAAGGAGCGATTTCTTTAGGCCTTTGGCCGTCGTGCCCTGCCCGGCGCTTCGCTTCATGCTCGCGGCGTTCGCGGCTCAAATCGCTCCGCTGGAGCGATTTGCCGGCCTTTGACCGTCGCCGCTCACCCCGGAATCCTCACGACGGCGCGCAAGCCGCCTTTGGGCGAGGTTTCCAGCCGGATCTCGCCGCCGTGACCGCGGGCGATGTCGCGGGCGATGGCGAGCCCCAGGCCGGTACCGCCCTCGTCCTGGTTGCGCGCCTGATCGAGCCGATAGAACGGCCGGAACACGTTGTCGCGCTCGGATTCGGGGACGCCCGGCCCGTCGTCGTCGACAATGACCGTCAGCCAGCCCTGCATGTGGCGGGCGGAGATCTCGACGATCTCGGCATAGCGGCAGGCGTTGCCGACCAGATTGACCAGACAGCGCTTGAAGGCGTTCGGCCGGAGAATCACCTGTGCCGTCCCCTCGAACGACTGCCCGATGGCGAAGCCAGCACGTTCCGCTTCGCTCTGGATGCCGGCCAGCATCTCGGCGATGTCGGTGGCGCTCGCCTCTTCGTCGCCGTCGCCGCGCGCGAACGCCAGATAGGCTTCGAGCATCGCCTGCATCTCGCCGATGTCGGCTTCCATCGCCTCGATTTCCGGCCCGCCGCCGATCAGCGCCAATTGCAACCGAAAGCGCGTCAGCACGGTCCTGAGATCGTGGCTGACCCCGGCCAGCATGGTGGTGCGCTGCTCGATCTGCCGCTCGATGCGCCGGCGCATCTCGATGAAGGCTTCCGATGCCTTCCTCACCTCGCGCGCGCCGCGTGGGCTGAAGTCGGTCGGAGACCGCCCCTTGCCGAAACTTTCCGCTGCGGCCGCCAGCTGCTGGATCGGCCGGATCTGGTTGCGCAGGAAGATGATGGCAATGACGATCAGCACGAGGGCGGTCGCCACCATCCAGACGAAGAAGATGTGGCTGTTGGAGGCATAGGCCTGGCTGCGCCGGGCGATGACCCTGAGCACCTTGTCGTTCAGATTGATGCGGATCTCCACCCAGTCCGAGCGGCCGATGGTATCGATCCAGAACGGTCGGGCGATGATATGGGTGATCTCGTCGGACAGCGCATTGTCGAGGAGCGAGAAGAACGGCTTTGCCGTCGGCGGCGGCAGCGGCTCCGGCGGCAGCACGCTGATCGACAGGTTGAGGTCGCGCCGGGCGATCTCGGTGATCTTGGAATAATCGGCATCCTGCGGGAACGTCTCGATCACCGAAATGAGCGAGCCGATGTCCCTGACCACCGCCTCGGACAAGCGGCGGGTGACCAGTTGATAATGCCGCTCCATGAACACCCAGGAGACGACGATCTGCAACAGCAGCATCGGCAGGATGACGATGACGGCAGAGCGGGCATAGAGCCCCTTCGGCATCCGCTCGCCGACGCCACGGAAGAAATGCCGCCAGATCAGCCGGGTGCGCGCCAACACGTCGCCGCCAAGCGTCCGCGCCGCCAGATCCCTGTTGCGCCGTTCCACGCTTGCCGGCCTGACCGCCATCCCGCCCCTGCCCCTCTCGCTCGCCATCAGTCGGTCTGCAGCCGGTAGCCGACGCCGCGCACCGTCTGCAGGTAGATCGGATTGGCCGGGTCGGCCTCGATCTTGCGCCTCAGGCGGTTCATCTGCACGTCCGCGGTGCGGTCGCCGAAGGCATTGTCGGATCCGACGATCTCGTGGCGCGGGATGGTGTCGCCGGGCCGCTCGGCGAACATTTTCATCAGCTGCTTCTCCCGGTCGGTCAAACGAATCAGCTCGTCGCCGCGCTTCAGTTCCGCCCGCTCGATGTCGTAGGCGAACGGACCGAAGCGCACCTCGTTGCCGCGCGGGCGCTGCGCCGCGGCGGCCTGTCTGCGCTTCAGGATGTTGTTGATGCGCAAGACCAGCTCGCGCGGATCGAACGGCTTCGGCAGATAGTCGTCCGCCCCCAGTTCGAGCCCGCGGATGCGGCTCTCGATTTCGGTGCGCGCCGTCAGCATCAGGATCGGCACGGGGGACGTCGCGCGGATCGCGCCGGCGAGATCCATGCCGCTTTCCCCCGGCATCATCACGTCGAGCACCAGGAGGTCGAAGTCGAACGCCTCCATCTTGCGCCGGGCCTCTTCGGCGCTCGCCGCCACCGACACCCGGAACCCCTGCTCGCCGAGAAAGCGGTTTAACAGCGAGCGAATGCGGTTGTCGTCGTCAACGACCAGAAGGTGCGGCGCGGAATCGGCGGGCACCGGGAAGCTGCGCTCGGCGACATTGCTTCCCTTCACGTCAGTCATGGTGTCCTACTCCTCAGCCGAACCGCAGGCTCTGAACCGCCCCGGCCCGGCATGGTCGGTCAAGCTGCCGTCCTATCACGGTTTAGCGACGATGCGCGCCGCGCTCGGTCGATCGTCTTCGTTGATGAGCAGGGCCAGAAACCGCCGAGCCGCCTCCGCCCCCTCAGGCCCCAGCGCCGACAATGCCGCGGCGATGCGGCGCGACTGCGGCTCCGCCAGCCGCTGCGCCAGCTCCTCGCCCTTTGGCGTGGTGTGCAACAGCCGCTGCCGCCGGTCGGACGCGCCGGTGCGCTGTTCGATGTAGCCGGCATCGACCAACTCTTTCAGCACCCGGCCGAGGCTTTGCTTGGTGATCTTCAGGATGTCCAACAGTTCGGCCACCGTCATGCCCGGATTGCGGCTGACGAAATGCAGCACCCGATGGTGCGCCCGGCCGAAGCCGAACTCGTCGAGGATGGCATCGGGATCGCCGATGAAGTCGCGATAGGCGAAGAACAGCAGTTCGATCATTTCGAACAGCAGCTTCGGCGGCAGGGCCACCTGCGGCTTGTGGGCCGGTTCGGCGCGGCGGTCGAGAAGGGTCGGAGACGAGGTCATGCTTGGCATATTGACGAGTTTCGGTTCGATCGCTAGTCAATCCCGTCTTCAAATCCGCGATCGGTCAGCGGCGCCTTGCCGGAACAGCTGATGTGCATCGCCCGAGTCGACGGCGACGACATATGGCGTTGGCGCCGAGATCGTTGCAAGATACCCCGCTCTTGCCCGCAAGGCAAAATCGCGGCGGCCGACTGTGTGCGCTGAACGCCGTTGCGTGGTCGCGGCTTTCGATCTCATCAGAAGGGCCTCGGCGCCGTGGTACATCCGCGGCCGCCAGGGGCCGAGCAAACGTCCGGAGAGGGAATATGGCTGAGCCTTTCGATCAACGCGATGGCACCATCTGGTTCGACGGTTCGTTCGTCGACTGGCGGGATGCCAAGGTGCACGTGCTGACGCACGGCCTGCACTACGGCTCCTGCGTGTTCGAGGGCGAGCGCTCCTACGGCGGCGTCATCTTCAAGGAACGCGAGCACCATCAGCGCCTGCACGACTCGGCCAATATCCTCGGCTTCGACATCCCCTTCCCGGTCGACGAGATCAGCAAGGCGGCGCGCGAGACCTTGCGCCGCAACGGTCTCGTCGATGCGTATCTCCGCCCGGTCGCCTGGCGCGGCTCGGAGATGATGGGCGTTTCGGCGCAAGCCAACACCATCCACGTCGCCATCGCCGCCTGGCAGTGGCCGAGCTACTTCAAGCCGGAAGAGCGCGCCAAGGGCATCCGCCTCGACATCGCCGACTACCGCCGCCCCGATCCGAGGACCGCGCCGTGCAGCTCCAAGGCTGCCGGCCTCTACATGATCTGCACCATCTCCAAGCATGCCGCCGAGAAGAAGGGCTACGCCGACGCGCTGATGTTCGACTTCGAGGGCTACGTCGCCGAGGCGACCGGCGCCAACGTGTTCTT
Source organism: Ancalomicrobiaceae bacterium (assembly GCA_031291595.1). Taxonomy (GTDB): domain Bacteria; phylum Pseudomonadota; class Alphaproteobacteria; order Rhizobiales; family Ancalomicrobiaceae; genus CAIYYN01. The sequence continues at coordinate 12,699 of JARLIU010000195.1, read as the reverse complement.
CGTCAAGGACGGCGTTCTCCATACCCCGTTGGCCGACCGCTTCCTCAACGGCCTCACCCGCCAGACGGTGATCGATCTCGCGCATCGTCGCGGCATCGAGGTCGTCGAGCGGCGCATCCTGCCCGAAGAGATGGCCGGCTTCACCGAGGCGTTCCTCACCGGTACCGCGGCGGAAGTGACCCCGATCGGCGAGATCGGCCCCCATGTGTTCAAGCCGGCCGAGATCACGCTTGGCCTGATGCACGACTATCTGGCCGAAGTGCAGCCGAAAAGGGAAGCGGCGGAGTAAGAGCCCTCTATCCTGCCGCAGAATTTGCGCTCAATTCGTCATTGCGAGCCGAAGGCGAAGCAATCCAGAAAGCCCAGACTAAAGTCTGGATTGCTTCGGCTGATGCCTCGCAATGACGTGGTGTTGTTTGTGGCGACCTCACCAAATCCGCGCAACCTGCCGGCCCGTTCAGAAGAACCACTGCGCGCCGCCGTAGATGGTCAGTTGCGTCTGCGGATCGTAGGCCAGCCTGAGACCGAAGCCGAAATTCTTCCCCTTGTCGCCGGCTCCACCGATCTTCTGGCCGAGCGCGACGGCCTTGCCGATGGCGCCGACATCGTTGGAGTGCAGCCCGTACCAGGCGAGCGGATTGTCCGGCGCCGCCTGGATGTCGCCCATGATGCTCTCGAAGCCGTGCTCGCCGGTCATGAACGTCTTCGACAGTTCGTCCGGGAACGGCAGCAGCCCAGCACCGTAGGACAGGGTGAGGCTGCCCGAGCGCTGCGTCGGGCTGGCCGAGACGCCGAAATTGAAGCCGCGGAACACCAGACCGAGATCGACGTTGCCGTTGCCGGGATTGGCGCCGAGCGTCACGCGGTAGCGCCGCAACGCCAGCGACGCCTCGAGATTGCCGCCATAGTGATAGGCGAGCCCGAGCGTGTAATTGCCCGGCCGATAGGCGAGATTGACCTGGCTGGTATTGGCGTCGAGCCCCAGCACCCACAGCTTGATCTGCAGATCCGGCGGCATGACCTTGAATGCAACGTCGAATGAACTGTCACCCATAGATGCCTCCCATCCCCGTCCGAAATGCGGCAGGCGCGCAATGGCAAGTATGGAACCATCCGGCGACTGAATGCGGCATGAATTGGGCGGCGAATGCCGGCGGCGCCCCCGGCCCTGCCCCTCGGGGCCGTCGTCTCACGTCTCGTTGCGCCCCACCTCGATCGTCCGATAGTGCCCGACGATGGCGTGGTCGGCCCTCGGCGGCGCGCCACGCGTCCAGCCCCAGTGCTCGCGAAAGATCAGATCGTCGAGCCGCAGCCGTTTGGCCCAGCCCTTCACCTCCAGTTCCGGCCGGCTGTAGAGCTCCTCGACATAGCCGAGGCAGAGATAGGCGACGATCGCCGCCCGGTCCGGCACGCCGAGGCTGGCCCTGAGCTCCGCCTCCTGGTAGATCGACACCCAGCCGACGCCGATGCCTTCGGCACGGGCGGCGAGCCACAGGTTCTGCACGGCGCAGACGGTTGAATACAGGTCCATCTCCGGGTTTTGCGCCCGCCCGAGCACGTTGGGCCCGCCGCGCGTGCGGTCGGCGGTGACGCAGATGTTGACCGGCGCAGCGCGGATGCCTTCCAGTTTCAGCTTGCGGTAGAGCCGGCCGCGCTCACCGGGAAACAGCCCAGCTGCCTGCTCGTTGGCGTGGACAAACGCCGCGTGCACCTCGGCCTTCACCGAAGCCGAGCGGATGACGATGAAATTCCACGGCTGCATCAAGCCGACCGAGGGCGCGGCGTGCGCGGCCTCGAGCAGCCGCCTGAGCACGTCCTCCGGCACCGCTCTGGCCAAGAATTCGCCACGCACGTCGCGCCGCGTATGGATGGCCCGATAGACGGCGGCGCGCGAGCCCGCATCGAATGGCCCGGCGGGAGCGAGCGCCGCCTGCCCGGAGGGCTGGAGTGTCGGCGAGGCGGGCCCAGGCTCGGCGGCAGGGTACGGACCGGCGGGGAGATCTGACGACAGCATGGCACGGCTTCCCGAGTCAGGGGCGCGCTCGGCGCATGTTGCACCAAGCGATGCCCGAAGGCCCGGATCCCGCCGTCCACGCGGTTCCCGAAGGCTGTCCGGCCGGTCTTCCGACTACGGGATCATCCCAGGCCCGGCGCCTTCCCGATCATCCGATCAGTGGCACATGCCGCCCCAGTCCCCCGTCACGGCGTTGGGCACGTGGCGGGATCTCACCGCCTTCCCAGATTCTCCCTCGACGAGAGGGCACCGAACAGGCGGCAAGAATGGCACGACGGCGCGGCGCGAGGCAAGGGCATCAAAGCGCCATCAAAGGGCCAGCGTTGCGGCACCCTGCCCTGGCAACGGACGGCCGAGCATGGCAGGGTCGAAGGGAAACGGGAGATGGTGCGGATGCTGACGGCCGGGATCTATGTCGCTGCTGCGCTAGCGGAAATCGGCGGCTGCTTCACGGTCTGGATCTGGTGGCGGCTCGGTCGCTCGATCTGGTGGCTGGCACCCGGCTCGGTGTCGCTGGCGCTGTTCGCCTTCCTGTTGTCGCTCGTCGAAACGCCTGCGGCCGGCCGTACGTTCGCTGCCTATGGCGGCGTCTACATCGTCGCATCGCTGGCGTGGATGGCCATCGTCGAGGGCGTGATGCCGGACCGCGGCGATCTAGTCGGCGCCTGCCTCTGTCTCGTCGGCGCCGGCGTCGTGATCTTCTGGCCAAGGTAGGGGCGCTATCTCACCAGTGGACGAAAGCACCGAACTCCGTCATCGCCGCATCGATCGAGATCAGCTGCATCGATTCGAGGATCGCCTGCGCCGCGATGATCCGATCGAACGGATCCCGGTGCTCGCCGGGCAACTGGACGCTGTAGATCATGTGTTCGGCGGAGATCGGAAGATTGACGAAGCCCTCGGCTTCGACCAGCGACGAAAAGTCCGGCAGCAGATACGTCGCGGTTGGCAGCTTGCCCTTCTTGAACTTGATCGCAATCTCCCAGGCAGACGCCGCACTGACGTAGATCGTGTTTGCCTCGGCAGCAATCACATCCCGCGCCGGCATGGAGAGGGACGGATCGTCGTTCATCCACCAGAGCAGCGCGTGCGTGTCGAGAAGAACGTTCATTGTCCGGCCAGTTCAGCTGCCTCCGCCTCGGTAAGAGGCTCGAAGAACTCAGGTCCGACAATGAGCTTGCCTTTGAGACGGCCGGGACGGCGAGGCTGGGCCGCCGCACGCACCGGCTTGTCGGACGGCGTGCGAGCGTCATGGGAATGAACATGCGGCTCATGAGCGGGGTCAGGCGCGGCCTGCGGCAGCTTGGCGGAATCGCGAGGCAGGGCCTCGCCGCGGGTCGACATTTCCCTGAATTTGCCGGTCTTCGCCGACTTCGGCGGAAACTTCGGCCCCTGTCCAGCTGACTTCAAATTGTTCGGCATCGCGGCACCTTCGATCTGTCCTTGCAAAGATACGCCCGGACCCGGCGCACCACAATGAAAGGCATGGCCGCCCTACCCCCACCGCCCCGTTGCCTCGTCGTCCGCTTCGCGCGCATCGACCCAGTGGCCGCTACCGTCTGCGCCGGTTTCCCTCTTCCAGAACGGCGCGCGGGTCTTCAGGAAGTCCATCAGGAACTCGGCGGCGGCGAATGCCTCGTGCCGGTGCTCAGACAAGGTGACAACCAGCACGATGCGATCTGCGGCAAACAGCGTCCCGTAACGATGGACGATCAGCGAGCCCTGCAGCGAAAAGCGCCTGTGCGCCTCCTGCTCGATCCGTTCCAGCTCCGCCTCGCACATGCCGGGATAGTGATCGAGCGTCATGTCGAGGATTTTTTCGCCCTTGGCGGTGTCGCGCACCAGGCCGGTAAACGTGACCACCGCGCCAACGTCCGTCCTGCCGGCGACGAGCCGGTCAATCTCAGCGCCGATATCGAAGTCTTGCGTCTGCAGTCGAACGGACATCGGGCTCACCACGGGTTGAAGTCGAAGCGGCAGCGCTTTCCCGGCCGCGCCACGTCCGGCGCCCCACTCAAGTTCGGCGCGTTCGTCGCTCGAAAAGCCCCACCGGACGTTTTCGTCGGTCTGCGACCGGCCGCTCCTCTGCCGGCCGCTCGCCCAAGCTCGCGGCGTTCGTCGCTCGAAAAGCCCCACCGGGGCTTTTCCCGGCGGCGTCGCAGCCGTCACCGTTCTGCCGGCCGCTCGCCCAAGCTCGCGGCGTTCGGCACTGAAAAGGCCCCACCGGGGCCTTTTCCCGGCGGCGTCGCTGCCGTCGTGCCTCACCCACCCGTCATCGGCGGGAAAAAGGCGATCTCGCGCGCACCGGCGATCCGGGCATCCGGCTTGACATGCAGCTGATCGATGGCGATGCGGACAACCTCTGGCCGCTCGAAGGCGTAGTCCGAGCGCTCGTCGCGGCTCTTCAGCCACAGCACCAGTTCACCCGCGGTCGTCACCGCCGCCGGCGGCTCGACCTCTTCTTCCGATCGACCGATGCGCTCGCGCACCCAGGCAAAATAGCGCAGCTTCACCGTCTCACTCCTCGATCAGATGCCGGACCCCTGCCCAGAAATAGTCGAAGCCCGTATAGAGCGTCAGCAGCGCCGAGATCCATAAAAGCACAATTCCAATCGTCGTCGTGCCCGGCAGCACGTGCTCGCCGGCCGGCCCGACGACGAGGAATCCGACCGCAACCAGTTGCGCCGTCGTCTTCCACTTGGCGAGCCAGGTCACCGGCAGGCTGACCCTGAGTTCGGCCAGGAACTCGCGCAGCCCCGAAACCAGGATCTCGCGGCACAGGATGATCACTGCGGCGATCACCGTCCAGCCGTGGATGGTACGGGCATCGACCAGCACCAGCAACAGCGAAGCGATGAGCAGTTTGTCGGCGATCGGATCGAGCATGCGCCCGAGCGCGGATTGCTGATGCCAGGCGCGGGCGAGATAGCCGTCGAAGAAATCGGTGATTGCGGCGATGGTGTAGAGGCTGAGCGCCACCCAGCGGGATGTCGGCGTCGGCAGATCCGGCAGCGAGAAGCAGGCGACGACCGCCGGTACCGCCAGGATCCTCCCGTAGGTGAGCATGTTGGGAAGATTGAATGCCGACATCGCTTGTCCCATCTGTCCCGGCCCGGTCTGAACCGGCGCACTCCGGACCGGCTCAGTCTGTCCGGGCAGGTCGCGCCCCTCGACCCGCCCCGCATCGCGCAGACCGGGGTCGCTGCAGCAGCGATCAGTCGAACAGGCTCGAGACCGATTGTTCCTTGGCGGTCCGGCTGATCGCCTCGCCCATCAGATTGGCGATCGACACGACGCGGATGTTGCGTGCCGCGTTCACTTCCGCCGTCGGCTCGATCGAATTGGTGATCACCAGCTCGCGCAACCGCGAACTGCCTATGCGCGCCACCGCGCCGCCCGACAACACGCCATGCGTAATATAGGCCGTCACGTCCTTGGCGCCACGCGCCAGCAGCGCGTCGGCAGCGTTCACCAGCGTGCCGCCGGAATCGACAATGTCGTCGATCAGGATGCAGGACCGGCCCTCGACGTTGCCGATGACGTTCATCACCTCGGATTCGCCCGGCCGTTCGCGGCGCTTGTCGACGATGGCGAGTTGCGCGTCGATGCGCTTGGCAAGCGAGCGCGCCCGACCGACGCCGCCGACGTCGGGCGACACCACCATCGTGTTGTTGAGCGGATAGCGCTCCTTGATGTCGCGCGACATCACCGGCGAGCCGTAGAGGTTGTCGGTCGGGATATCGAAGAAGCCCTGAATCTGGCTGGCATGCAGGTCGAGCGTCAGGACGCGGTCGGCTCCGGCATTGGTGATCAGGTTGGAGACCAGCTTGGCGGAGATCGGCGTGCGACCGGACGAGCGGCGATCCTGGCGGGCATAGCCGAAATACGGAATGACGGCGGTGATGCGCTTGGCCGAGGAGCGCTTCAGCGCATCGATGATGATCAGCAGCTCCATCAGATTGTCGTTGACCGGGAAGCTGGTCGACTGGATGACGAAGACATCCTCGCCACGGACGTTATCCTGCACTTCGACGAAGATTTCCTGGTCGGCAAACCGGCGGACGAGGCAGTTCGTGAGAGGTTCCTCGAGATAGGCGCAGATGGCTTGAGCCAGACTGCGATTCGAATTGCCGCACACGACTTTCATTGTTCAATCCTCTTGCAACCGCGCCGACAGGCCGGTCGTCTTGCACCACCGGATTGGTTCTGTCCCCGGGCTCGCTCAATAGCGACGGTCATCCGGCAATGCTCCGCCGGTCGGTTACGGTAAAACGCCCGGGGAGTCGAGCGCGAATCGCCCCGAAGTCACCGAAATGAGGAACTCCGGGCGGGGCCGGTCGATCAAGCGCCACTGCGCGTAAGCCAGGAATGCACACCGCTCAGGATCCGGTAGCCGATCCCTTTGTCCGTGCCGCTGTCGATGCCGCCCCACGGATCGCCGCTGGCACCCGGACCCGTTTCCTGCCCGACGAACCGGTGCACGCGCGTCCCCGCCACGTCGTAGATCTCGACGATGAAGACGAAGGTCATCGTCGTCGAGCCGCCGACGGCATCGATGTAGGTCTTGACGCGATAGGTTGCCGGTTCGTCCAGCCGGAGCGCCAGCAGCACGTTCTGGCCCGGGGCATTCTCGCGGATGTACTTGTAGATATTGTCGGCAGTGTTGACCGGCACGCCGACGAACGGCAGGAACGACACGATCGTGCCCCGTCCCTTGGCTGGAGCGGTAAATGGCGGCAGGCGGTCCGAGCCGCCAACGAGTTCCGGCCGCTCGGCAAAGCCGGTCGCCGTCTGGCAGGACGCGAGCAAGACCGCCGCTGAGACCGATGCCAAGACGAGAACGACGACGCGGAAAGTGTCAACCAGCTTCTTCATCTCGAGCGCCATGCCAGCCTTTCGCCGCCGTTCCAGTGCCGCGCCATCCGACCGCGCCGCGCCCGCCGGGCAGCATCGCAACCGGGCTGCGCCGCGCCTGCTGGGCGACCAACTCCCGATGATTTAGCGGGAATTGCGCGCCCGGTCCACCGAGCGCCTGTCCCGGACAAGCGAATTCTTGCCGCTGCGGCTTCCGCGCCAGATCCGCCCGGCGTCGGGCTCGCGTCGGCACGCCGCCTCAGGCCGTCAGCGCGATGGCCGAGACGAGCCGCCCGTAGTCCGGCTCGCCGCGGTGCGTCGTCCGCCGATAGGAGAAGAACCGCGCCTCGTCCGCATAGGTGCACAGGCCGAGGTTTTCCGCCTCCCCGACGCCGGCAATGGCAAGCCGCGCCAGGATATAGGCCGGCAGGTCGAACATCGCGTGCCCGGGCCGCACCGAAGGCGCGAAGAATCGGGCATTTCCGGGCGCCGCCGCCTCGAAGCGATCGACGAACTCCGGCCCGACCTCGTAGGCTGCGGCCGAGATCGTCGGCCCCAGCGCGGCACGGATGCTCCGGCGCTTCGCCCCGAGCGTCTCCATCGCGGCGATCGTCGCCTCGATGACGCCGCCGATCGCCCCCTTCCAGCCGGAGTGCGCCGCGCCGATCACCCTGGCATCGGCATCGGCGAACAGGATCGGACCGCAGTCGGCCGTCGACACGCCGATGGCGATCCCGGCGTCGCGCGTCACGACCGCGTCGGCGCGCGGCGGATCGGCGAGATCGCTCGCCGCTTCGATCGTCCACACGTTGGGCGAATGCACCTGATACGGCAGCGCCAGCCGCCCTCGCGCCACTCCCAGCCGATCGGCGACGCGGCCGCGGTTTTCGAGGACCAGCGCGCGATCGTCCGAGGAGCCGAGACCGATGTTGAGGCTGCGATAGAGCCCCGCTGACACGCCGCCGTCGCGGGTGAAGAACCCGTGGGCGATACCGGCAAACGCGCTCAGGAGCGGGGACTGGATCACGCGAACGACTCCTCTGACTATGGCCAGGCACGATGGGCGACGCTCGAGGCCGTGTCAAAGACCGCCGCCCCGATCAACTCGCCGATCAGCCGAAGCCGGCCGGCGCGATCCCCGGCTTCGCAAACGCGATGGCCTTGAACAGGCTGCCCATTTCCTCGGCCGCGACCAGCCGGTGCACGTCGGCCGCGATCGCCTCGCGCGCTGCCCGGTCCTTGTCCGCGCCGAGCCGCCCGGCCCGTTCCATCAGCCCGATCTGCGTGAGGAAATCCCCCTGCTCGACCGGGCCCGACACCTGCGCCCCGGCGTGATGCGCCGCACGCGCCAACACCTCGAAATTGACCAGTGCGGTCAGGTCCGCCTCGCCCGGCCGCGCCAGCGGATCGGCAGGGCTATGTGCCCGCACCGCCTGGAAACTGTCGCCGACCGCGGTCTCGGTATAGCCGTAGTCGATGGCGAGCAGTGCCAGGCCGGAGCGGACAATGCGGCGGGCCAACGTCTCGGCGATCGCCGACGCCGTCGGCGCCAGTTCCAGGATCGATCCGTCATCGGCGCCGCGCAGATGCGCCGGTACGTCGGTGGTCGGCAACACCGCCGGGCCGATGCCGAAGCCGAGATTGTCGTGCGCGTCGAGCCCGACGACGCGCTCGCGCCAGATGCCCTGCAGCCGCACGAACTGGCGGACCGGCAAGGCATCGAAGAACTCGTTGGCGAGAATGATCGCCGGGCCGTCCGGGATGTTGTCGATGGTCGTCGCCCAGCCGGCGGCATGGCCGGCGCACGTCAATCGCTCCTGCTGGATGGCGGAAAGCCTGGGACTGGTTTCCACCAGGGTGATCCGCGCCGCGGCGAGAAATCCCGGCACCACCCGGCACGCCCTGAGTGCATCGAGCATCAGGGTGCCGCGTCCCGGTCCGATCTCGACCAGGTTGAACGGCGCCGGCCGTCCGGCCTGCAGCCAGATATCGGCCGCCCACAGGCCCAGAAGTTCGCCGAACATCTGGCTGACCTCCGGCGCGGTGACGAAATCGCCTTTCGCGCCGAACGGGTCGCGCGCCATGTAGTAGCCGTGTTCGGGATCGCCGAGGCAGATCGCCATGTAATCCGCAATGGAAACCGGGCCGCCGAGCCGGATCAGCGCTTTCAGCCGGTATTCGAGCGGCGTTGCTCCCATCTCAGCCGGATGCCTCGTGTGTCGCGCCGCGCCGCCGGTTGGCCCAGATGACGACGCCGAGGCCGAGCAGCACCATCGGCACCGACAACAGCTGCCCCATGGTGAAATGGCCGGCGAGATAGCCGACCTGCACGTCCGGCTCGCGGAAGAATTCCGCCGTGATGCGGGCAAGCCCGTAGCCGGCCGCGAATACGCCCGCGGTGGTGCCCGGCCGCTTCAGGCCAAAACCCCAATGGGTGACGAGGCGCAGCACGACGAACAGCACCACGCCCTCGAGTGCCATCTCGTAGAGCTGGCTGGGATGGCGCGGCTCCGGGCCGCCGCGCGGAAACACGATCGCCCAAGGCACGTCGGTGGCGCGCCCCCACAATTCGCCATTGATGAAATTGGCGATACGACCGAAGAACAGGCCGATCGGCGCGGCGGCGGTGACGAGATCGAACAGGGTGAAGGCGGAAAAGCCTTTGCCACGCGCGAACAGCACCATGGTCAGCCACAATCCCACGACGGCACCGTGAAACGACATGCCGCCATGCCAGAGCTGCGGGATGTCGATCGGCTCGGCGAGGTAGTGCATGGGGTCATAGAAGATCACATAGCCGAACCGGCCGCCGAGGATGATGCCGAGCGTCGCCCAAGTGACGAAATCGTCGATATGCACGGGCGACGGCGTGGTCACCTCGCCCCATAATTTCTTCGTCGCGATCAGCCGGCGGATGTACCACCAGCCGAGGACGATGCCGGCGATGTAGGCAAGCGCATACCAGCGCACCGCGAATGGGCCGAGCACCATGTCGACCGGCCAGGTCAGATGGAACTGGCCGAGGTCGATGGCGTTGGGATTGAAGTTGGGAAACGGCAGATAGGCGAACAGCATCGCGTCGAAGGCCTCGTCGATTGCGAGCAGACAGTGGGAGAGCGCTGGCGCGCCGTCAAGCCGACTTCGGCTTCCGCAGCAGCCGAGGCGATGCCACCGCTTGCGGCAACGTGCCCGAGCGAGCATATGTCTGTGAGCATTGAATGGCAGTTCCCCGGTCGGGACGCGATGATCGGGTACCCGGACGGCGGGAACGGCAGCAGGTGAAAGGGTGATCGGCATGACGCAAGGCTCGAACCGCCTCCTCGACGAATTCGCCAAGCTGATGACCGATGCCGCCGGCGTGGCGCAGGGCATGAAGCGCGAGGTCGAAACGGCGGTGAAATCCCAGGCCGAACGCTTCGTCGACGACATGGATCTGGTCAAGCGCGAGGAATTCGACGTGGTGCGCGAGATGGCGGTGCGCGCCCGCGAGGAGAATGCGGCGCTGAAGGAAACCATCGCCAAGCTCGAGGCCCGCATCGCGCTGCTCGAACAGGCGCGCACGTCGGTCGAGTGAGCGCCGACGTCCCGTCATCATCGGCGCGGTCGTCCGCCGCCACCGGACGGGCCGGCGGCCCGCTGGCGCAGGGTCGCCGCAGACAGGCTGTCTGCGCTGGCACCGGCGGAAATCGCTGGACGTTTCGGCCGAAGTCCCCGCCGGCGCAAGCGCCTGTCCACCGCGCTCTCCACAGGTTGTTCCCTGCCAATTGGCGCGTTGGCGTCACATATCCACATCAATGTCACAGGCGCGGTGAAAACTGCCTGTCGCAGCCTCGTTAGGGATTCGTATACTGAATCTCAACAGAGATTCGGCACGATTCGGTTATTGGAGCGAAGCGGCCGCCAAATCCGGGGCAAATGCTGTGACATCGATCGCCGCTTCCTTCGCAGATGTCGCGAATCCTTCTCTGTCGCGTTTGTTGCGTTGTTCTTCCCGCGTAAAGTCCGCCTCTGACACGCGAGGATATGGCCCATGAGCCTCATCGAATATGACTTCGATCGGCAAGCCAACCCGGTCGATGTGATCGAACACGTCGCCGCCTTGGAAGATTGGATCTTCGAACGCTCCGGCGACGACGAGATCACGATCTCCACCAGCGGTGCCTGGTGCGATTATCACGTGTCCTTTTCCTGGATGGAGGAAGTCGAAGCGATTCATCTTGCTTGTGCTTTCGATCTGAAGGTGACCGAACCGCGACGCACCGAGATTACGCGGCTGATTTCCCAGGTTAACGAGCAGCTCTGGCTCGGTCATTTCGATCTGTGGTCGCGCGAGGGTGTCGTCATGTACCGGCACGGGCTGCTCTTATCAGGCGGCATCGCGCCGACCTCGCGCCAGGTCGAGGGCATGCTGAGCGCGGCGATCGAGGCGTGCGAACGCTACTACCAGGCCTTCCAGTTCGTGGTCTGGGCCGGCAAATCGGCGGAAGAGGCGCTGCAGACGGCATTGTTCGAGACGGCGGGCGAGGCCTGAGCCGACCCAAGACTCTCATGCGGCCCGGCATTTGCCTCAATCGGAGGCAATGACCGGGCTGCTGTCGTTTCAATTGACCGATTCGCTCGAGAGGAAAGCCGATGCCAGACCTGTTGAACCGCCGCCGCCTCGTGCTCGCCCTCTCCGCCGCCCCATTTGTCGCCCTCGGCCCCGCCCGCGCCGCGGACGCGCCCCCGGCCGAAGCGGCGTTGATCGCACTGGAGAAGACGTTCGGCGGCCACATCGGCATCGCTGCGATCGACACCGCCAGCGGTCGGGAACTTCGCTACCGCGCCGACGAGCGTTTTCCCTTCTGCTCGACGTTCAAGGTGATGGCGGCGTCGGCACTGCTCGCCCGATTGCCCAGAGAGCCGGATCTTCTGGCCAAGCACATCGCCTATGCGGCGGTCGACCTCGTCACCTATTCGCCGATCACTGAGACGCACGTCGGCGACGGATTGCGGCTCGGCGAACTGACCGCCGCGGCCATCCAGATGAGCGACAACACCGCCGCCAACCTCCTCCTGCGCGAGGTCGGCGGCCCGGGCGCGGTGACCACCTTCGCCCGCTCGATCGGCGACGACAGCTTCCACCTCGACCGCTGGGAAACCGAGCTCAATACCGCCATCCCCGGCGATCCCCGCGATACGACGACGCCCGCCGCCATGGCGAAGAGCCTGCAAAAGCTGCTTCTCGGCGACGTGCTTTCGTCCCCGGGCCGCGACCAGCTCAAGACTTGGATGCTCGGCACCAAGACCGGCGATGCCCGCATCCGCGCCGGCGTGCCGAAAGGCTGGCAGGTGGCCGACAAGACCGGCACGGGCTACTATGGCACGGCAAACGACATCGGCGTCGTCTGGCCGAACGGCAACCGCGCGCCGGTGGTCCTGGCCATCTACACGACGCAAACCGCCAAGGATGCCAAGGCGAGCAACGAAGTCATCGCGTCGGCCGCCCGCATTGTCGCCGAATGGGTCGGCTGACTTTCGACGGGCGTGGCGAATGCCGCAGCCGACCTGACTGCGGCATCGTCCTACCGGCCTTGCGGCAGCCCCCGGCGATCGAGGCGCTTGAGCCGGCGCGGCTTTTGCGCGACAAAGCCGACGCCGCCGCAAGCCTTGCGCCGGCCGAGACTGCATCCGAACCAGCTGGATCCCGCCATGCCCGCCTACTCGCCGCTCGCCACATTGTCCGCCGCTCGTCCCCTGGTGCTGGTCGGGGCCGGCAAGATGGGCGGCGCCATGCTCGCCGGCTGGCTGGCACGCGGGTTGGCGACCGCGGCGGTGATCGTCGTCGACCC
>JARLIU010000194.1 GCA_031291595.1 Ancalomicrobiaceae bacterium | reverse complement strand
TTGCTATCGTGGATTTCGGTTCAGACAAGACCGGTTCCACCAATGGCACCGGCATTTCGGGAGACACTGAGTGCCGGTGCAAGTTGTTGATATCAATTGCGATATGGGAGAGGCGTTCGGGCAGTGGCGGCTCGGCACGACCGATGACGCCGAACTGATCCCCTACATCAGCTCCGCCTCGATCGCCGCCGGCTTCCACGCCGGCGATCCCAATCTGATGGATGCGACTGTGCGGCTGGCGGCTCACCATGGCGTCGGCGTCGGCGTTCACCCCGGCTACCGCGACCTGCAGGGATTTGGACGCCGCAAGATCGGCGGCAGCGGCGACGAGATCGTCAACGACATGGTCTATCAGGTCGGCGCACTCAGGGAGTTTGCCCGCCGCCACGGTACCAACCTGCAGCACGTCAAGCCGCATGGCGCGCTCTACATGGAATTGGCGGTGAACGAGAACCTGTCGCGCTCCTTCATCCAGGCGATGCGTACCATCGCCCCCAATTCCTACGTGTTCTGCATGGACGTTTCCGCGACCTACCGGGTCGCCATCGAGGCGGGCCATCCGGTGGTGCGCGAGTTCTACGCCGATCGCGACTACGACCACACCGGTTCGATCGTGTTTGCCCGCCACGTCAACAGGCTCGATGCGACCGCGATCGCGCAAAAATGCGTGCGCGCCTGTCGTGACGGCGTCGTCAGAACTGTCGAGGGCGAAGACATCCCGATCAGTTTCGAATCCATCTGCTTCCACTCGGATACGCCGAACAGCCTCGAATTGGCGCGCGCCATCCGGTCCGGGCTGATTGAGGCAGGCATCCGGATTGCACCGGTCTCCGAGGTCTACGATCAACTGGTCCGAGCCTGAAGGACAACAAGAAATGACGGTACCGATCAAATCCCCCCTGCCTGGGGTGTTCTACCGCAAGCCTGCGCCCGACGACCCGCCCTACAAGGCCGATGGTGACGCCGTCGCCGTGGGCGACGTCATCGGCTTGATCGAAGTGATGAAGTCCTTCCATGAGGTCAAGTCGAAGATCGCCGGCACCAACATCCGCTTCGAGGTCGACGACGCCGACGCCGTCATGGCCGGGCAAGTCTTGGCAGAGCTGAGCGAATGACGATCTCCTCCGTCTTGATCGCCAACCGCGGCGAGATCGCCGTCCGGATTAACCGTGCCGCCAAGGCATTGGGGTTGAGGGTGATCCAGGTCTTCAGCGACGCCGATGCCGATAGCATGGCTGTCAGGCTTGCCGACGACAGCGTCCGCATTGGACCGCCGGCCGCCAAGAAGTCCTATCTCAACATTGCCGCCGTTGTTGCCGCGGCCAAGGCGGCCGGCGCCGACGCCGTGCACCCCGGCTACGGGTTCCTTGCCGAGAACGCCGACTTCGCCGAGGCGGTGATCGCCGCCGGCATGGTGTTTGTCGGTCCGTCGCCCGATGCGATCCGGCTGCTCGGCGACAAGGTGGCGGCGCGCAGGCTTGCCGAGCTGGCCGGCGTGCCGACTGTCCCAGGCAGCGGCGGCCGCATCGCGGACCTCGCCGAAGCCAAGGCCATCGCCTTGAAGATCGGGTTCCCCGTCATGATCAAGGCGGCGGCAGGCGGCGGCGGTCGCGGCATTCGCATCGTTGCGTCGTTGGAGGAACTCGAACGCCAGTTTCCGCAGGCAAGCGCCGAGGCGCTGGCGGCCTTCGGCGATGGCGGGTTGTATCTCGAGAAGCTCATCGCCCGCGCCCGCCACGTCGAGGTGCAGATCCTCGGCGACGGCAAGAACGTGGTGCACTGTTTCGAGCGAGAGTGCTCGCTGCAGCGCCGCCGGCAGAAGGTATGGGAAGAGGGCCCGTCCGTGGCGCTTCCCGCCGACGTGCGCGAACGGCTGTGCTTGAGCGCCGTGGCGCTCGGCCGCGCAGCGGGTTACTCCGGCGCCGGAACGGTCGAATATCTCTACGACGATGTCAGTGGTGACTTCTATTTCATCGAGGTGAATACCCGCATCCAGGTCGAACACCCGGTCACCGAGATGATCACCGGCCTCGACCTGGTTGAGGAGATGCTGAAGATCGCCGGCGGCGCGCCGCTGTCCGTCCGCCAGGAGCAGATTCGGCTCAGCGGCCATGCCATCGAGTGCCGCATCAATGCCGAGGATCCGGCGCGCGACTTCATGCCATGGCCCGGTCAGATCGAGCGGCTCGTCATCCCGGAGGGTGCCGGCATCCGCTTCGATACCGCGCTCTATGAAGGCTACCACGTGCCGCCGTTCTACGATTCGCTGCTCGGCAAGCTCATCGTGCATGGCAGCGATCGCGCCGATTGCCTCGCCAAGCTTCGGTCCGCCCTCGCCGGCTTCGAGCTGTTCGGCATTCCGACAACCCTGCCGCTGCATGCAGCCCTCGCTGCCGACCCGGACGTGGCCGCCGGAGCCTTTCACACCCGTTTTCTCGAGACCTGGCTTGAAACGGCGTTTTCGGCAGGGTCCGCCAAGGAGGTTGCCTGATGTCGCTGCGATACAGTTTCGGCGGTGACGAGCACCTGTTCGTCGAATGCTCGGATGCCATGTCGCTCGATGCCTTCTTCATGAGCCTGGAGATGACCAAGGTCATCAAGGAGGCCGGCATCAAGGGCATCACCGAGATCTGTCCGGCCAACGCCTCGTTCCAGATCAAATTCGATCCGGACGTGATCAAGCCCGACGATATCCTGAAGGAAATCCGGGCGATCGAGCACGTCGCAGAAGTGATGGAGCCGGTTTTGAAAACGCGGATCATCGAGATCCCGGTTTTCTATGAGGATCCCTGGACGCATGCGACGATGATGCGCTTTCGCGAGCGGCATCAGGACCCGACTTCGACCGATCTCGAATATGCCGCCCGGGTCAACGGCCTCGCCTCGGCCGAAGCCTTCATCCAGGCGCATTCGAGCGCGCCCTGGTTCGTGTCGATGGTCGGTTTCGTTGCCGGCCTGCCGTTCCTCTACCAGATGGTCGATCGGCCGCGGCAGCTGCAGGTGCCCAAATACCTGCGCCCGCGTACCGATACGCCGCGGCTCACGGTCGGCCACGGCGGCTGCTTTTCCTGCGTCTATTCGGTCAGGGGGGCCGGCGGCTACCAGATGTTCGGCATCACGCCGATGCCGATCTACGACCCGGAGCAGAAGGTCAGCTACCTGAAGGACTTCATGGTGTTCTTCCGGCCCGGCGACATCGTCAAGTGGAAGCCGATCGGACGCGAGGAGCACGACAATGCTGTCGCCGACGTCGATGCCGGCCGCTTCGTGCCCCGCATGGTCGACGTCAGCTTCGATCTCAACGCCTATCACGCCGATATCGACGGCACCAATGCCAAGCTGGAGGGGGTGCTCCATGGCCGCTAAGGTTGTTTCTCCGGGGCTTTCCACCACCGTGCAAGACCTCGGGCGACCCGGCTACTACCATCTGGGCATCCCGATGGGCGGGGCCATGGATCGGCTGGCGCTGAAGGCGGCCAACCTCCTCGTCGGCAACGATGAGGGCGCCGCCGGCCTGGAAGCGGTGTTCGTCGGGCCGGAATTGCAGTTCACGGCCGATGCTGTCGTCGCCGTGACCGGTGCCGACATGCCGGTGATGATCGACGGGGTGGAGCAACCCGGCTGGACCGCACTCGCGGTCACGGCCGGACAGGTGCTGTCGTTCGACTACCTGCGCTCCGGCGCCCGTATCTACATCGCCATTGCCGGTGGCATCGACGTGCCCTTGGCGCTTGGCAGCCGCTCGACCTACCCGATCGGCGCGCTCGGCGGCTTCAACGGGCGCGCCATCGCCGCAGACGACGAGTTGCCGATCGGTGTCGCCCCGCGTTCGGCCAAAATCGGCCTCAGCATCCCTGAAGCGCTGCGCCGTGGCCCGGGATCGCCTGCCGAATTGCGGGTCGTCCCCGGGCTCTATTGGGACCGGCTGACCGAAGCCTCGCACCAGAGCTTCTTTTCCGACCAGTGGAAGGTGGCGCCAGAGGCCGACCGCATGGGCTATCGCTTCCGCGGTGGCGCCAGCATGCAATTCGTCGACCGCGAACCGCCGTTCGGCGCCGGATCCGACCCCTCCAACATCGTCGATGCCTGCTACCCGTACGGGTCCGTCCAGGTTCCCGGCGGGCTGGAGCCGATCGTCCTGCACCGCGACGCGGTGTCCGGCGGCGGCTATTTCATGCTGGGCACGGTGATCTCGGCCGATATGGACCTGATCGGCCAGCTGCAGCCCAATACGCCGAGCCGTTTCGTCAAGATCGACATGACGGCGGCGCTCGAAGCGCGCAAAGAGCGCGCTGCCATCATCGATCGCATCCGCGCCGTAGCCTCGCAATAGCCCGGAGGACGGCCGGGACTGGCCGGCCCGCTCGCCTCGGACCCTGAAAAGCTGATCCGCATCGCCATCCGGAATGGCCACCCAAACGCATGTCTGGAGAACCGACCATGAAACTCGCGTCCCTCATCCTCGCCTCCACTGCCCTTTTCACCTCCAGCACGGCGTTTGCCGCCGATTGGTTCCCCTATCCTGCGGTCAAGATCGAGCCGCCGTTCGCCGCTGACGGCAAGCCGTCCGACGTGACCTATCAGCCGCTCGCCAAGGCCGAAAAGAAGTGGGACATCTGCGTTTCCTTTCCGCACATGAAGGATGCCTATTGGCTCGGCGTCGACTACGGCGTGGCGGAAGAGGCCGCCCGTCTCGGCGTCAAGATGAACCTCGTCGAGGCCGGCGGCTACACCGAGTTGCAGAAGCAGATCTCGCAGATCGAGGACTGTGCGGCGCGCGGTGCCCAAGCCGTCGTCATCGGCGCCATCTCCTACGACGGCATGAACAATCTCGTCGCTGAACTGGCCAAGAAGAAGATCCCGGTCATCGATGTCGTCAACGGCATGTCATCGCCTGACATCTCGGCCAAGTCGCTCGTCTCCTTCTATGCCATGGGCCAGGAGACCGGCGCCTATCTCGCCAAGAAGCATCCGGCCGGATCGCCCGAAGTGCTGGTCGGCTGGTTCCCGGGTCCTGCCGGCGCCGGTTGGGTCGAGGCCGCCAATAAAGGCTTCCTCGAAGCGGTCAAGGGTTCGGCAGTCAAGGTGCTCGATCCCAAGTACGGCGACACTGGCAAGGAAGTGCAGCTGAAGCTGGTCGAGGACGCACTGCAGGCCAATCCGACCATCCGCTACATTGCCGGCACCGCAGTCACCGCCGAAGCGGCGCAGGGTCTCATCCGCGAGCGCGGTCTGAAGGGCAAGGTCGATCTCCTCGCCTTCTACATGACCCCCGGCGTCTACGAGGGCATCAAGCGCGGCTTCATCCTCGCCGCCCCCGCCGACTCGATGGTCATCCAGGGCCGTATCGCCATCGACCAGGCCGTCCGCGTGCTCGAAGGCAAGGATTACATCAAGCACGTCGGGCCGAAGATCTTCGCCGTCGATTCCTCCAACATCGACACGACGACCAAGACCAACATCCTGCCGCCAGACAACTACAAGCCGGTGTTCAACGTCAACTGACGGCGGCGCAACGGACCCCTGACACGCGTTTCTCCGGGAAGCAACGGGATCCGGTCCGCCGAGTGTGCAGACCGGATCCCCTCCCGGCCGGGACACTTCCCTCGGGATCTTGACCATAGCGTCTGGGGACAAGCCGCTCCCAGGCAACCGATGCGAGACAGGACCACCATGTCCACTGCCACCTATCCGCTTATCGAAATGACCGCCATCTCGAAGGTGTTTCCCGGTGTGAAGGCGCTCGACGACGTCGATTTCCGCCTGGAGCGCCGCGAGGTGCACGTCCTGTTCGGCGAGAACGGTGCGGGCAAGTCGACGCTCATCTCCATTCTCGCCGGCGTGCAGCGCCCGACATCCGGTCGCATCCTGATGGACGGCAAGGAGATTTCGATCGGCTCGGTGGAGGAGGCGGCGAACCTCGGTATCGGCACGGTGTTCCAGGAATTTTCGCTTGTCCCGACATTGACCGTCTACGAGAACCTCTATCTCGGCCGAGAGATCACCCACGGGCTGTTCACCGACCACAGGGCCATGCTGAAGGGCGCCCGTACGCTGTTCGCCGAGCTGGGCTTCGATATCGAAGTCACCCGTCGCGTCGTCAGCCTCAGTCGCGCCGAGCAGCAGATGGTCGAGATCGCCAAGGCGTTCCTCAACGATCTTTCCGTCCTGATCCTCGACGAGCCGACGGCGTCGCTGACGGAGAAGGAGACGCAGAAACTGTTCGCCTTTATCCGGCGGGCCCAGGCGCGCGGCGTCGGCATCATCTACATCTCCCACCGCATCCATGAGTTCTCGGCCATCGCCGACCGCATCACCATCCTGCGTGACGGCAAATGGGTGGCAACCGTGCCGGTCAAGGGGACGCCGGAGGGTGCGCTGGTCGAGCTGATGACCGGCCGGGCCATCGACAAGATCTATCCCGACATCGCGCGAAATCCCGGCGGCAAGACAGTCCTCGAAATCCGCAATCTCCACGCCTGGGGCGTCATGGGCGTCGACATCGACGTGCGCGCCGGCGAGATATTGGGCGTTGCCGGCCTGGTCGGCTCCGGCAAGTCGCGCACTTGGCGCACCGTCATGGGGCTGCAGCCGGCGACGGCCGGCACGGTCCGCCTCAACGGCGAGGATGTGACCAACGCGCCGACGCGAAAACTGCTCGATGACGGGGTCTTCTACCTGCCGCCTGACCGCAAGGCGGAAGGTCTGGTGCTGTCGGCCACGACCGCCGCCAACTTGCAGCTGTCGCTGCTGCCGCGCCCGGAAGTGACGTCGCGCTTCGGCTTCGTCGCCGGCCGGTCGAGCCGCTCGCTCGCCGAAACGATCGCCAGTCAGGTCGAGATCGCCACCGGCCATATCGACCGCGTCGTTTCCAGGCTGTCCGGCGGCAATCAGCAAAAGGTGCTGTTCGGTAAGGCGCTTTGCGTCGAACGCGACATTTACATCTTCGACGAGCCAACGGTCGGCGTCGACATGGGTACGCGCACGGAACTCTATCGTCTCATCAAGACGATCGCCGAGACAGGCAAGGCGGTGGTGGTGATCTCTTCCGATCTGCCGGAGGTGATGCATCTGGCCCACCGCTTGGTCGTGTTCTCGAAAGGTAGGATCGCCGCCGAACTGCAGGGCGACGAGATTTCTGAAGAGGCCGTGCTCGGCCATTTCTTCGCTGAGGTAAAGGTGCCGGCATGACCGACCAAATCGTTGAGAAGAACGTCGCCAACCGGGCAGCAACGGGAGCATTGGCCATGCGCCTTACCAAAAAGGTTGTCAGGGAGCTGTTCCTCCGGGTCGGCGTTCTGCCATTCTTTCTTCTGGCGACCCTTGTCGTTTTCACCGCTACGGCGCACCAGTTCCTCACCCTCGACAATTTCATCAACGTCGCGCGCCAATCGGTTTATCTGGTGCTGGTGTCGCTCGGGCAGATGCTGGTGTTGATCACCGGCGGCTTCGACCTGTCGGTTGGTACCGCGATCGCCCTGACATCAGTCGTCTCAGCGACGGTCATGGTCACGCTCAGCGCGGCGCTGCCCGGCTGGGTCGCCGTCATCCTCATCGGCGGCGCCGCCGCAGGCTTTGGCACTGCCTTTGTCGTCGGCGCCTTGAATGGCTTCGGCGTGTCCCGCTTCGGCGTGTCGCCTTTCATCATGACGCTGGGGGCCCAATCGGTCGGCTCCGGCATCGCGCTGTTCATCACCGGCGGCGTGCCGGTCGGCGGGCTGCCTTATGAATTCTCCGACTTCTTCGGCTTTGGCCGCCTACTCGGCGTGCCCGTACCGGTGCTGTTCGCCGTGATCGCCATCGCCGCGATGTGGCTATTGATGAACCGCACCAAATTCGGCGCGCACGCCTACGCCGTCGGCGGCAATCCGAAGGCAGCGCAGCTGTCGGGCGTCGATATCACCAAGATCCTGTTCTACGCCTATGCCATCTGTGCGCTGCTCGCCTCGGTCGCCGGCATCCTTCTGACTGCCCGGGTCGAGTCCGGCGAAACCAATCTCGGCGGCACGATCGCGCTGGAATCGATTGCCGCCTGCGTCATCGCCGGCGTTTCCCTGAAAGGCGGCATCGGCCGGGTGGAAAGCGTCGTGCTCGGCGCCTTCTTCATCGTGCTCCTGCAAAACGGCATGAACATCGCCCAGATCGGATCGTACATGCAGATGGTGCTGTTGGGCACGCTGCTGATCCTCGCCGTCATCTTCGATCACTTCCGCTATCGTCTGCTGGTTGGCGAACGCTGACCTGAATTTCCTCCTCGATCGGAAAGGATCCGACATGTCCACTGCCACTCCCACCCTAGCCGACACGACGCTTGCCGCGATCCCGGCCGTCCCGCGCAAGGTTGCACTCGCCATTGCCGGCACGCTTCTCATCTGGATCTCGGCCAAGGTCCAGGTGCCGTTCTATCCGGTGCCGATGACGCTGCAGACCCTCGCCGTTCTCGGCATCGGTCTCGTCTACGGCGGACGACTCGGCGCGGCGACGCTGCTGCTCTATCTCGCCGAAGGCGCGCTTGGCCTGCCGGTATTCGCCGGCACGCCGGAGAAGGGCATCGGCCTTGCCTATATGATGGGGCCGACCGGCGGCTATCTCGTCGGCTACGCGCTTGCCGCCTTCGTCACCGGCGCGCTCGCCGAGCGCGGCTTCGACCGGCGCATGTCGACCACGGCGCTGGCGATGCTGGCGGGCAATGTCGCCATCTACGTGCCGGGTCTTGTCTGGCTCGGCGTCTGCATCGGCTGGGACAAGCCGGTTCTCGCGCTCGGCCTCGTCCCGTTCTTCATCGGCGACGTCGTCAAGCTGGCGCTCGCCGCGTTCGGCCTGCCGGCAATCCGCCGGCTGTGCGACGGGCGCCGGAACTGACCGTAACAGGCGATCCCGAAGCACCCACGCATCGCAAGCTGGCTTGACGCTAACGGATACGAGAGGGGTCAAACAATGCTTCTGCAAAATCGGGAGAGTCTCCACGTCGCCAGCAACCTGCCCGATGCTTTGGCCGCTCTCCACGATCTGGGACCGGAGGGCGCTCCGATTGCCGGTGCAACCTGGATCATGCGGGCCCCCATTCGCCAGGAAGGATTTGCCAAGGCCTATGTCGCGCTGACCAGGATTCCAGACCTGCGCCAGTGCGATATCAACGCGGAAGACATCGTCATTGGCGCCTGCGTCACCCATGACGAACTTGCCCACGCTCTCGCAGGACTGGCGGATCTCAAGGTGCTCGCTGACGCAGCAGCGCGATCGGCCAATCCAGCGATCCGGCGCGTGGCGACGGTGGGCGGCAATCTGTGCAGTTTCGACTTCGCCGCCGCCGATCTCGTTTGTGCCTTGCTGTGCCTGGACGCGACGGTCGAACTGCGGAGCAGGCAAGGAAGCGATCGCATGTCCATCGAGCAGTTTCTTGAGCAGAGGTTGACTATCGAGCCAGGAACGCTGATCGCGCGCGTCATCGTGCGCCGCAGGCCACGCCGCTCCGCGCATGTCCGTCTGCCGTTGCGAAAAGCCGGCGACTACCCGGTCGCGATCGTCAGCATGGCCATCACGTCAGGTTGCGGCGATGCTGCCGAAACTGTCAGTATCGCGGTGGGCTCGGTCGAGCGGCAGGCTCGACGCTGGGCTCGGTTGGAAGCCGACGTGACCGGCAAGACCTTGTCAGCGGAACGCATCGGCGAACTGGCGGAAGCTTACGCGGGCGATTTCACCGGACGTGACGATATCGACGCGCCGGGCTGGTATCGGGTCAAGGTCCTGCCCAGTCTGGTTCGCCGGGCGGCGCGAGAATTGACGGGGTTGGGCTGATCCAGCTGGAAGGAAGGCGACCGCCATGCCGACGAAATTCCGCGTCAACAACGAGGACCGGTTGACGTTTGTCGATCCGATGACGCCGCTGATCGATGTCCTGCGCGAGGAACTGAACCTGACCGGCGCCAAAGCGGTCTGCCGGGAGGGCGTATGCGGCGCCTGCACGGTTCTGCTGGACGGCAAACCCGTGATGTCGTGCCTGCTGCCCATCGGACTGGCGGCCGGTTCGGAGGTGCGGACCGTGGAGACGCTCGCCGTTTCTGACGGGCTATCGTTGCTGCAGCGGGCCATGGTCGCCCATGACGCCGTGCAGTGCGGCATGTGCTTTCCCGGCATGATGGTGACGCTGACCGATCTGCTGGACCGGGTGCCGGATGCCTCGCGCGATGACATCAAGACCGCGCTGACCGGCAACATCTGCCGGTGCACCGGGTACGAGCGCATCATTGATGCGGTCGCCTCCGCCCAGCTCGAACTTGTCGCAACGGCGAGTTCAGCCCAGGCCTGATCCGCACCACGTGCGAAATCGGCCGTCTCGTCAGTCCATCCGTCCTCGTCCGCAGTGGAGCTGTTCCCATGACCGATCCGGCGACCACGACGTCCAATTTTGCCAGGCGAGACGCGGCAGACAAGCTGCGCGGGCGCACACGCTATACCGTCGACATCGGACAGGCGGGCATGCTGCATGCCGCGGTGAAGCGCGCGACGATCGCGTCTGCCCGCATCACTAGGATCGACACCTCGGTCGCGCTGAAAATGCCGGGCGTGCGTGCTGTGGTTACATCGGCCGACGCACGCGGGCGGCACGGCATTGGGGTGGCGGATCATCCGCTGTTCGCCGATGGGCGCATCAGGCATTTCGGCGAAGCCCTGGCAGCCGTGGCGGCGGACACATTGGAGCAGGCTCGGGCAGCGGCGGATGCCGTCATCGTCGAATATGAAGCGCTTCAGCCGGTGATCACCATGGCCGAAGCCCTGATGGATGGCGCGCCGCTCGTCCACCCGGATTGGAAGGACTACGAAGTTCTGCGCGAAGGTGGCATGAGGGGCGGCAACATCGCCTGGGAAGCCAAGGTTGTTCGAGGCGACACCGCGGCGGCATTCGCGCGTCCTGACGTGCAGGTCATCGAAAGCACGTTCCGCGTCGGGCGGCAAAATCATGTGTCGTTCGAACCTCGGGCCGTCGTCGCCGCTTACGAAGACGACCGCTACCATATTCAAACGTCGACCCAGGTTCCCTGGACGATCCGGGACGCGACGGCGCGGCAGCTGCAGGTTCCCGCCGCGCAGGTCCGTGTGACCGTTCCGGCCGTGGGCGGTGCATTCGGCTTGAAGTTCGACTGCGCCGTGGAGCCGTTTGCCGCGCTGCTGGCGAGACGGACGGGCCGGCCGGTCAAATTGGTCAACTCGCGGCAGGAGGAGATGATGACATGCCTCTGTCGCGAGAATGCCGAGATCAGGATCAGGTCGGCGGTCACGCCGGACGGCGAGATCGTCGGCCGCGAAGCCGTGGTGCTGATGGACTGCGGAGCCTACGGCGGCGAACAGGTATTTCTGACGACGATGACGGCCCACACGTTGGGCGGCAACTACAAGCTCGGCGCAGTGAAGCTCACATCGCGTGCCGTTTATACCAACACCCCGCCCAATGGCGCATTCAGGGCCTGCAACGGGGTCTACAATACGTTTGCGCTCGAACGGCATACCGACGAGATCTGCGCACGGATCGGCATGACCCCGCTGGAATTTCGCCGGCGCAATGTGCTCGGCGACCAGGACCTCGGCTCGACGGGGCAGGTCTTCGAAGGCGAAGTCTTGCGGCCGATGCTCGACCGGATGGAGACATTGCGGGCGTCGAAGCCGTCGACGCAACATCTGGCCGGAGACCGGCTTTACGGGCAAGCAACAGCGATCGGAACGTGGTTCATCTTCGTCGGTCCCTCGGCAGCCACGGTTAATCTGAACGCGGATGGCAGTGCGACTCTCGTCACGTCGGGTGTCGAGATCGGCTCAGGATCGATGATGCAGGCGCTTCCCCAGATTGTTGCTGGAGCTCTGGGGTTGCGTCCCGACGACGTGATCGTCAAGACCGCGGATACGGATGGGGCCGGGTATGATCTCGGTGTCGGCGGCGGCCGGACAACCGTATCGCTTGGCGCCGCAAGCTTGGCGGCGTCGGAGGACGTTCGTCGAAAGCTGCTGGCTGTCGCATCGGAGATGCTGCAGACGCCGGCCGAACAGCTTGTGCTGGCCAAGGGGCGAATCGAGATTGTCGGGCGTCCTGGATCGGGGACGACGGTCGCCGCCGTGGCCGCTCACGCCCAGGCTGTCGGCGGACCGATCTCGGGCAACGGGGCTTTCACCAAACCCGGAGTCGCGGCGATGGCCGGCTGCGCCATGGGACATTTCATCGAGGCGATCGATATTCCGGTGTTCGCAGTGCATGAATGCGAAGTGGCGGTGGACCGGGAGACCGGTCATGTCGACATTCTCGCCTACCGGGTCGTGCAAGACGTCGGGCGCGCGCTCAATCCGCGCGCCGTCTACGGGCAGATCCAGGGGGGCGTCGTGCAGGGCCTCGGCTATGCCCTGCACGAAGAGATTTCGATCGGCTCCGATGGCCGGGTCCTGCAAACCGGCCTGGGATCATACCGGGTTCCCTTGGCGCTGGACGTCGTGCCCGTCGATATCAGCCTGTACGAGGGGGCGCCTTCAATCGGACCATTGGGCACCAAAGGCGCCGGTGAAGTGCCGATCCTGAACGTCGCTGCGGCCGTCGCATGTGCCGTCGCCAACGCGACAAACAGAACGGTTGGCGAAATCCCGCTGACGCCTCCCCGTGTCCTCGACTTGATTTTGACTGACGGCAATGGGCCAAACCTTTCACATATCTCCTTCTCCTAGCGTGCCGGCTCCACTCGCAGCGCCATTGGCTCGACGCTCCTGTGATCCCCCGCTAGCATCAATGCCGTACAATAGGCCTTCAGCCGCGCGACCCAGTCGGCATGATCCCCAGATCCGTTGCCAACCTCTGGACTAACGCCGCCGCCGCGAACTGCAATCGACGACTGGCCGCATCGCCTAAAGATGATGGGGGGAGAGAACCAATTGCCGAAGGTCGTTGGCGGTGTCAGATTCGCCGATGGCATTGAGATCAACCACGCGCCGTCCCAAAACGCCGCCTGATTGCCTCGTCACCCAAATTCCCACATAGCTCCGAATACCTTGCGGTGCCCCGATGTCACGACGCGAAACGGCGGACATCAACTTCTTTGGGGCCCAAACAAAACTGAGGAGTCGGCTTGAATGGGCGAAACGATTTGGTGGCCGCTCGTCGGTCATTTTGCCAGCGCCACTCATACTTTGAACTGGACGGAGCACAATAAAACGTTGGAAGCTGGCATCTGACAATTCAAGACGGTCGAGGCGGCGTTCGCATGACGGAACAGCATCTGCCTCCCGACGAAGCCCCGCAGCTGCTGCGTTTTTCCACCCCCGACTTTGCCACGCCTGAGGCTGCATTGGCGCGTTTTCGCGAGCTGACTGCGCCGATCTGCGGTGTGACTGTGCTCGGAGACCTCCGGGATTTTCATGTGTCGTCAACAACATTGCATTTGAGTGGCGCCATTCTCCTCGAATCGAAGTCGAGCGCGATGCGCTACGACCGCACAGCGGAGCACGTCGCGCTCGGCATGGATCACTTCCAGTTGGTGATGTATCTCGGGGGCGGCGCCGAATTTATCGCCCAGGACCGCACTTACCTGCAACGGGCCGGAGACGTCTCGCTGCTCGACATGCGGTATCCCTGTCTGACCCGCGAAATCCAGGCCGAGGATGGCTTTGTGCGCGGTGTCTGTTTCGTGCTGCCGCGCTTGCTGCTCGAGCCGCTGATGACGACGCACGAGGGGCGTCCGGCGATCCGCATTCTCGCCCGCGAGACCGCCTATGGCCGCATGCTGAGGGACTACATGCTGGCGCTGCGGCGCAATGCCGCCGAATTGACACGCAGCGAGAGCCAGGCCGCGGTGCAATCCCTGGCCCAACTGGTAGCTGGCGGTGTCGGCAACAAGTCCGTTGGCGGCGATGGGCAGATTACCAGCCAGTCGCAGGAGGCCTTGCGGACGCGCGTTAGGCTGTACATCGAGACCAATCTCGCCGCGGCGTCGCTGGGCGTCGAGAGCCTCTGCCGCGAGTTCGATCTGTCTCGTACCGGCCTCTATCGAATGCTCGCCCCGCACAGCCCGATGAACTACATCCAGCAGCGTCGCCTGCAGCGAGCCTTCGCCATGCTGATCTCGCCGGCCTTCCGCACTTGGCGGATCATCGACATTGCGCTCGAATGCCAATTTAGCTCGGATGCGACGTTTATCAGGGCCTTTCGCCGCGAATTCGACCTGTCGCCCGGCGAGGCGCGCAAGCTCGCCGAACGGAAGATCGCGGGCGCGCCGCCCGGCTCGGGAACGCCGGACCCTCAGCCGGACGCCGAAGCGACCCGCTGGATCTCGCAACTGACCGGGACGGTCCTGACAGCAGCCAGCCTGTAGCATTGCCGGCGATCGTTGGGACAGCCGGCATGTCCGCCCGAGACATTGGGCAAAGTACTGATTTTCCGATCTGATAACCCTTCTGTCAGCTGTCGTGCGCCCCGGGGCAAAGGGCGCGGCGGACGAGACTGATTTTGACTGAGGCACGCAGTCGGGACGCTCGCCTGTCGGTACGTGCAATACGGAAGATACCCTCGGGTCGCTCAAGACGGCAGGGCCGGGATGTTCAGGATAGTTCGCGCTTTGGGTATGAAGCGGCCCGTCGTGGTTATCCTGAGGTGCAGGCGATCGGATCTCTCCGACGAAAGTCAGGGTATATGAGTAGGTATAGTCGGTGCTCAGAAGAAGATAACCTCGCCGTCGCAAAACGCAGACGCGGGTTGTCGGCTTACCTGCGCGAGATGGTCTTCCGAATACTGATTGATCCATATTGGAAGGCCTGTTGGCTGGAGGGGACCCCGAAGCGATCGAATCTCCCTGGCCCCGCCGGCGAGCAGCGATCGAAGCAAGCGGCAGGATGGCGAATGGGTGCCTCCGGGTCTGTGGCCGGAATCGTTCTTGCTGCGCTGGCGCCGGTATCGATCGCCGCCGCCCAGACCGCTTCGCAGATCACACCGGCCAGTGTCCGGCCGCCGGCCCGCACTCCTGCTGGCGGCATCGTGCTTCCCGAAGCCGCCGGCCCTTCCGCCCCCAAGGGGGCCGAAGGGTTGAAGGTGACTCTGTCGGGTGTGACGATCGAAGGCGACATCAACGCAGAGACATCCGGCGAGGCGGTCGCCGCCGCACGACGGTCGGCGATCGGCAGTCTGTCCGGCAAGACCGTCACCGTCGCGGCGATCTTCCGGGCGGCGCAAGCGCTGGAAGCCGCCTACGGCCGCGCCGGCTTCATTCTCACGCGCGTCGTCGTGCCGGCACAGAAGCTGGTCGACGGCGGCAAGCTGCGGCTCGTCGTCATCGATGGCTTCATCGAGGCGATCGAAACCAAGGCATTGCCGGTCCCGGTCCGGGGGCGGATCGAGGCGGTGCTGGCGCCGGTCGTCGGCCGCAGGCACGTCACGCTCGCCGTGATCGAGCGGGCGCTGGTGCTGGCCGGCGACACGCCCGGCACGGTGCTCAAGTCTACTTTGGCGCGCGGCCAGCAGCCCGGCGGCAGCGTGCTGGCGGTCGAGGCGCGGCACAAGCTGGTCACGGGCTCGGTGTCGATCGACAATTCGCTGTCGCCGTCGCTCGGAACCATCAGTCCGACGCTGGCGCTGCAGCTGAATTCGGCGCTGGGGCTCGGCGAGCAGGTCTATGTCCAGATCTCCGGCTACCCCGATCTGTCGGGCAGTCACGGGTTCTTCACCGAAAGGCCGATCAACCGACAACTCTCGGCCGGCGCGATCCTGCCGCTCGGCACCGACGGGCTCAGTCTTAACCTGGAAGCCACCCGCACCGATTCGGCCCCGAATCCGGAAGCAGGCCAAGCGTACTATTCCCGCTTCGAGCGCTTCTCCGGCCGCCTCAAATACCCGTGGGTGCATACGCGCAGCTTCAACCTGTCCTCCGAGATCGGCTTTGACGCGGAAGAGGAGGCCCTGTCGCTGTACAGCCCGACGGATGCGCCGATCTCGCTCGACCGGCTGCGCGTCATCCGCCATACCACCGAGATAACGGGCGTCACGCCCTGGGGCGCGTTCGTATCCGGCCGAGTGATTGCCTCGCTGGGGCTGGACGCGCTTGGCGCCCGCGATGCGGCGTCGGCGACACCGACGCTGCCATTGTCGCGGCAGGGGACTGACGCGTCATTCCAGAAACTCGAATTCGCCGGGCACTATGGCCAGGCGCTGGCGGCGCATCTGGGTATCGACCTGTTCGCCCGCGCCCAGACCTCGTTCGGCAAGCCGATGGCGCGGGCCGAGCAGATCGGTCTCGTCGGCAGCAACGGCCTGACGGCGTTCGATGCCGGCCTGTTCCAGGGCGACAGCGGCATCGTCGGCCGCGTCGAAGTGTCGTCACCCTGGAGTGTGGATCTTGCCCAAGGACTTGCCAGCGCCTCGCCCTACCTGTTCGGCGATCTCGGTTCCATCTGGCTGATGCAGCCGACGTCGGTCGAGCGGCAGCAGACCAACGCGGCCTCATGGGGGCTCGGGTTCAGGCTCGGGGCGGCGCCGGCTCCGCCCGGTAGCCCAAACGCGAGCGTACTCTCCGGCATCCTCGACCAAGTCAGCTTCTCGCTCGAATGGGGGCACCAATACCGCAGCGACGCGATCCGCGCGTCCGATCGCCTGACTATATCCAGCTCGATCCAGTTTTGAGGGCCTGACATGACGACCCGTTCCGGATTGCCAGCGCGGTTCTTCGTTCGATCGCTGCTTGCCTCGACAGCACTGGTTACCATCGCTCTGGCTGTGGCCGGCGCACTGCAGGCGGCTGAGGCCCAGAACCTGCCGACCGGCGGCACGACGGTGACGGGCAACGTCACCATCAATCAGACCTTGCCCAATCGGCTGACGATCAATCAGACGTCCAATACGGCGATCACCAACTGGCAGTCGTTTTCGATCGGCGCCGGTTACCGCGTCGACGTCATCCAGCCCTCGACGTCGTCGGCGATGCTTGCCCGCGTCACCGGGACGACCACGTCGTCGATCGCGGGGCAGCTGACCGCGACCGGCCAGCTGGTGCTGGTCAATCCGAACGGCATTGCCATCACCTCGACAGGTGCCGTTACCGCCGGCAGCGGCTTCGTCGCCACGACGCTGGCGATCTCTAACGACGATTTCCTGTCGGGACACTGGCGCCTCACCGGCACCGGCACCTCCGCCGAGGTCAGCAACGCCGGCACGATCACCGTCGGCCCCGGTGGCTACGCCGCGCTGATTGGCGGCACGGTCGACAATTCGGGCACGATCGCGGTGCCGCTCGGCAAGGTCGGGCTGGGTTCGGGCGAACTGGCAACGCTCGACTTCTCCGGCGACGGCTTCCTGCAAGTGGCGGTGCCGACCGCTGCCCCCGGAACCACGGCGCTTGTCCGCAATTCCGGCAAGATCAAGTCCCCCGGTGGCGTCGTCGAGATCAAGGCGGCGGCGGCACGCGAGATGGCGCGCCAGGCCATCAACATGTCCGGCGTGATCGAAGCCCGCAGCATCACCGGCCATGACGGCAGCATCACGTTGTCCGGCAGCGACGGCGCGGTCAAGGTCAGCGGCCGCCTCAGTGTCGCCGCGCGCAAGACCAAGGCCGGCAAGATCACGGTGACCGGCCGCGACATTGCGCTGACGGGCGCCAAGCTCGATGCGTCGGGCCCCTCTGGCGGCACCATCCGGATTGGCGGCGACCTGCAGGGCCTCGGCACGCTCGCTCATGCCGAGACGACCAGCATCGATGCGGCGACGAGCATCATGGCCAATGCGACTGGCACCGGCAATGGCGGCGATATCGTCGTGTGGTCCGACGTGCAGACCGCCTTTGCCGGCACCATCAGCGCGACCGGCGGTTTGCTCGGTGGCAACGGCGGCGAGGTCGAAGTGTCCAGCCACGGGCTGCTGGCCTATTCCGGCTTGACGGTGCTGACCGCGCCGATGGGCAAGACCGGCACGCTGCTGCTCGACCCCTATAATGTGACGATCTCGGATGCGGCGAACAGCGGCACCGGCCTCAACGCCGGCTCCCTGACGCCCGGTCTGACCAGCAACATCGCCATCTCGACGCTGGAGACGGCGCTCAACACCGCCAATGTCACCATCACCACCGGCACGTCTTCGTCGCCGGGCCTGGACGCCGGCAATATCACGCTCACGAGCGCCAGCAATGCGGCGCTCCGCTGGAGTTCCAGCGCCACGCTGACGCTGACTGCCGCCAATTCGATCAGCCTCGGCACGGCGATCGACGCGGCCGCCGGCGGGCTGACGCTCAATGCCGGCAGCACCATCGGCGCAACCGGCGCCATTTCGCTCGCCCGCTTCACGCTGGCCTCCGGCAATTGGGTGCAGAACACGGCGATACTG
>JARLIU010000193.1 GCA_031291595.1 Ancalomicrobiaceae bacterium | reverse complement strand
TTTCGGTGGCCATGTTCGCAACCGAGGCATTGATCGCCTTCGGCTTCGGTCTCTTCATCATGCGCGGCATGCGGCGGGCCAATGGCTAGACGCAATCCTGCTCCCATGGCGAGGAACACCCCGATGATGGCGTCACTCAGCCTTCGCATGGCCGTCGGCCGGACCCTCCTCACCGTCGCCGCTGTGCTGATCGTGGTCTGGTCGGTGGCGCCCTTCCTGTGGCAGGTCTCCACGGCCTTCCAGGAGGACCGGCTGCTGACCGCCGCCACGCCGAGCCTCCTGCCGTCGCCCCCGACCCTCGATCACCTTGCCAACATCTTCGGCGAGAAGCAGTTCCAGCTCTACATCGTCAACTCGACGATCGTCGCCGGCTCGACCGCGCTGATCTGTCTCGCGATCGGTGCCGCAGCGGCCTTCGCCCTGGCGCGCCTCAGGATGCGCAACCGCTTCGGCATCCTCAGCGTCATCCTGTCGGTGTCGATGTTCCCGCAGATCGCCATCGTCGCGCCGCTCTACCTGATCGCCGCCGCCGCCGGCCTGATGAACACCTACACGGTGCTGATCATCATCTATGTCGCGCTCGGGCTGCCGTTGGTGATCTGGGTGCTGTTCGGCTACTTCCAGACCATTCCGCTGGAAATCGACGAAGCCGCCACCATGGACGGTGCCGGGCCATTGCGCCTGCTGGTCTCGGTGATCGTGCCGATGTCGTTGCCGGGTTTCGTCACCACCGGCCTCCTCGCCTTCATCATGGCCTGGAACGAATTCATGTTCGCGCTGTCCTTCACCTCGGGCATCAAGCGTCAGACGATCCCGGTCGGCATCGCCAATTTCACCAATCTCTACTACGTGCCCTGGGGCGATATCGCTGCCGCCTCGGTCGTCGTCACCCTGCCTTTGGTTGTGCTGGTGCTGATCTTCCAGCGCTACATCATCGAAGGCCTGACCCAGGGAGCGGTGAAGGAATGAGCGCCGCCGCAACTCCGAACGCCAGCATCGATTGGGCTCGCGCCTACGCCGACCTCGCGGCGGATATCCCGCGCCTTGCCGCCCGCGCCCGGCCACTCGCCACCGGATTTGCCGCCTGCGTCGACAAGCGCCTTGACCTGCACGCGGTGGCGCCGGCCCTGGCCGAAGAAATCGAGCCCGCCGCGCAGGGCTTCCTGGCCGAACTGCAGGGCAGGGCAAAGGCGGGGCGCGGCGGCGAGGTCCTGGTCGACTGGCCAGCGGGGCCCGCCTTCCTCGATCGCCTTGCCGGACCCGACGCCGCCGCGCTCGGCGGCACCTCGGCGCAGGCGGCCTGGACGCTGGCCCGCATCGGCGCCCCCGCCGTGCTCGCCCTCGGCGATCGCAGCGCCGGCCAACTCGCCCTGCTCGATCCCGGGATCCGACTGGTCTCGGCCACCGGCGGCTTGGTGGCGCCGGCAACCTGCACGGCCGGGCCGGGCGGCAAACCGGCGCACTACATCCTCGAATACAGCGCCGGACGGCCGCTGCCCGGATTCGTTCCCCACCGGTCCACCCGCATCATCGTCCGCTTTGCCGACGAGGCGCCGGAGCACGACCCCGACTTCCAGGCCTACGTCCGCGGTCATGCCGGACTGTTCGGCGCCGGGCTGCTTTCCAGCCCCAATACCGTCCCCCCCGACCAATTGGCACGCGTGCTCGACGAACTCGTCGGCTGTCTGGCCGACTGGCGCTCCGCCGGCATCGATCTCATCCATTGGGAGCTCGGCGGCTTTCCCTGGCCCGGCACGCGCGAGCGGACCATCGAGCGGCTGTCCGGCCACGTCAGTTCCATCGGCCTGAGCTTGAGCGAACTGCACGAGTTGATGGGCGCCGGCGAACCGGCGGACCGGCAGGCGCTCCGGCTCGCGGTGCAATGCCAGGTCGGCCGGATTGTCGTCCACGCCGACGAATGGGCGCTCGCCGTCACGCGAGGCGACGCCGAACACGAGCAGCAGGCGCTGATGGCGGGCTGCCTTATCGCCGCCGCGCGGGCGGATCACGGCGTGCCGGTCGCAACCCCGAGCGTGCCGCCGGCGAGCTGCTTCCTGGCGCCGCCCTATCCGACGATCGCCGAATTGGGCGACGGCTGGCATTTGGCCTGCTGCGCCAGCCCCTATCTGCGCCATCCGAAATCCTGCCTCGGGCTCGGCGACAGTTTCACCGCCGGAACCCTGCTGGTCCATGCACAGCCGTTGGCAGACGCCGCCCGACACCTCGGCGCCGCTGCCGCCGACTCCCGGATGCCCCTTCCCGCCGGCGAGACCGGCAATCGGAGCCGATCATGGCTGCAGTAACGCTGAAGTCCGTCTCGAAGTCCTACGGCCTCGCCAAGGTCGTACACGGCATCGA
Source organism: Ancalomicrobiaceae bacterium (assembly GCA_031291595.1). Lineage (GTDB taxonomy): Bacteria > Pseudomonadota > Alphaproteobacteria > Rhizobiales > Ancalomicrobiaceae > CAIYYN01. Next base: position 34,430 of record JARLIU010000193.1, on the reverse strand, counting down.
ATTTGCCATCGAGGACGGCGAGTTCGTGGTGCTGGTCGGGCCGTCCGGCTGCGGCAAGTCGACGCTTTTGCGCATGATCGCCGGATTGGAACCGATCACCTCGGGCGAAGTCGTCATCGATGGTCAGATCGTCAACGACATCCCGCCGAAATACCGCGACATCGCCATGGTGTTCCAGAGCTACGCGCTCTATCCGCACATGACGGTCGCCGGCAACATGGGCTTCGCGCTGAAGTTGGCCGGCCTTCCCAAGGCCGAGGCCGCGACGCGCATCCTCAAGGCCGCCGAAATCCTCGGCCTCGGCGATCTGCTCGATCGCTATCCGCGCCAGCTCTCCGGCGGTCAGCGCCAGCGCGTCGCCATGGGGCGGGCCATCGTGCGCGACCCTTCGGTGTTTCTGTTCGACGAACCGCTGTCGAACCTCGATGCGGCGTTGCGGATGCAGATGCGTGTCGAGATCGCCGAACTGCACCAGCGGCTCGGCACCACGATGATCTACGTCACCCACGACCAGACCGAGGCAATGACGCTCGCCGACCGCATTGTCGTCTTGAACCGCGGCTGCGTGGAACAGGTCGCTACCCCGATCGAACTCTACACAAGGCCAGCGAATCTGTTCGTTGCCCGGTTCATCGGCTCGCCGCCGCTCAATCTCGCCGAGGCCGACATCGCCGCCATCACCGCGGACAGTCCCCGCTCGACCGAGATCGTGCTGAAAGACGGCACGAAGCTGACGGTCGATTGCGGCTACGAGCGGCTTTCCGTCGGCCAAACCGTGCAGCTCGGCATTCGGCCGGAGGCGCTTCTGCCCGCAGATGACGGTCCGATCGCCGGCCGCGTGCAGATCGTCGAGCCGCTCGGCGGCCTGACTTTGCTGCATGTGCGGCTGGATGGCGGCGACACGTTCATCGTCCAGCTCACCGGCGCCGCGGGCTGGCGCCTCGGCAGCCCCATCCGCCTGAAGGCCGAAACCTCCGGCGTCCACCTCTTCGACAGCGCCGGGCAACGGATTCCGCAACTCCCGGACGATGTCGCCCTGCTTGCGCGGCGTGTTGGCGCCGTGTCCTGACCTTCATCCAACAGGAGAACCACGATGTTCCGTCTCGATACCAAGCTCGCGAAGATCCGCGCCGGCAACTACCGGAAGGGCGATTTCATCATCGCCGACGCCAAGGACGGCGACATGTCGAACCCGATCCCCGGTACCGGCCCGATCCGTGCCGCCGACGGCAGTTTCGTCCGCTTCCGCACCCGTGCCGAATTTCTCGACGTGATCACCTCGATCATCCGCCAGGACCGGCTCGACATCATGCTGGTCTCGGCGTCGAACCTGGAAAAGCTGAGGGCCGCCGGAGCCTTCGACGGCAGTGCGGTGAAGCCCGCCTTCCGCGCCAACGACACCACCGACATCTGGGGCGCCCGGCCCAACGGCTACGGCGGGCTCGGCGCGTCGCGACCGTTCCGTTCGCCGAACCTGAAGCGCGTCGCCGAAGCGGGGCTGACCGATCTCGGCCTCTATTCCATCACCTTCAACAACACGATCGAGGACGATCTGCGCTCGATGGAAGCGTTCCATGCCTTCCTTGCAGATGCCGCTGCCAACGGCATCAAGTACTTCCTCGAAGTGTTCAATCCCAATGTGCCCGGTCGCGTCGCGGCTGCCGACCTCGGCAAGTTCGTCAACGACAATCTGGTGCGCTGCCTGTCCGGCGTCCTCGCCGTCGACCGGCCGCAATTCCTGAAATATCCGTTCAACGGTCCGGCGGCGCTCGAAGAACTGGTGGCCTATGATCCGGGGCTGGTGGTTGGCGTACTCGGCGGCGGCGCCGGCACCACGCGCGATACCTTCGAGTTGCTCTATCAGGCCGAAAAATACGGTGCCCGCGTCGCGTTGTTCGGTCGCAAGATCAACTTGGCCGAGAGCCAGCTCGACATCGTCGACTTCATGCGCCGGGTGGCCGATGGTGAGATGAAGCCGCTGGAGGCCGTGCGCGCCTATCACGGCGTCTTGAAGGGCAAGGGCATCCCGTCCGTCCGCAGCCTCGAGGACGATGCCCAAGTGACGGAGGCGGTCTTGAAGGAAGCAGCTTCGGCCTGAGGTCGACCGATCCGAAGCAGGCTGCTCGCGGCAGAACCTTCGGATATGTATGCCAGCTTGACGAAGGGCGTCGGCTCCGTCCGCTGCAGCGGCCAGGGGACGTCGCCCTTCGCCAGTCGCTCTGCCGAGGAAATGCTGCGGCTGAGGGCAGACCTTGGCGATGTCGGCGCGACGAGCCTGTCCGCGGTCGGCGCTTCTGGCCGAGATCCGCTTGGGGTCGCGTGGTTGCGAACAGAAGCGAAACATGGTGCTGTCCTAGGCTAACTCGCACCCGATTCGAGCGCCATGTCCGCTGCCTATCTCGCGACCTTGAATCCGCAACAGCGAAAGGCCGTCGAACACGGCATTCACGACGGCGATACCGCTCCGGCATCGCCGCTGCTGGTGATCGCCGGCGCCGGATCGGGCAAGACCGACACGCTGGCGCACCGGGTGGCGCATCTGATCGTCAATGGCGCCGACCCGCGCCGCGTCCTCCTGATGACCTTCTCGCGACGTGCCGCCACGGAGATGGCGCAACGGGTCGGGCGCATTGCCCGCCGCGCGCTCGGCGACAAGGCGGCGCTGATGACCGAGGCGCTCACCTGGGCCGGGACGTTCCACGGCATCGGCGCCCGGCTGCTGCGCGACTATGCCATCGAGATCGGCCTCGACCCGGCCTTCACCATCCATGATCGCGAGGATTCCGCCGATCTGATGAACCTGATCCGGCACGAGCTTGGATTTTCCCGCACCGAGTCGCGGTTTCCGACCAAAGGCACGTGCCTGGCGATCTACTCGCGCTGCGTCAACGCCGAACAACCGATCGACGACGTTCTCAGAACCTCGTTCCCCTGGTGCGCCGCCTGGGGCAACGAGTTGCGGCAGCTGTTCGCGGCTTACGTCGACGCCAAGCAGAGCCAGAACGTGCTCGATTACGACGATCTGCTGCTGTATTGGGCCCAGACGATGCGCGAGCCGATCCTCGCCGCGGATATCGGCGGCCGCTTCGATCACGTCCTCGTCGACGAATACCAGGATACCAACCGGCTGCAGTCGTCGATCCTCTTGGCCTTGAAGCCGGCTGGGCAGGGCCTCACGGTGGTTGGCGATGATGCTCAGTCGATCTATTCGTTCCGCGCGGCGACGGTGCGCAACATTCTCGACTTTCCCGCCCAATTCACCCCGCCGGCCGAGATCGTCACGCTCGAGCGCAACTATCGCTCGACCCAGCCTATACTGGCTGCCGCCAACGCGGTGATCGATCTGGCCGCCGAACGTTTCACCAAGAACCTGTGGACCGACCGCACCGCGGCCGAGCGGCCGCGACTGGTGGCAGTGCGCGACGAAGCCGATCAGGCCCGCTATATCGCCGAACAGGTGCTGGCGAACCGCGAAACCGGTTCCGCCCTGAAGCAGCAGGCGGTGCTGTTCCGGACGTCGCAGCACTCGAGCCCGCTTGAGGTCGAACTGACCCGTCGCAATATCCCCTTCGTCAAGTTCGGCGGGCTGAAGTTCCTCGACGCCGCCCACGTCAAGGACCTGCTGGCGATGCTCCGCTTCGTCGAGAACCCGCGCGACCGGGTCGCGGGGTTCCGCATCATGCAGCTCATTCCCGGGGTCGGTCCGGGCTCGGCGCAAAAAGTGCTCGACGTCATGGCCGAGGCGGCGGATCCGGTTACGGCGCTCGTCACCGCGTCGGCACCGGCCCGCGCCGGCGCGGATTGGCGTAGCTTCGTCGACACCGTCGCGGCCCTGCGGTCGGGCCGCGCCGGCTGGCCGGCTGAGATCGAACAGGCGCGGCTGTGGTACGAGCCGCATCTTGAGCGGATCCACGAGGAAGCCCACGTGCGTCAGGCCGATCTGCTGCAACTCGAACAGATCGCCGCCGGCTATCCGTCGCGCCAGCGCTTCCTCACCGAGTTGACCCTCGATCCGCCGGACGCGACCAGCGACGAGGCCGGCGCTGCCTCGCGCGACGACGACTACCTGATCCTGTCGACCGTGCATTCGGCCAAGGGGCGGGAGTGGAAGTCGGTGTTCGTCTTGAACGTCGTCGACGGCTGCATTCCGTCGGATCTCGGCGCCGGCGAAACGGCCGAGATCGAAGAGGAGCGGCGGCTGCTGTATGTCGCCATGACGCGGGCGAAGGACGAGTTGCATTTGATGGTGCCGCAGCGCTTCTTCACCCACGGCCAGAGCCGGCAGGGCGACCGGCATGTCTATGCCTCGCGGACGCGCTTCATTCCGAATGCGCTCATCGGGTTGTTCACGCGCACGACATGGCCGGCGGCCGAGGCGGACCCGGTTGCCCGATCGCCGGCTCACGGCGTGCGGGTCGACATCGGCTCGCGGATGCGCGGCATGTGGCGCTGAACCAGCGCGCTCAACAGTTCAGAGCGCGCGGATGCGCGCCCAGATGGCGTCGTCGACCTCGATGCCGTCGCGCCGCTGCCGGGCGATGCGCTCCGCCAGTTCATGGCCGGGCAGGCGCACCGGGCGAGCCGGATCGACCGGGGTCGAGCCGGTGATGTGGTCGCGGATGCGGGCGAGCGTCGCGTCGCGCTCGGCACTGTCGACCAGTCGGCCGAGATCGACGGCGAGAAATACCTGCGAGATCAGGCTCTCCTCCGGCCGGTCCTCGGTAATGGCGACGGTCGCCAGTCCGCCGGACATCAGGGCCGCCGCCATGTCGAGGACGATCGCCAGCGACGAGCCCTTCCACAGGCCGGCCGGCAGCAGACGCCGGCTCGCCTCGATCGCCGCGGGATCACGGGTCAGATGGCCGTCGAGGTCGTAGCCACCGTCGGCCTCGAGTTGCCGGCCGGCGAGACGCTGGCGTTCGAGCGCGCCGTACGAATACAGCGACATCGCCATGTCGACCAGCGTCACCGGCTCGCCAGGAACCGCGACCACCAGCGGATTGTTGCCGATCGTCGGCGTCACCGCGCCCCAGGGAGGCATCAGCGCAATGGTATTGGTCCAGCAGATGGCGAAAAATCCGCGTTCCGCCGCCTCGTACGCAAAGGTGCCACCGCGCATCCAGTGATTGGTGTTGGCGAGCGCGACGACGCCGACGCCGTGGGTGCCCGCCAGTTCCGTGGCGCGGGTCATCATCCGGCGCGCCGCCAGGGGCCCGGCGCCGCCATTGCCGCTCCAGCGTTCGAGCGCCCCGAGGGAGAGACCGCGCTCCGGCTGAGCCGTGGGGTCGACATGTCCGGCGCGGACCTGCGCGATGAAGCGCGGGAAGCGGTTGACGCCGTGCGACGGCACGCCGGCAAGCGTATTGTCGAGGAAGATGCCGGCGAGTTCGACCGCTGCAGCCGCGTCGAAACCGACTGCGGTCAGACAGCGGCGGAACTCGGCGGAAAGCGTCTCGGGCGCGAGCGTCGGCAAGGTGGATCCTCGAAAGCAGCGAACGGCGGATGTCAGGGGTCGGTGACGAGCGCCACCGGCCGGCCGCCGGCGGCGGAGCGCAGGATCGCGTCGATCAGGCGGTGGACGGCGAGCGACGAACGGCCGGAGGTTTCCGGATCGCGGCCGATGGCGATCGCCTCGGCAAATTCGGCGAGCAAGTCACGGTGCGGGCCGTGGTCGAATGCCATCGGATCGGCCCCGCCGCCGGTCGGCCCGTCGCCGGAGATCTGCTCGACGCTGCCGTCGTGGCGGTTGATCTTAAGGCTGTTGCCCTTGAGCGTGGCGGTCCCATGGATGCCGGTCAACTCGATGCGCTCGGGAAAGCCGGGGTAGGCGGCGGTGGTGGCGCCGAGCGTGCCGATTGCGCCATTGGGAAAGCGCAGCGCCGCGGCGACGACATCCTCGGTGTCGATCCGCCGCATCGGGCTGGTCAGCGTATGCGCGGACACGTCGGAGGGCAGGCCGACAAGCGTCGAGAACACGTCGAGCGTGTGAATCGCCTGGGTCAGCAGCACCCCGCCGCCGTCGCGCGCCATCATGCCCCGCCCGGTCTCGGCGTAGTAGGCGGGCGGTCGCCACCAGCGGACCTCGACCGAGGCGGCGATGATCTCGCCAAGGCCGCCGGCGGCCAGTTCGTCGCGCAGCCGCCGCACGACCGGGCGGAAGCGATGCTGGAAGACCACGCCGAGCCGCAGTCCCTCCGCCTCCATTCGCTCGACCAAGGCGAGCGAGCGCGCCAACGTCACTTCGAGCGGCTTTTCGAGCAGCACGTGCTTGCCGGCGGCGGCACAGCACTCGACGAGGTCGAGGTGGGTGGTCGGCGGGGTGAGGACCAGCATGGCGTCGATGGCGGGATCGTCGAGCAGCGCGTCGAGCCGATTGGCGACCGGCCAGCCGGTGGTCAGGTGAAAGGCTTCGCGGCGGTCGGCGGAGGGGGAGAAGGCTCCGGCGACTTCGATGGTCTCGGCGAGATCGGCAAGCGCGGCTATATGCGGCTTCGCTGCCATGCCGAGGCCGACGATGCCGAGACGCAGGCGAGTGGGGTTCATGGCTGGGCTCCGGACGATCGTTCGCAGCGATTGGCAGGGCGCCGCGCCGCTTCCGATATCCGTCGGGTGTATGCCACCCCGCGGCCACCGTCCAGGCACAAGCCCGGATGCCGACAGCGCGCGACGGAGGGCGCGGACGTCTGCGGATGAACGTCGAAACGGCTGCGGCCACATCTGCCGATGCCCGCGACTTCGGACGAAATCGCGCGACAGCGGCAGCATATAACCCGTGCACCGCCGCCACCCCGAGCCTATGGCGCTACGACCCGTCCCGGTCACGCTGTTGCCACCATCCAAGTCCTTAGTCGCGGGACGCTGCCGGATTGGCATTGCGCCTCGGAGTGCCAATGACGCTGTCCAAATTCTACGTCCCGACGTTCAAGCGCCTCTATAGCCCGGGCGAACTCCTCGCCGACGGTGTGGTGCATATCGTCGCCATCGTCGCCGGGTTGATCGCCTTCGCCGTGCTGTTTTCGCGCATCGCCGCGCACGGGGAAGCGGGCAACGGCGTCGTGGTCGCGATCTACGCGGCCGGCTTCTTCCTGATGTTCGGCTTTTCCTGCGCCTACAACCTGGCGCCGCCGTCGCAGCTGAAATGGCTGCTCAGGCGGTTCGATCACGCTGCGATCTACATCATGATCGCCGGCACCTATACCGCGCTGGTGTCGCAGATCGACGATCGTTTCTGGGCTGTGGCGCTGTTGGCGGTGGTGTGGGCCGGCGCGATCGGCGGCAGCGTGATGAAGCTGTTCCTGCCCGGCCGGTGGAACCGGGTGTCGACCGCGCTGTATTTGCTGCTCGGCTGGGTTGTGGTCGTGGCGATCCGGCCGATCGTCTTTTCGTTGCCGGTGACCACGATGATCCTGGTGGCGATCGGCGGGCTGGTCTATTCGGCCGGCATCGTGTTCTACAAGTGGGAAAGCCTCAAGTTCCAGAACGCCATCTGGCACAGTTTCGTCGCCGTGGCTGCTGGCTGCCACTATGCCGGCATCGCCTATGTGGTCGGCCGGGCCGCCACCTGAGCGGGTCGGAGGCCCACCTGTCGGAGCGGCCAGGACCGATCTGAGCGGCGCACCCGCATCTCTCCACCGTCTCCGCCAACCGAAGCTTTGCGGCTCCACCCTCGGCGCGCTATATCACGGGTCCGATCCGCCGGAGAGATAGGCCCGATGTCCGAACCGAACGCCCCCGAGACCTCCCCCCAGAACGCTCTGGAAGCCCTGCTCGCCAGCCGGCCGGTTCTGCTCGCCGACGGCGCCACCGGCACCAACCTGTTCGCCATGGGGCTGACTTCGGGCGATAGTCCGGAACTGTGGAACGTCGATGAGCCGGACAAGATCCGCGCGCTGGCTGAGAGTTTCGTCGATGCCGGCTCCGACATCATCCTGACCAACACGTTTGGCTGCAATGCCCGCCGGCTGATGCTGCACAAGCTCGAATCGCGGGTGCGCGAACTGAACATGGCCGCCGTGCAGATCGCCCGCTCGGTGGCGGATGGTGCAGGGCGGCCGGTGATCGTTGCCGGCTCCGTCGGCCCGACCGGCGATCTGTTCGCCCCCTTGGGTGTCCTCACCGAAGCCGAGGCCGTCGCCGTCTTTGCCGAACAGATGGCGGCGTTGAAAGAGGCGGGCGTCGACGTCGCCTGGATCGAGACCATGTCGGCGCCGGAAGAGATGCGCGCCGCCGTCGCCGCGGCCAGAGAGGTCGGATTGCCGTTCGTGCTGACCGCCAGTTTTGATACCGCCGGCCGCACCATGATGGGCATGACCCCGCCGGCACTCGGCGATCTCGCCGAAGGGCTTGCCGCCAAGCCGATCGCCATCGGCGCCAATTGCGGCGTCGGCGCCTCGGACCTGCTGGTCTCGGTGCGCTCGATCCTGGAGACGCATCCCGACGCCATCGTCGTCGCCAAGGCCAATTGCGGCGTGCCGCGCTTTGTTGCCGAGGAGGTGGTCTATTCCGGTACGCCGGAGCTGATGGCCGATTACGCCCGCCTTGCCGTCGACGTCGGCGCCCGCATCATCGGCGGCTGCTGCGGCAATTCGGCCGGCCATGTCGCCGCCATGCGCCACGCCATCGACACGCACAGCCGGGGTGAATGCCCCAGCGTCGCCACCATCATCGAGCGGCTGGGACCACTGGTGTCGCCGCCGGCCGACACGACCGAGCCGCGCGAGCGAAAGTCGCGCCGCCGCGGCTGAGCGGGCGTTCGGATCCGGTTCACCCGCGCATCCTATGGTCGACGGCATGCGCATGCCTGCGCCAAAGCAGCCTGCGGGAGCCCGCTGCCGTCTGCGGCCACCCCGCCGGCTCGCGGCCTTGAGATCCGCTGCTGCGCGTGCGCTCGGCGACGGGTGAGTGGTAGGCACGACGTTCGTCCCGAAGGCGGTTTAGCCCCCGATCCCCTTCAGCCAGCCCGGCACCTGATCGAACTGGTCAAGCCGGCGGAAGCGCGGATGCACCGGCGCTTCCTCGACATGTTCGAGCGCCCAGGTGAGGTGATAGGGGATGTGGACGCCCCAGGCTCCGGCGACGAGCGCGGGCAGGATGTCGGATTTCAGCGAATTGCCGATCATCGCGGCCCGCGCCGCGCCGGCCTCGCTCCCGAAGGCGCGCAAATACACCTCCGGCGCCTTTTCCGACACGATGAACACGTCGTCGACCAACTCGCCGAGCCCGGAGCGGGCGATCTTCGCCTCCTGGTCCAAGAGGTCGCCCTTGGTGATGACCACGAGCCGGTAGTCGCGGCGCAATTGCTCCAGCGTTGCGGCGACGCCCGGCAACGGCTCGATCGGCGTGGCCAGCATGTCCTGGCCGAGGCCGATGATGTCGCGGATGCGGGCCGCGCCGATGGCTCCCTTCGACAGATCGATCGCCGCCTCGATCATCGACAGGGTGAAGCCCTTGATGCCGTAGCCGTACAGCCGGACATTGCGATGCTCGACCTCGATCAGCCGGGCGCCGAGCGCCTCGCGGTCGGCGTAGTCGGCGACGAGTTCGGCAAGCCGCTCCTGCGTCGCGTGGAAATGCACTTCGTTATGCCAAAGCGTATCGTCGGCATCGACGCCGATGGTCTCGATTGCATGGACCGCCATTGCTGTCGTCCTAATCCTCGCGATGCAGCACGGCGGTCAGCACGTCGCGGACGCCGATGACGCCGAGCAGCCGATGCTCGTCGTCGAACACGGCGACCGGCCCGGCATCTCTCTGCATCGCCCGGATGATGTGGCGCAAGGGGGCATTGACGTTGGCCCAGAACACGATTGGCTGATGCTCGGGGAATGGCCGGTTCGCCTCCCGGCTCGCCAGCCAATCCGCCGGCTGGCCGTCGACCTCGGCGGTGATCACCTTGTGCGCGCCGTCGAGCTGCAGCCGCACCCGCGCCGGCCGCGTCTGCAGCGTCACCCAGCCGTCCTCGACCGCCAGATCGCGCATGTCGCGCATCACGTGGTAGGCGGTCAGGATGTTCATCGGATTGACGTTGGCGACGAACTCGCGCACGTAGTCATCGGCCGGATGCAGCACGATATCCTCCGGCCGGCCGAACTGCACGACGCGTCCGCCCTCCATGATGGCGATATGGGTGCCGAGCTTCAGCGCCTCGTCCAGGTCGTGGCTGACGAAGACGATGGTCTTCTTCACTTGCCGTTGCAGAATGAGCAGTTCGTCCTGCAACTTGGCGCGGATCAGCGGATCGAGCGCCGAAAACGGCTCATCCATCAACAGCACGTCCGGATCGGTGGCAAACGCGCGTGCCAGACCGACGCGCTGTTGCATGCCGCCGGACAGTTCATGCGCGAATTTCTCCGACCACTGCGTGAGGCCGACCATGGCGAGCTTCTGCGCCACCTGGCTCTTGCGCTCGGCCACGGGCATGCCGGCGAGTTCGAGGCCGAAGCCGACGTTGTCGCCGACCGTGCGCCAGGGGAGCAGCGCGAACTGCTGGAATACCATGGCGACGCGCTTCTGCCGCAGGTCGCGCAGCGCCCGCGGGCTGCAGGAGGCGACGTCGACCGTCTCGCCCTCGTGGCTGACCAGGATCTGGCCGCGCGTTGTGGTATTGAGGCCGTTGATGGCGCGCAAGACCGTCGATTTGCCGGAGCCGGACAGGCCCATCAGCACGCAGATCTCCCCCTTTTCGACCGTCAGGTTGACTCCGGCCGCTCCGAGCACGGCGCCGCTGGCTTTCAGGATGGCCTCACGGCTTTCCCCCGCATCGATCATGTCGAGCGCCTTGCGGCGGCTGTGGCCGTCGCCGGCAAACACAATGTCGACATGCTTCAGTTCGATGGCCGGCTTCTGTCCGATGGCTGGCTGCGGCGATGGCCGGATGTCGCTCATTGCCCGCCTCCCTTGCTGTCGCCTGTTCGGGCGATGCGGTCGATGACGATGGCGAGCAGCACGATGGCGAAGCCCGCCTCGAAGCCCATCGGGATGTTGACCGTGTTCAGCGCCCTGACCACCGGTTTGCCGAGGCCGCCGGCGCCGACCAGCGCGGCGATGACCACCATGGACAAGGACAGCATGATGCACTGGTTGATGCCGGCCATGATGGTGGCGACCGCCGCCGGCAGTTCCACCTTCCACAGCAGTTGCCGTTCCGTGGCGCCGAAGGCGAGGCCGGCCTCGAGCAGGGGCTTCGGCACCGAGACGATGCCGAGCCGTGTCATGCGGATCGGCGCGGGAATGGCGAAGACGACGGTGGAGATCAGCCCGGGCACCACGCCGAGACCGAACAGCACGAGGGTCGGCACCAGATACACGAAGGTCGGCAGCGTCTGCATGATGTCGAGGATCGGCCGCATCACCGCATAGACCATCGGTCGGTGGCCGGCGAGAATGCCGAGCGGCACGCCGATGATGACCGAGACCAGCGTCGACGAGGCAACCAGCGCCAACGTCTCCATCGTCGCGTCCCAGTAGCCCTGGTTGAGGATGAAGAGCAGTGCGGCGGCGACGAAAAGCGCAAGGCCGATCCGCCGATGCAGCGCCCAGGCGAGACCGGCGATGAGGAGGATCGTGACCAGCGGCGGCGGCCATTGCAGCACCGTGGCCAGACCCTCGATCAGGAACCGCAAGGCGTCGGTGACCGATTCCAGCGGGGCGCGCCCGTTCACCTTGATGAACGAAATGATGACGTTCATCAACGCGCCGAACGGGATCTTGTAGCCCGTGATCCAGTCTTCCATCGGCGGACCTCCGAATGGCAGCGGGCCAAGGCAGGCCGCTCGCCACAAAGTCTGCTAGAGCGCGACGCTGTCACATGGAAACATGTGATAGCTGAATCAGCGCTTCTCCAACTATTCATAGAGTAGTGATTCGGCTTTCAGATGGATCGCCGGGCGGTGCCATCATCTGAAAGCATCCTGCTCCAGGGTGACGGGTCGAGATGGCAGTTGTCAAATAACTTTGCAACAAACGCCGTCATTGCGAGCGAAGCGAAGCAATCCAGAAAGCGACGGATGGCTTCAATACCCTGGCTTCTGGATTGCTTCGCTTCGCTCGCAATGACGGAAACTGAACCAGACCTGCTCCAGCCGCAGAACACCGGCTCCGGCTGAAGTGCAAGTCTGGGTCGGCCGGAAGGCTCGGCGCCCGCGACCGCGGCGACGTCAGAGCCCGAGGCTTTTCTTCACCGCGTCGAGGCCGGGCTTGCCGTCGATGGTGGTGACGCCCTTCAGCCAGGCTTCGAGCACGCCCGGATTGGACTTCAGCCACTTCTCGGCCGCCTTGGTGCCGTCGGATTCGCCGCCGAGGATCAGGCCCATCACTTGGCTTTCCTGGGGAAGCGTGAAGGTGAGGTTCTTCAGCAGTGCGCCGACGTTCGGGCATTCACTCGCGTAGCCGGCGCGAATGGTGGTGTAGACGGTGGCGCCGCCGAAATTCGGCCCGAACACGTCGTCGCCGCCGGTCAGATACTTCAGCTTGAAATTGGTGTTCATCGGGTGCGGCTCCCAGCCGAGGAACACGATGTCCTTCTTGTCCAGGTTATGACGCTCGACTTCGGCGAGCATGCCCTGCTCGGAGGATTCGACCAGATCGAAGCCCTTGAGGCCCCACTTCGCATCCTTGAGCATGCCGAGGATCAGCCGGTTGCCGTCGTTGCCCGGCTCGATGCCATAAATCTTGCCATCGAGCTTGTCCTTGAACTTCGGAATGTCCTTGAAGTCCTTGAGCCCGGCGTTCCAGGTCGGCTCTAAGACGGCAAGCGTATATTTGGCGCCCTCGAGGTTGACACCAAGGACCTCGACCGACTTGTCGTCGACATAGGGTTTGCGGTCGGCCTCCATCGTCGGCATCCAGTTGCCGAGGAACACGTCGATGTCCTTGTTCTTCATCGAGGTGAAGGTGACCGGCACCGACAGCACCTCCGACTTCGGCGTATAGCCAAGGCCGACCAGCACGCGGCTGGCCAGGCCGGTCGTGGCGGTAATGTCGGTCCAGCCGACGTCGGAGAAGCGGACGGTCTTGCAGGAGGCCGGTTCGGCCGCCCCCGCGGCCCCCGAAACGAGCCCCGATAGGAGCGACGCCTGCAGCGCCGCGGCGAGCATGAATGCCTTGAACGTCATGGTGAGGTCCTCCGCCATACTGTTTGGCTCGTCGATTGCGGGTGGTGACGGCCCGTTGGCCGCAGTCCGGAACCAGAACCGCCTGCGGCACATCCGATTGAACACGTATTCAATTGGCTGTGCAAGCGGTCGGCTCGGTATTTTTACCATCGACCGAAACCGCTAGCAGAATCCGTGCCGCGCCGAAGCCGGAGCGGCGGCGGAACCGCTGCCGTTCGTGCCGCACAGGGCACGACGTCTCGCTGGTACGGTCTGGATAATGACTTTAAATCAACAGATTACGCGCGAATCCCTGTCCAGCGCATCGCGCCAGCCGCGCCGATCCCGGCCAGAACGGCCGCAGTCGGCGGGGATGATGCGATTATACGTGGAATTGCTTGACTGAACGAGCGTTCAAAATATGCTGTCGGCTGGGCCGGTCGTCTTGGCGACGGCCCGCATGCAGACCCCGAAGCGCGCCCAAACCGGAGGCAGTTGCCCTGCCCATGAGCACGAAAGCCCAATCCTCGCCCCTGCCGCGGTTGCGGCGGTTCGAGCCCGGGGATGTGCGCCGGCGGCAGCTGATCGAGGCGACCGTCGAAACGATCGCCGACGTCGGCTTCGCTGCGGCAACCATCAATCAGATCGCCGGGCGGGCCGGCGTCTCGGCCGGGCTGGTCGCCTTCTATTTCGGCGACAAGGACGGTCTGCTGGAAGCGACGCTGCGCCATCTCGCCGCGCAATTGCATACGGCCTTCGTCGCCGGTCTGGCTGCCGACTCGGGCCCGCGCGACCGCATCGCCGCGGTCATCGACGCGAACCTGGGAACGAGCCAGTTCGACCGCCGCATTGCGACCGTCTGGCTCGCCTTCTGGGGCCAGGTACCGGTGGTTGCCCGTTTCGCCAGAGTTCAACGGGTGTACGAACGCCGCATGATTTCCAACCTCCTCGCCGGCTTCCGTGACCTGGTGCCGGACGTCGCAGCCGAGCGGCTGGCCGCCGCCACGGCGGCGATGATCGACGGGCTGTGGCTGCGCGCGACCCTGTCGACCGCGGTCTCCGACGGCAGTCAGGCGCGCGACATGGTCAACGGCTTCGTCGACGCCCAGATCGCGCTGACGCGGCTGGCACTGATGACCCGATCCGAGCCGGGCGATGTCCGGACGCCGTCCTCAACCGAACGTCGAACGGCAACCGGCCGGCGCGCCGCAATCCCTTGAAGCGGAATCGGAAGCTGAAGCGCGCTGAGAAAAGTTTGACAGATCAGATGGTTACGCCGCAAGGCGGAATCGCTGCCACAACATGAGGCGACAACCACGATGACGACCGCCGAATTCGACTATCTGATCGTCGGCTCCGGCTCGGCCGGCTCGGTCGTCGCCGCAAGGCTCAGCGAGGATCCGGCCGCCAGCGTCCTCGTCATCGAGCGCGGCGGCAGCGACCGCTCGATCTTCATCGCCATGCCGACGGCGCTGTCGATCCCGATGAACGATCGCGCCTACAACTGGTTCTATGAGACCGAGCCGGAGCCGGGCCTCGGGGCGCGCGTCATGGCCTGCCCGCGCGGCCGCGTCGTCGGCGGCTCGTCCTCGATCAACGGCATGGTCTATGTGCGCGGCAATCCGGCCGACTTCGACCGCTGGCAGGCGGAGGGCGCCGACGGCTGGGCCTACGCCGACGTACTTCCGTATTTCCGCCGGGCCGAGACGCGCGAAGAGGGCGGCGACGCCTACCGCGGCAGCGACGGGCCGCTGCATACCTCCTACGGTCCGATGTCGAACCCGCTTTACCGCGCCTTCATCGATGCCGGCGTCGAAGCCGGCTATGGCGCCACCGACGACATCAACGGCTTCCGTCAGGAAGGCTTCGGTCGCATGGACCGCACCATCCATCGCGGCCGGCGCTGGTCGGCGGCATCGGCCTATCTGAAGCCGGCCTCGAAGCGGCCGAACCTTGCCATCGAGACCGATACGCTCGTCACCAGGATCCTGTTCGAGGGACGCCGCGCCGTCGGCGTGGAAGTCGAACGGGATGGGCGGCGGCGGACGATCCGGGCGCGGCGCGAGGTGATTCTCTGCGGCGGGCCGATCAATTCGCCGCAACTCTTAAAACTCTCCGGCGTCGGCCCGGCGGCGGAATTGTCGGCCCGCGGCATCGCAGTCGTCGCCGACCGGCCGGGGGTGGGCGAGAACCTGCAGGACCATCTCGAATTCTACTTCCAGGTCGCCAGCAAGGCGCCGATCACGCTCTACAAGCACATGGGGCCGCTCGCCAAGGCGCTGATCGGCCTGCGCTGGATGCTGTTCCACGACGGGCTCGGCGCGACCAACCATTTCGAGAGCTGCGGCTTTATTCGGTCTCGTGCCGGAGTGGCCTATGCCGACATCCAGTACCATTTCCTGCCCGCCGCCATCCGCTACGACGGCCAGGCGCAGGCCGACCGGCATGGCTTCCAGGCGCATGTCGGGCCGATGCGGTCGAAATCGCGCGGCTACGTGCGGCTGGCTTCGGCCGATCCGCGCGACCATCCGCTGATCCGCTTCAATTACCTCTCCAACGACGACGATCTCGTCGAGATGCGCGCCTGCGTGCGGCTGACGCGCGAGATTTTTGCGCAGACGGCCTTCGATGCCTATCGCGGCGAGGAATTGGCGCCGGGTCCGGGTGTCGTCTCGGACGACGAGATCGATGCCTATGTTCGCGCCCACGTCGAGAGCGCCTATCACCCGTCCTGCTCCTGCCGCATGGGCCGACCGGACGATGGCTTCGCTGTCGTCGACCGCAAAGGCCGCGTCATCGGCGTCGACGGGCTGCGCGTCGCCGATTCCTCGGTGATGCCGTCGATCACCACCGGCAACCTCAATGCCCCGACCATCATGCTTGCCGAAAAGATGGCCGATCACATCCGCGGCCGGGAGCCGCTGCCGCGCTCCAACGCGCCCTATTGGCAGGCGGATGGCTGGGAAACCCGGCAACGGTGAGCCTGCCTGTCCGCCGCCGGGCAATTGGCCGCCTGCCGTCACCGGCCGTGATGCATCGGTTCACGGGTCGGCAGATGCGTCGCGTGCAGCCGACGTGATGGCAGGTTGGGTCGGCTCGAGCTCGGACGGTTCGGCGTCGGGCGCCTCGATGAAACGCGCACCGATCACGTGGCGCGAGCGCCAGGCGATCGTGCACAGACGTGGTTCCTCGAAAACATCCGAGTGGAGCACGAAGTTGCCATCGATGATCTCAACCTGGCGGCCGACGACTTGGCAGCCGGTTATGCTGACGTCCTTCAGAATGCACTGCTGCAAGCGTAGGTCGCGCCGCGGAAGGTTGAAATAGGCCGGGATCAATACCTTCTGACGCGGCCAGCGGCGTTTCTCCCGCTGCTTACTGGCATCGGCTCCAAACATCGGTCGAGCTCGGTCTCGTTGGAATTGTCGATATAATTCAATCAAAGTGTGGCGAATGAGTTAATCGAAGCGGTGAAACTCCCGCACGCAGGTGGAAAAACGCCGCGCAATTTTGGGTGTAAGCGACTTGGCAATCTCGTCCCAGGATAGCCGCCACCGTCGTCGGAACGCAATCACCTCAAGTTGTGGAAATCTCTTTCGCCGGCGCCTCGTGGCTGGCGGCGAGGTTCTCGTGCAGCCGCGTGGCGAGGTCGAATGCCGGGGCTCGCAGGTCGCGCCGCCACGGCTGCCGGCCTTTGAGGACCCCGGACTCTTCGACCATTTCGGCGACATACTCCTCCTGCCGGTAGGCCATGACATGGATGCCGGAAACGCCGGCGATCTCGCGCGCCTGCTGGATGATGTCGACGCAGATCTTCTTGCCTTCGGCCTTCTGATCCTTGGCGCGCTCGAGCCGGGAGATGATGTCGTCGGGAATGTGCACGCCGGCGACATGGGCGCGCATCCAGCGGGCTGTTTTTGCCGACGCCAAGGGGCCGACGCCGACGAGGATGAAGCATTTGTCCGTAAGGCCGAGGTCGCGCGCCCGCGCCATGAAACGGGCCAGCATCGGCACGTCGAAACAATATTGCGTCTGGATGAATTGCGCGCCCGCCGCGATCTTCTTGGCCAGTCGCAGCGGGCGGAAGTCGTAGGGTGGGGCGAAGGGGTTCTCCGCCGCGCCGATGAACACGCGTGGCGGCGCGGTGATCTTGCGCCCCGACAGGAACCGCTTGTCGTCGCGCATGGTGCGGATGGTGGAAACGAGCGAGGTCGAATCCAGGTCGAACACCGGCTTGGCTTCCGGATGATCGCCCGATTGCACGCCGTCGCCGGTCAGGCAGAGGAGATTGGCCACGCCGAGCGCCGCCGCGCCCAAGACATTGCCCTGGATGGCGATGCGATTGTAGTCGCGGCAGGAGATCTGCATCACCGGCGCAAAACCGGCCCGGGTGAGGAGCGCGCAGATCGCCACCGACGACATGTGGCAATTGGCGCCCGAGCCATCGGTGGCATTGATGGCGTCGACCCAGCCCTCGAACACCGCGGCGCGTTTGTAGACGTCCTCGGCATCGGCCGAATCCGGCGGGTTCAGTTCGGCGGTCACGGCGAATTCGCCGCGCCGCAGCACCCGTTCCAGCCGGCCGAGCGAGGAATGGCCGGGCAGGTCGGGCAGCGGATCCCACGGGTTCTCGCCGAAATCTTCCGGGTGCAACGGCAGCTTCATCACGCCTTCGCCCCCGTCTTCGCCGGCACGCGGTCCGGGGAGGTGCCGAGACCGGATTTCTGCCGCATGACGGCGAGCCACGACGAGCGGCCCTTGAGCCGATGGTCGACCGGCGCCTGGATTTCGGCGATACGGGCGCCCTCCACCATCTTGAGGCTGCCCTCATAGGCCTTCACCCAGACGCAGGGCATGTCGGCATAGACCTCGCAGCAGCCGTCCGCCCGAACCCCGCCGCAGGGACCGTTGCGCAAGCCTTTGGGGCAATTCATCGGGCAGGACATGCCGGTCGACGACAGCACGCATTGCCCGCACATGCGGCAGTCGAACAGCGCGCCCTTGACCTGCCGTTCGAGATAGGCGACGGGGCGCTCCAGCCGCTCCCAGCCGAGCCGGGCGAGGAGTGGCGCCGCCGCCACGATGAGCCGCTCGAACCCGGAATAGAGCGTTTCGAGCGCCCGGGCATGGCGGATCGAGACGAAGCGCAACGCGAAGCGGTCGGCGCGACGGTGCCGTCGCCCGCGCGGCTCGAATGCGGCCGGCGTCTCCATGGCTTTACCCCCGATGAGTTGTTGGGCGGAGTCAGCTCTCCTGCCCGCCGGCTTCCACCAGACGGGCGAGGCGCCCACCTTCGTAAAGATTGGTGATCTCCTCCGCCACGGATGCGACCACCGCTTCGGCCTCGCCGTCACGCGCCCCCAACGGGACCTTGTGCCAGTCGGCGAGATAGGCATCGGTATCGCGCGCGCCGGAGCGCATTGCCGCGGCATCGATCGCCTGCTGGAAGCGTTCGGGCAACTCGCGCTTGGTCGCCTTGCGGCCGGAACCGACGATGACCTGGGCGGGAATGTCGCGCCAATAGATGATGGTGACGTCGGGCATGGGGAACCTCGCGGATCTTCAGGCGGGCAAAAGCCAAGCAGACCGCCGAACAATGGCCCTGCGGGCTCTGGCTGTCATCCCCTGGCGCCCAGGCGCTCGGCCGGGGATGACACCCTTCGTTGATGCGGCAATTCTGCCGTCTCTATCGAGGCGGTGCCATCCGCCTCAATAGCTGGCGTCCGGCATCGATGCCTTCTTCTCGGCGATGAAGGCGAGGAGCGCCTCGTCGACGCCCTCATCGAGGGCAGGGGCTTCGTAGTCGGCGAGCCACTTCTTCCACACCTTGTTGGCGCGGGTGTAGGCGTCCTGCGATCCTTCCGCCATCCACTGCTCGACGGAATTGTTGTCGGCGATGAACGAACGGTAGAAGGCGCTCTCGAAATTCGCCTGCGTGTGGGCGCAGCCGAGATAGTGGCCGCCGGGGCCGACCTCGCGGAAGGCATCGAGCGCCTGGGCGTTCTCGGAGAGGTCGACGCCCTTGGCCAGCACGTGCATCTGGCCGAGCTGGTCGCAATCCATGACGAATTTTTCGTAGGACGACGCCAGCCCGCCTTCGAGCCAGCCGGCGGCATGCAGCACGAAATTGGTGCCGGCATGGATGGTCGGAATGAGCGTATTGGCGCTCTCGTAGGCCGCCTGCGCGTCCGGCACCTTCGAGGCGCACAACGACCCGCCGGTACGGAACGGCATCTTCATCATCCGCGCCAGTTGTGCCGCGCCGTAGATGGCGAGCGAGGCTTCCGGCGTGCCGAAGGTTGGCGCCCCCGACTGCATCGACAGCGTCGAGACGAAGGTGCCGAAGATGACCGGGCTGCCTGGACGCACCAGCTGGCAGAAGGCGGTGCCGGCCATCACCTCGGCGAGCACCTGCGTCAAGGTGCCGGCGACCGATACCGGGCTCATGGCGCCCGACAGGATGAACGGCGTGATGATCGTCGCCTGATTGGCCGCCGCATAGGCTTCCGCCGCCCCGAGCATGGTCGCATCCCAGACGAGCGGCGAATTGGCGTTGATCAGCGAGGTGCACACCGTGTTGCGGTCGACGAACTCCTTGCCGAACACGATCTCGGCCATGCGGACCGTGTCCTTGGCGCGCTCCGGATGCGTCACCGACCCCATGAACGGCTTGTCGGAATATTTAATGTGGGAATACACCATCTCCAGATGGCGCTTGTTCACCGGCAGATCGACCGGCTCGCACACCGTGCCGCCGGAATGGTGCATGTGGGGGCTGACGTAGGCGAGTTTCACGAAATTGCGAAAGTCCTCGATGGTGCCGTAGCGTCGGCCCTGGTCGAGGTCGGTGACGAACGGCGAGCCGTAGACTGGCGCGAACACCGTATCCTTGCCGCCGATGTGCACGCTCCTCATCGGATTGCGCGCATGCTGGATGTAGTCGGCCGGCGCGGTGGCGCACAGCTGCCTGAGCAGACCCTTCGGAAACCGCACGCGCTCGCCCTTGATGTCCGCTCCGGCCGCCTGGAAGCGCGCCAGCGCCGTGGGATAACCGCGGAATTCCAGCCCGATCTCTTGCGCCAGCGTCTCGGCATTGGCGACGATCAGTTCCAGGCCTTCGGCCGACAGCACCTCGGTTACGGCCAAGTTGCGCGTGATGTAGGGCACGGAAACGGCACCGCGTGCCGATCGCGCCGCCTTGCGCGCCTCGCGGCCGCGTCGGGCCTCCTGCGGCTGCGCCTGGGCGTTCGGGCTGGCGGCGGCTTCGGTCATGGGGCGTCTCCACAAGGGCTGGATGGCCGGTCCAGTCGCGCCGTCGGTGGCGGTCGCAGGACGAGCCGATGGATCGTCGGTCGGCGTAAGCATGCTATCGGGGTTGGTTCGCGCTTGTCAGCAGGCGCCACCGGACGGCGGGATCTGGATATTCCGGCGGTCACAACGCTGTCCGCCGGTGATCGGGTGCTCCGGGCCCGGAAGGGCCGGGGTGCGAATGCCTATTCTATCGCAAGTCCGCCATTCGATGTCGCCGACGCATAAGCGTCAGGGCCGGAGAAGCGTCGACACTGATGCCTCCGGGCGGCGATTGCCCGGTCGGAAACAGCTTGGTGGAGCAGCGGTCGGACCATGAGAACCCATGCGCGTGCAGTCGTGATCGGGGGCGGCGTCGTCGGCGTGGCGACGCTGTATCATCTGGCCAAGAAAGGCTGGAACGATGTCGTGCTGATCGAGCGCCGGGAGTTGACCTCCGGCTCCACTTGGCATGCCGCCGGACTGTTGCCCTTGTTCAACCTCTCCTATTCGGTCGGCCAGATCCACAAATATTCGGTCAAGCTGTACGACAGCCTGGAGGCTGAGACCGGTCAGAACGTCGGCTTCAAGAAAGTATCGAACATTCGTCTCGCCCGGACCAGGGATCGCTGGGACGAATACATGTACTACAAGGGCATCGCCGAGACGATCGGCGTCCATGTCGAACTGTTGACGCCTGACCAAGTCAAGGAGATTTGGCCGCTCGCCGAAACCGATGGGCTGCTCGGCGCCATCCGCCATCCCGACGACGGCTACATCCAGCCGGCCGACCTGACGCAGGCCTTGGCCAAGGGCGCCCGGCAGATGGGCGCCGAGATCAACCGCTTCACCACCGTGACCGCCATCGAGCGAACGCCGTCCGGTGAATGGCGCGTCAAGACCGACAAGGGCGACATCGCCTGCGAGCACGTCGTCTCGGCGACCGGCAATTTCGCCAGGCGGACCGGCGCCATGGTCGGGCTCGATATCCCGGTCATTCCAGTCGAGCACCAGTATATCGTCACCGAACCGCATCCGGCGATCCAGGCGCGCCACGCGGCGGGACTGCCCGAGATGGGCGTGCTGCGCGAATCGGATTCCGCCTGGTATATGCGCGAGGAGGCCGGCGGCCTGATCCTCGGGCCTTACGAATACGGCGCGCCGGTCTGCTACGTCGACGGACCGGACGACAAGTCCGAATACGAGCTGTTCCAGGAAGATCTCGATCGCCTTGGGCCCCACATCGAGACGGCGATTGCCCGCGTGCCGGCCTTCGGCGAAGTGGGAGTGAAGAAGGTCTACAACGGCGCCATCGCCTATACGCCCGACGGCAATCCGATTGTCGGTCCGGCCTGGGGTTTACGCAACTTCTGGCTGAACGAGGGGCATTCCTTCGGTGTCACGGCGGCCGGCGGTGCCGGCTGGCAATTGGCCGAATGGATCGTCGAAGGCTTGCCGAGCGTCGACATGATGGGCGTCGATCCCCGCCGCTTCGGCCCCTACGCCACGCGCGGCTATCTTCGCCAGAAGAACGAGGAAGCCTACCGCAACGTGTTCACGCCGCACTATCCCGACGAGGAGCGCGAGGCGGCACGGCCGTTGAAGACCTCGCCGGTGTACGAGCGGCTGAAGGCCTTGGGCGGCGTGTTCGGCTCCGTCTACGGCTGGGAACGCGCCAACTGGTTCGCCCCCGTCGGCTACGGTATCGACGTATCGTCGATCGACAAGCCCGATGTCATCACCAACCACAACCACCCGGCGCCGGACCTGGATGGCAAGGTCAAGGAGATCTGGTCGTTCCATCGCTCGAACTACTTCGAGCATGTCGGCAACGAGGTGAAGAACCTGACGAGTGGCGTCGGCATCCAGGACCTGACGCCGTTTGCCAAGGCGATCGTCTCGGGCCGGGGCGCGCGTCCATGGCTGGAGTCCATTCTCGCCAACAGGATCCCGAAGCGCGGCCGCATCGCGCTCTGCCACCTCCTCACCCCGCGCGGCGGGGTTCAGGCCGAGTTCACCCTCTACGAATATGCGCCGGACGTGTTCTATCTCGTCTCGGCCGGCGCGCTCGAACGCCACGACCACGACATCTTGAACAAGCTTCTGCCCAAGGACGGCAGCGTGCAGATGCACACGGCGACGATGACCTACGGCGTCCTCGCCGTCGCCGGCCTGCGCTCGCGCGAATTGTTGCAGCACCTGACCGACACCGACCTCTCCAACGCCGCCTTCCCGTGGCTGACGGGAAAATCGCTGTCGATCGGTCCGGTCGACTGCGTGGCGCTGCGGGTCAATTTCATCGGCGAACTCGGCTTCGAGCTGCATGTGCCGATGCCGATGATGGCGACCCTGTTCGACCTCGTGATGAAGGAGGGCTCGGCCTACGGCATCAAGCCGTTCGGCGTCCGGGCGATGATGTCGTGCGCGGTGGAAAAATCCTACCGCAACATCGGCCGCGAACTGTCGATCGAATATGCGGCGCTCGAATCCGGCCTCGACCGCTTCGTCCGCCTCGACAAGGGTGACTTCATCGGCCGCGATGCGCTGATCGCATGGCGCGACAACGGCTTCGCCAACCGCTTCGTCACGCTGGAGATCCTCGACGTCACCGATGCCGACGCCCGCGGCTCCGAGCCGATCTACCAGAACGGGACCCTGGTCGGCCGCTGCACCACCGGCGCCTTCGGCTGGCGCACAGGAAAATCGCTGTCGATGGCGATGGTACGGCCCGACTTGGGCGACGTCGGCACCGAACTTGACGTCAAGATTCTGGGAAAAACCCACCGCGCCGTCGTCGTCGGCGAAAGTCCGTTCGATGCGGGGAACGAGCGGCTCAGAGCTTAATCCGCCGCCGGACCGCGAGACGAGGGGCTTCGTCCAACACAGTCCGGCGACAGGCCGGCCAAGCGCGGGGCGCCGGGCCGGAACGGCTTGCGATCAGGCGAGCCGGGCGGCGGCCCGCAATCCGCCCTCCGATCACGCGGCGAAGTGTTCGCCGACCATTTCTTCGCTCTTCGCCCACAGCGCCTTGGCGCGGTCGGCGTCGAGTGCATAGGCGCGCACGCCCGGGCCGATGGCACTGACCTGCGCGGACGATGCGGCGGGAAGGGTCTCGGCGACGTGGCAGTCCTCGCAGTAGCGTCCACCGACGTCGTCACCCGCCGCCACGACACCGGCCCAAACCGACGTCGCCGCCCCCTGCGGAATGCTCTTCAACCGGATCGGCGGCAGACCGGCGGCCAGATTTTCGGCATTGATCTGATCGATCCGACGCTGCACTGCGCCCGCTTCAGTGTAGGCGTAGCGGCCGAGTTCGGTGGCGATGCCGCCTGGATGGAGGGCCGTGGCCCGGATGCCGCGGGCCTTGTGGCGCCGGTCGAATTCGACCGCGAACAGGACGTTGGCGGTCTTTGAGCGACCGTAGCTTAGCCACGGATCGTAAGGCGTGCGCTCGAAGTTGGGATCGTCAAGATCGACGTCGGAGAAGCGGTGGCCGGCGGACGACAGGTTGACCAACCGGCCGCCGTCCTTGATCAGCGCGGCGATGCGGTTGATAAAGGTGAAATGGCCGAGATGGTTGGTGCCGAACTGCATTTCGAAGCCGTCGGCGGTATGCCAAAACGGGCAGGCCATGATGCCGGCGTTGGCGATGACGACGTCGAACGGTTTGCCAGCTGCGATGAGGGCGTCCGAGGCTGCGCGCACGCTGGCGAGGTTGGCGAGATCAAGTTCGATCAGCTCGAGCGAACCGCCGGCGGCAGCGGACTCCCACACGACCGCGGTGGCGGCTTCCGCTTTCTTCAGATCGCGCGCCGCGCCGACGACTGTAGCGCCACGGGCGGCGAGCGCCCGGGCGGTCTCCACACCGAGCCCAGCCGAGACGCCGGTGACGAGGATGCGTTTTCCCGTAAGATTGATGCCGGCGAGCACGTCGTCGGTGGTTGAAGTTGCTCCGAAGGCCTCAGACATGGTGTTCTCCATGGGAATGGGATCGAACAACCTCGTCGCCGCGTGGCGAAAGCAGCCCGGCGCTTGCCGGATCCACCCGCGTGGATTAAACGGAGGCTGTCTCCGGACTAAATACGGAGGTTACCTCCGTTTATCAAGGGGCCTGTGTATCAATGCGCACAGATAGGTCGCTCGGCATGAGTGATGACGGCAACGCCAAAGCCCGGCGCAAGCCGCGCGCCGATGCCGAGCGCAACCGCCGCCGCCTGCTCGATGTGGCCCGCGTCATGTTTGCCGAGAATGGCGCCGATGCCAGTCTCGAAGAGATCGCCCGCCGCGCCGAGGTCGGCATCGGCACGCTGTACCGCCATTTCGCCACCCGCGAGGCGCTGTTGGCCGAGGTCTATCGCCACGCGCTCGAGCAATTGGGGGCCGCAGCGCCGCGCCTGCTCGAAGAGCTGCGGCCTGTCGAGGCCCTGAAACAATGGATGCGGCTGTTCGTCGACTATTCGGCGACGAAACGCGTGATTGCCCCGGCCTTCCAGGCGCTGACAGGCGGCACCTCGACGCTCCATGCCGGCGCCGGCGATCTGCTCGGCAATTCGATCAATCTGCTCGCCGAGCGCGCCGTGGCGGCCGGCGAGATCCATCTCGATCTCGCTCCCACGGATCTGCTTAGGGCCGTCTTCGCCGTCACCCAGGTCGACGACGCCGCCGCGGGCCGAGAGGCGGCGTTCCGCATGATCGACATCCTCCTTGATGGCATGAAAAGCCGGACGCAGGAACCTGCTGCGCTCGCCTTGACGCCATCCGAACCGTAGCAGCACGCCAACCCATTGAATCGACAGAATGTCCTGGTCGGGTGACCCCATCCGGCCGGGGACAGGCGCCGACGCGCGGCCGAACCGTCGCCGGCTTGGCGCGTGCAAATTCGTCGCGCGGCTGCCGGTGCGCCGCTTGACACGACTGTATTTAGATATATCTTAGTTCCATCGATACGCGCTGCTGCTGATGTGGCCTGCGCCGAGTTTCGATATATCAAATAGATCGGTCTAAATCGATCTGGGAGACACGAATGTATGGATTTCATTGCCGGCACGACCGGCACGACCGGCGCGAGGGACGGGGACGTTGTGGCGGCGACGTCGACGCCATGCGCGAGCGCATGCATCGCGGCGAGGGCCGCGGCGAAGGTCGCGGCGGCGAGGGCGGCTGGGCCAGGGGCTTCGGAGCTGGCTTTGGGCGCGGCTTCGGCCGGCGCGGTGGCGGTCGCTTCTTCGACCATGGCGACCTGAAGCTGGTCATTCTGGCGCTGATCGCGGAAAAGCCGCGCCACGGCTACGAACTGATCAAGGCGATCGAGGACAAGGCCGGCGGCGCCTACAGCCCGAGCCCCGGCGTCATCTATCCGACCCTGACCATGCTGGAAGAGCTTGGCCACGTCACGGTCGAGACCGTCGCCGGCAATCGCAAGGAATATCGCCTGACCGAGGCCGGGCAGACGTACCTCAGCGAAAACGCGGCGGAAGTGCGCATCATCATGGCGCGTATGACCGAAGCGGGCGAGGGCAGCGGCATGCATCGGCCGCAGATGATCCGCGCGGTGGAAAACCTGCGCACTGCCCTGCACTTGAGGCTCGCGTCCGGTGCCGTCTCGGCCGAGACCATCGCAACGATCGCCGCCGCGCTCGACGAGGCCGCCGGCAAGATCGAGCGCAGCTGAGGCCGCGTCGATGCGCGCCGCCGCAACCGCCCGCATGCGGGCTGAGGCCATCCTGCCGACGACCGAGGCCGGCGCCTATTTGGCCCGGCTGAGCGCCGCCTTTGCCGACCGCATCCCCGAGGGGCATGCGGTCGACGCGGTGGTTCTGAGCTTTCCCTTCGGCCGCTATCGGGTCGAACAGGCGGGCGACACCCTCCGTCTCGATCTCGAAAGCGGCAGCGAAGAGGGGCTCGCCTGGCTGAAGACCCTGGCCACTTCGCATCTGGCGCGGCATCGGGCCGGAACGGCCGGCTGGATCGACTGGAACCAGTCCTAATCATCTCGCCGTGGTCGTCGCGACTGTGCTAGAGGTCGCCCTGGCACCGGGCCATGTCGCCGTACGGACATCGCCTGTCCGTATTGCGGGACAGGATGTCGGTGCGCCCGCGGGGCGGCCGGACGGGCCGCGCCGGGCCGGCGACCGCAGCGTGTCGCGTGACAGTGGGAACCTGTTTCGCAACGGGAACACGCTCAGGCAATGACATAGAGGACTGGACCGGGCATGGCCGACGACGATCTCGACCTGAATACGCTCAACGACGAGGAACTCGTCGAGCAGATGTGGGACGACCTCTACGATGGCCTCGGCGAGGCGATCGAGGAGAGCGTCGAAATCCTGCTGGCGCGCGGCTGGACGCCCTACGACATCCTGACCAAGGCGCTGGTCGAGGGCATGCGCATCGTCGGCGTCGACTTTCGCGACGGCATCCTGTTCGTGCCGGAAGTGCTGATGTCGGCCAATGCGATGAAGGCCGGCATGGCCATCCTCAGGCCGCTGCTCGTCGAGACCGGCGCGCCCAAGGTCGGCAAGATGGTCATCGGCACGGTCAAGGGCGACATCCACGATATCGGCAAGAACCTCGTCTGCATGATGATGGAGGGCGCCGGCTTCGAGGTCATCGACCTCGGCATCAACAATCCGGTCGACAACTACATCAATACCGCGCTCGAACAGAATGCCGAGATCATCGGCATGTCGGCGCTCCTCACCACCACCATGCCCTATATGAAGGTCGTGATCGACACGTTGAAGGACAAGGGCATCCGCTCCGACTTCATCGTGCTGGTCGGCGGCGCACCGCTGAACGAGGCCTTTGCCGATGCCATCGGCGCCGATGCCTACTGCCGCGACGCCGCGGTGGCCGTGGAGACGGCGAAGTCGCTGATTTCCCGCCGCCAGGGCGCGATGGGATCGCAGTGACGCTGGCTGCCGCCCCGCATTGGACGGCGCGATCGGACGTCCTATCTCAGGATTGGTGATCTGGCCCCCTCTCCCGGCTTGTCAGCCACCCTCCCCCACAAGGGGGGAGGGCGAAGGAGCCACGGGTTTGGAGTAGCGTGGTGGGCCCAGGCTTTGCCCCATCCCCCTCCCCCCTTGTGGGCGAGGGTGCCCGAAGGGCGGGAGAGGGGTGACGTTAGTTCCTCTCGTTCCAGAAAAGTGACGAGCCGTGTCCGAAGCAGACGCACAAACTTCGAAGATCTCGCCTGCCCGCCGCGGCGGCCGGGCAGGGCGGCTGGAGGCGCACGTCCGCCGTGGCGTGCGCAAGACCTCGGCGTCTGCGACGCTGAACGCCTGGAGCCTCACCCCCGGCGATCCCGCGACCCGCACGCTCGTCATCGCCTGCGGCGCCCTGATCGCCGAACTGCAGCAGGTCATCCGGCTGAACGGCCTCGACCACATCGAGGTCACCGCCGTGCCGGCCGACTACCACGCCACCCCGGACAAGATCCCGGACGCGGTGGCGGCGAAGATCCGGGCGGCCAAGCAGCGCTATGCCCATGTGCTGGTCGGCTTCGGCGACTGCGGCACGCGCGGCCGGCTGGACGAGATCCTGGCACAGGAGGGCGTCGAACGCATCGAGGGCGCCCATTGCTACGCCTTCTACGCCGGCCTCGACCGCTTCGCTCAACTGCACGACGAGGCCGCCGGCACGTTCTATCTGACCGACTTCCTTGCCCGCCATTTCGACAAGCTGACGCTGAAGGCCTTGAAGCTCGACACCCATCCCGAGCTGAAATCGGACTATTTCGGCAATTACACCCGCGTGGTCTATCTGGCGCAGCTGCCGACCCCGGAGCGGCTTGCGCGGGCGCAAGCGGTGGCGGCCTGGTTCGGCTTGCCGTTGACCGTGGTCGAGACCGGGGTCGCCGGCCTCGACGATTGGCTCAAGGCCGCTGATCGGACCTCGGCGGATCAGAATTCGGCGGCGCGCGCGGCGAAATAGCCATCGTTGAACTTGGTGAAGAACGCCTCGCCGTTGCCGCTCGCCTCGGCAAACCGCAGCGGCTTGACCCGCTCCACCAGCACTTCGGTGACGTCGGGCTTGTCGGCAAGGATCTGCATCACCTCGTCGATGAAGTCTGTCAGCGGCAAGGCATGCGGGTCGTTCGCCTGGCGCTCGCCCATCAACTCGGTCTGCACGTAGGGCGGCGCCAGCTCGATCACCTGGATGGCCGTCTCTTTCAGCTGATAGCGCAACGACTGGCTCCACGAGTGGATCGCCGCCTTGGTGGCGGAATAGGTCGGCGTCATGGCGAGCGGCTGGAACGCCAAGCCCGACGACACCGTGATGATCGTTGCTGCCGGCTGCGTGAGGAAATGCGGTAAGAGCGCCGCCGTCAGCCGGATGGGGCCGAGCAGGTTGGTGGCGATGGTGGCCTCGGCGTCGGCAACCTGGTTCCCGAGCCTGATCAGGTTCTCGTTGCGCATGATGCCGGCGTTGTTGATGACGACGTTGAGGTTCGGATGGTCGGCGATCAGCTGTTCGGCGGCAGCGGCGATCGAGGCCGCATCCGCAATGTCGACGGCGATCGACGCCATGCCGGGATTGGCGGCGGTGACCGCATCAAGCACCGCCTGCCGGCGGCCGGAGATGATCACCGTGTTGCCGAGCGCATGGAGCTTTTCAGCCAGGGCGCGGCCGATGCCGGAGCCGCCGCCGGTGAGGAAAATCGTGTTGCCGGACATCTGCATGGGAAAGCCCTTCCGTAGCTGTGGGGTCGAACGTCCGGGGCCGGACATTCTGGGGGCTGCACAGCGCCCCGATGGACTTGCAGGTAATCCGAATGCTCTCTATCGTAAAGAAGGCACCGAAAAGTTCTATACTTACCAAATGGAGAGTGTGATGTCGGACGTGCTGCGCCGCCCTGGGCCCGCCCAGCCCAATCCCATGCCTGCGGTGGAGCATCGGCCGCTCGATCCGCGCGTCGAGCGGCTGGTGAACGACCTGATCGGCCGCGTCGCCGACAAGTGGACCATGCTGATTCTGGAGGCGTTGGCCGAGAAGGGTGAATTGCGCTTCTCCCGCCTCGCCGACGAGGTTCACGGCATCAGCCAGAAGATGCTGACCCAGACGCTCAGGCAGATGGAGCGCGACGGGCTCGTCACCCGCACCATTCATCCGGTCATCCCGCCGCGGGTGGACTATAAGCTGACGCGGCTGGGCCTCGGGCTCGGCCAAGCGTTCTGTGGCGTCTGGCTGTGGGCGGAGGCGCACCTGGAAGAGGTGGAAGCGTCGCGCCAGGCCTTCGATGCGCGCGCCGTCAGCCGCTGACGGCGTGATCGGACCGGTCGGTGCGGATGGGACCGACGCCACGCAGGCCTGACCGCCGGCCGGGCGCAGGATCGACGGCTGATTGTCGCTTGCGGACAAGCCGTGGCTCGACTACCTGCCTAGCGTCCATACCGCAGAAGCACTCGCCGTCACGGGGCCGCATATGACCGACACGCTGGTTTCATCGCACAAGAAGGAAGTCGTCATCGGCTTCGAGCGCCGCTTCGTCATGATCGGCGAGCGCATCAATCCGACCGGGCGCAAGCTTCTGGCGGAAGAAATGGCGCGCGGCGACTATTCCCGGGTGCTGGCCGATGCGGTGGCGCAGGTCGAGGCCGGCGCGCAGATGCTCGACGTCAACGCCGGCATCCCGTTGGCCGACGAGCCGAAGATCCTGGCCGAATGCATCAAGCTGGTGCAGGACACCGTGGATGTCCCGCTGTCGATCGATTCCTCCATCGTTGCCGCGCTCGAGGCCGGCCTCGCCGTCTACCGCGGCAAGCCGCTGGTCAATTCGGTGACCGGCGAGGACGAACGGCTGGAGGCGGTGCTGCCCCTGGTGAAGAAGTACGGCGCCGCCGTCATCGCCATTTCCAACGACGAGACCGGCATTTCCGAAGATCCGGACGTGCGCTTTGCCGTGGCCAAGAAGATCGTCGAGCGTGCTGCCGACTTCGGCATCCCGCGCCAGGACATCGTGGTCGATCCCCTCGTCATGCCGGTCGGCGCCATCAACACCGCCGGTGTCCGGCTGATGCACCTGTTGCGCCGCCTGCACGACGAGTTGAAGGTCAATACCTCCTGCGGCGCCTCGAACTTTTCCTTCGGGCTGCCCAACCGGCGCGGCCTCAACTCCGCCTTCCTGCCGATGATGATCGGCGCCGGCATGACCTCGGCGATCATGAACCCCTTGCATGCCGAGGACATCCAGGCGGTGATTGGCGCCGATGTGGTCATGGGCCATGACCAGAACTGCATGAACTGGATCCGCAAGTACCGCGAGCCGGCGCCCGAAGGCGTGGTCGGCGAGGGGGCCGGCCGTCGCGGCCGGGAAGGCCGCCGGCGTGGGTGAGGCGTGGTGCCGCGCCAGCGCGGCACAAAACGCTCCGGTGGAGCGTTTTGAACGACGAACGCCCTGAGCCCAAGCGAAGGGCTGGGGAATTGTGCTCCCGATGCTGAGACCCAGTCGATCAATTCGTGAGAGGCGTATGCAATGAGCCGGAGCGAAGGGCCGGGAGGCACGCGGCCGCTTGCAAATGCGCCGACTGACCCTTACAGCGCCTGAGCGGGCAGATCGGCCCGCTGATCGAGTTTGTTGGCAAGGGAAAGTCCGATGCCCTCCCGCCTGAAGCGTCTGATTGGCGCGATCATCATCCTGGTCTTCGTCATCGTCTATGCGTTCATCGCCGCCTTCGTCGGTGACGCGGTGACGATGTCGGTGCCGCTCGTAGTGCAGATGCTGTATTTCGCCGTGGCCGGCCTCGTCTGGATCGTGCCGGTCGGCTTCGTCATCCGCTGGATGTACGCGCGATAGGGGTCTGCCGGCACCAAGCGGGTCTGATTTTAGGGTTCATTAACCTTAACAGAGCATTATCCGTCCGGGGTAGAGTAGAGGATGGACGGATGCTTGCGCGACTTTGCGTCTTGTTGCTGGTTGCCGGTCTGGCGGCTTGCGCCAATACGGTGCGGCCGACGCCCGTGCACGAAGTGCTGAACGAGCCGTATCGCTTCGATTCCGGCGACAAGCTGCGCATCACCGTCTTCGATCAGCCCGGCCTCAGCCAAGTCTACATGGTCGACCAGGGCGGCTACGTGACCTTCCCGCTGGTCGGCCCGGTGGCGGCGCGCGGCGCCACCTCGCAGGATCTCGCCCGCCAGATCGCCAAGAAGCTCGAGGCCGGCTATCTGAAGCACCCCGACGTCTCCGTCGAGGTCGACACCTACCGGCCGTTCTTCATCATGGGCGAGATCAAGAATGCCGGGCAATACACCTTCGTCGCCGGCATGACGGTGCAGAATGCCGTGGCCATTGCCGGCGGCTTCACCCCGCGCGCGGTAACGGCGGACGCCGAGATCACCCGTCAGCTCAACGGCGAGGTGATGAGCGGTCGCGTGCCGCTGACCGACCCGATCCGCCCGGGCGACACGATCAACGTGCGCGAACGCTTCTTCTAGTGGTCCGACTCCGACATTTGCATCCCACTTGCCGCACGTGCTTGAGCAAATGTCGGAGTCAAAGGACCACTAGCAACTTATTGAATCTAGTGGAGCTTTGAATTCGACATTTGAGTCCCAGCGTGCGGGGAGAGACGAACTCAAATGTCGAATTCGCTCCACTAGCGCTGCCGCCCGCCAACGCCCCCGCCGGGCAAGCAAGCCGCGCTGATCGGCCAGCGGTCGCGCAGATCCCCGGCGCGAGCGCTTAACCTTAATAAAATCTGCAACGAATCTCGTGGGTTGCCGATCAGCACTTCAACCGACGATTCACCTCGACATGCGAAGATCTCCGGGTGTGATGCTCCAAGCACCAGCCGATCGGATCCACCATGACCTCCGTCGATCCTTCCGAAAAATTCCGCCTGGCCGTTCATGCGCTCGCGGTTGCCGATGCGCCGCCGGACATGCCGGCGGCAGGTGCGGCGTCGGAGCCGGTGCGTGCCTTGTCCGAAGAGGCGCGCGAGGTGGCGTCGCATTTCGACGATCGGCCGATCTCGCCGGATGTGCTCTACGGCGCGCTCCGTCTGGTCGATTTCGCCGTGCTGGCGCTTGCCGGCCTCGCGCTGCAGATCACGCAGCTGCACGCGGTCGTGCCGCTCGCCCCGACAGTCGTCAGCCTGGTCGGCGCCGGCCTTGCCGTTCTGCTCATCCAGGCGGCCGACGGCTACATGATCGCCACGCTCTCGACCCGGTTCGACCAGATCGGCCGTGTCGTTGCCGCCTGGACGATGGTGTTCCTGCTATTCGCCGTCGTGAGCTTCGTCGCCCAGCGCACAGATCTCGTCGATCACGCCTGGTTCCTCGCCTGGTATGCCGCCGGTTGCGGGTTGCTGGCGCTCTGCCGCTGCATCGTTGCGCCGCTGGTCAGGGCCTGGATCGTCGACGGAAGGCTCGAGCGCCGCGCCGTCATCGTCGGCGGCGGCACTGCGGCGGCCGACCTGATCCAGTCGCTGGAAGCGCAGAAGTCGTCCGACATCCGCATCTGCGGCATTTTCGACGATCGCGCCGACGACCGCTCGCCGGCCATCGTCAACGGCTACCCGAAGCTCGGCACCGTCGGCGATCTGTTGGAGTTCGGCCGCCTCACCAAGCTCGACATGCTGATCGTCACCATTCCGCTCAGGGCCGAATCCCGCGTGCTGGAACTTCTGCACCGGCTTTGGGTGCTGCCGGTCGACATCCATCTTTCCGCCCACGCCGACAAATTGCGCTTCCGGCCGCGTACCTACCGCTATCTCGGCAATGTGCCGATGGTGCCGGTGTTCAACAAGCCGCTCGCCGACTGGGATGCGGTGGCCAAGCGCGGCTTCGACCTCATCTTCGGCACCCTGGCGTTGATCGTCGCGCTGCCGATCATGCTCGGTGCGGCCATCGCGGTGAAACTCGATTCGAAAGGCCCGGTGCTGTTCCGCCAGAAGCGCTACGGCTTCAACAACGAGGTGGTCGACGTCTGGAAGTTCCGCTCGATGTATGTCGACCAGAGCGACTTCGACGCCAAGCGGGCGGTCACCAAGGGCGACAGCCGCGTCACCCGCGTCGGCCGCTTCATCCGCAAGACGTCCATCGACGAATTGCCGCAGCTGTTCAACGTGCTCGCCGGCTCCTTATCACTGGTCGGCCCGCGTCCGCATGCGCTGAAAGGCCTCACCCAGAACCGGCTGTTCGAACAGGTGGTCGACGGCTATTTCGCCCGCCACAAGGTGAAGCCGGGCGTCACCGGCTGGGCGCAGATCAACGGCTGGCGTGGCGAGGTCGACACGCCCGAGAAGATCAGGAAGCGCGTCGAATACGATCTCTATTACATCGAGAACTGGACGCTGTGGTTCGATTTCAAGATCCTGGTCCTGACCCCCTTCCGTATCATCGGCCAGGAAGGCGCCTACTGAGGCGAGCGATGCCGCCCCGGTTCACGCCCTGCCGACGATCAGATGGTAGTCGCGCCGCCGGGTTGTCCCCTCCGGCATGACGACGTGGTCGGAAAATGCCTCGACCGCCACTGCACTGAAGCCGCTCGCCCGATGCATCGCCACCAGCGCATCGAGATCCCCCACCCGGAAGCCGAATTCCGGCCGGGCGAAGGAGAGATGGACGGCCGTTTCCGGCGTGATCCCCGCGATGATGCTCAAGCCACCCGGCCGCAGTGCCCGGCGCATCTCGCGCACGGCCTTGGCCTCGTCCGGAATGAAGTAGAACACATTGACGGCGAGGATCTTGTCGATTTCCGCCGCGCGTACGGGCATCGCCTCCGCCGAGGCGAGATGGAAGGCGGCCCGTCCGGCCGCGATGGCCTCCGCATTGCTCTCGCGTGCCACGGCGACCATCGTCTCGGCCACGTCGATGCCGACGTAACTGAGGTCGGAAGCTTCGGCGAGGAGTTCGGGCGTCAGCTTGCCGTTGCCGAAGCCGATTTCCAGCACCCGCTCGCCCGGCTCGAGCCCGAGGCGGCGGATGACCGCGCGGGTGAGGTCGCCGTTGTTGCGGTTCAGCATGTTGCTGACGGCAAGCCCGATTTCGCCATCGGGGCGACCGAGCTGGGCGGCAAATTCCTCGACAGTCAAAGCGGACAGATCG
>JARLIU010000192.1 GCA_031291595.1 Ancalomicrobiaceae bacterium | reverse complement strand
TTTGGCGCTTGAGCGTGTGAACGAGTTAGCAGACCTTTGCCGCGCCGATTTCGACAGACTGGTCGGAACGCTGAACCCATTTGAGGCCCGCCATATAGGGGGGCTCCGTTGGGCTGACGTGGCAGGAAGGATCGCGCTCAGATCAAAGAAACTCAAGGTCATCGACGGGGCGACCTTCGACACCCATTTCAAGTTGCTCGTAGCGCGCGCGTTGAAGGACTTCAACTCGGGCGATCTGGCGTTTCAAGCCGACGTCGACCGGGTGAGGAAGGCACTGATCAGCCGGGCAACCTTCCCCTTCGAAAAAGTTGGCGAGCCGGCCGACGAAGAGGCCTGTGCTAACGGGTTTCGCCGTCAGGAATCGGAAGGCACGCTGGTATACGTGCGCCAAGCATATCTCGACAAGCTGATCCACCCGAACAATCGCCTGTTGCGCCAACTCGAACGACACGGCGCGTTTATCCGCAACGGCGACGAGTTGACCTGGCCCATCTTGCAGATGGGACTCGAGCGGAGGCGCTACCTGAAGTTCAACCTCGACAGGCTCAGACTGATGCAGAATGCGAGCCACGCTTAGCTTAGCCTGACCTGAGCCGCGCCATCGACCGCCCGAGCTGCTTCTGTGACGCTCGGGCGGTCTTCAGCTTTGAGCGGCGATGCGGTGCCGTCACGCCTTGTTGGCGACGCCGGCTTCCGAGAACGTGGCCATGCCGGCATGGCAGGCGCCGGCAGCGCGGATGATCGAGGCGGCGAGTGCCGCACCGGTCCCTTCGCCGAGCCGCATGCCGAGATCGAATAGCGGCGTCTGGCCCATGACCGTGAGCGCACGGCGATGTGCCGGTTCGGCGGAAGCATGGCTGAAGACGCAATGGTCGATCGCCGACGGCGCCAGCGCAAACACCACGGCGGCCGCAGCGGAGGTGACGAAACCGTCGACAACGACCGGGGTCCGCAAGTGCCGTGCGGCGATGATCGCACCAACCATCGCCGCGATCTCACGGCCGCCGAGGCGCCGCAGGATCTCCAGCGGATCGCGCTCGCCGTTCACCCGCGCGACCGCCTGACCGACGACGCTCACCTTGTTGCGTAGCGCCGGTCCGACGACGCCGGTGCCGGGGCCGACCCACTCCTCGGCCGTGCCGCCGAATAGTGCGAGGTATAGGGCTGAGGCGACGGCCGTGTTGCCGATGCCCATTTCGCCGAGGCAGAGGAGATCCGGGCTGTTCGACAGCGAGTCGATGCCGGCGAGCATGGCCTCGATGCAGGTTGCCTCGTCGAAGGCATCGGCTTCGGAAATGTCCGGCGTCGGCGTATCGAGCGCGAGCGGGAGTACGGCGAGGCCAAGTGCATTGGCCCGGCAGATCTGGTTCACCGCGGCACCACCGGCGGCGTAGTTGGCGACCATCTGCTGGGTCACCTCGGCCGGAAAGGCGGAGACGCCCTTGGCATTGATGCCGTGATTGGCCGCATAGACGGCGACCAGCGGCCGTTCGACCACCGCCGGGCTGCGCCCACTCCAGGTGGCGAGCCAGAGCGACAGGTCCTCGAGCCGGCCGAGCGAGCCGGGGATTTTTGTCAGTTGCGCATCGCGTTGCCGCCAGGCCGCGGCGGCATCTGCGTCGGGGCCAGGCATGTCGGCGACCAGGTCGCGAAAATCGGCGAACGAGGCAGGGTGGGTGAATGTCTTCGAATGACTGCTGGAGAGATGCGCGTCCATGATTCCCCTCACGGATTGGCGGCGACCGCCGCTCCGTCCGCGAGCGACAACCCATCCGTCCGGGCCGGTCTTCCGACTGAGGTTCATCTCGATCGCGCGCCTTCCCAACCGTTCGGCCAGTGGCCAACTGCGCGATCGATCCCCTTCACGGCGTTGGGCACGTGGCGGAATCTCACCGCCTTCCCGATTCTCCCGACACGAGGCCGGGCACCCGAACGCCGCGGACTATGGCGATGCCGAAGCCGACACGCCATGGGTGTTTTTGCTCATGGGCTGCCCGTTGGTCGGCTCATCGACGTCTCGGTCGCTCGGCGTCTCTCCATTCCCAATCTTGGTGCCGTTTGAGTTCGAACTTGGTCACCTATCTGCCAATATTGATATTCTCGATATTTCGATATATCGTAACTGCGATGGTTTGGCATGGTGGGTTTCGCCTGCCGCCACTTTTTTGAACCCAAGATGGAGAGTTCGATGCCGAAACCTCGGCCAGATGATGGCGGCCCTGATGCAGAACATAACACGAACACAAAGACCGCGTGCAGTGAGGTCGAAGCCCTCGTCGTGCCAACAAGCGGCCCGACTGCCGAGCGCCTACGCGCGCTCAACGATCGCCTGCGCCGCGCCGACGTCGATTGACCGCCGCAGAGGTACACCGGACGCTGGCCGCCAACTTCGATGCAGGCACGACCGGCGTGGCCTACGTCGTGGTGTTCCGTGGCCGCTTGAACCACTGGAGCGTCGTGCGGGGCGTGACGCCGACGAGCTTTCTCCTATTCGGCAGCTGCGGCCACGTTCGAGTTGCCGTCGACCGGTGCCGGACGGAAAGCGAAGCCGGCAGCGCTCGCGACCGCCCGCACGTGCTGGAAACCATCGGCATTATCCGCTTGGCGCTTCAGGCCGACGGCAGTGCGGCCGCAAAATCCCATTCGTGAGCGGCCGTGCACGCGACCAGCGTCCAAGGCTATTTCAACGTGGTCGGCGACCACGCCGTTCGCCCAACCAACCGATGAGGCACCGACATGCTCGGGCGATAGGCGAAGATCATCACACCGGCGATGCTGCAGGCGATGCTCAGTCACGTCGCCCGTGGCCAGCATGCCGCCCGCGATCGCGTCATCATTCGGCTGTCGGTCAAGGCCGGCCTGCGAGCGTGCGAGATCGCCGGGCTCGACTGGTCGATGGTACTCGGGCCCAACGGCAAGGTTGGGGCGACGCTTGACGTGCGAACAGCGATCGCCAAGGGCAACTCGGGCCGACGCCTGCCGATGCACCCTGAGCTTGGCCGCGCCTTGCGCCGGCTGGTGCGCGAGACCGACGGCTGCGGCCCAGTCGTTCGTTCGACGCGTGGTGGCGCCATGCGGGCCAACAGCATCGTCAACTGGTTCGTGAGGCTCTACGCCACCCTCGGCTTCGAGGGATGCTCATCCCATTCCGGGCGGCGGTCGTTCATCACCTCGGCGGCGAGAAACGTCGCCAAGGTCGGCTGCAGCTTGCGCGACGTGCAGGTGCTGGCGGGGCACCGCTCGATCGAGACGACACAGCTGTACATTGACAGGGACAGCAACGCTCAGCGCCGACTGATGGCGCTGATCTGACACGCAGATAGAGGTGAGAGCTCATCGGTTCAGAACCGTCGCAGTCATCCGGAATGGGCGAACCGAGTCCGGGCAAGCCCGTCCGTACCGAATACATGCAGTTCGGGGATGGCGAAGCCG
>JARLIU010000191.1 GCA_031291595.1 Ancalomicrobiaceae bacterium | reverse complement strand
GTTGCGCTGGCGCTCGGCTTCCTGCAATTGGCCGCGCAGCGTCTCCAGCGACTTGGCGATGGCGCCGACCTCGTCGTCCCGCTCGGTGCCGGGGACGGAATCGGCAAGTTCGCCGCGCCCCAGCGCCGCCATCACCCCGATCGACGCCTGCACCGGGGCAACGACGCCGGTCCGCACAGCCACGAAGGCGACGGCAAGCACGGCGGCGGTGGCAACGAGGAAGCCGATCAGCGAGGACCACGCGGTCCATGCGGCGACGGCGGCGACCGCGTCGTTCTGGTGATCCTTCGCGGCGGCGAACTTGGCGTTCAGCGCGGTACTCGCCTTGCTCACCGCGTCAATCGCTGGGCCGCAGGTCTGGGCCATCTCGACATTGGCTTTGGCGATGCCGTCCTTGCTGTTGTCGGTGTTGGCGAGCTTCAGCGCGGTCGCGCAGGCGGTCGTCACGGCGTTGTCCAACCGTTGGACGATCGCGTCGATATCGGCGGCAAAATTCGGTGTGGCTCGCTTCGCCAAGTCCGTCTGCTCGTGGTAGAGCCGGACCATATCATTGCGCTGCTGCGTGGCAGCGGCATCGTCGGCTTCGTTGTCGGCGAGGATGCTCTTGTAGATCGACATTTCGATCGTTATCGCATAGCGGTTCGATCGCGTCATGTAGGTTACGGAGGCAGACGGACCATTTATGATCGCTGAAGCGAGGTCATCGACTAAAGTGATCTGGTGAGTGGTATAGGCAATGCCTGCGATCCCGGCCGCGGACAGCAGGATCAGCAGGCTAAAGACTTTCCACAGCATCGGCCAATTCTTGAACGACATTTCGCGGCTCCCTGCCCCGGCCGCAACCATCGACCCGGCGTGTCGTTCGAACGGTCAGGAGTCCCCAAATGCTGCACGTTATGGGAGCATTTCGGCGCATTTGTCGGTTCGAACTCCGGCCGAGTGTTGTCTCGTGCAATTAACAATCGGTTAAATCGAAGCGATTTCAACTATTATGTCGATTTGGCGATGTGCGCTCATGTCACTGAGATAAAAGCAATATGTTGTCGGCGGATGGCGGATGGATGCGCGAGGCCAACGCGGCCCGATATGCTTTGGCTTTTATACGTAATACTTGATATGGTTGGCCGCGAGCACTGATCGCAAAACGACTGATTGCGGTCGTCCGGCCGTGGCGGGGACTTGCGGGCAGCCCGCGGTTCAGCCGTGCCCGTGGCTGCCCCAGGGGCCGTGCAGTCCGGTCGCGGTGTCGTCGACGCGCTCGAACCCATGCGCACCGAAGAAATCGCGCTGTGCCTGGATCATGTTGGCGGTCGAGCGCCCGGTGCGCATCAGGTCGAACCAGGACAGACCGGAACTGAGCGCCGGCATGGCATGGCCGCAGAGCGCACCCTGACCGACGACGGTCCTTAGCCCCGGCTCCGCCTGACGGATCAACTCGGCGAACACCGGATCCTGGATCAGGTTGCGGGTCGGGGCGCGCTCGAGCGCTGCCGCCATGTCGTTGAGCATGGCGGAGCGGATGATGCAGCCGGCGCGCCAGACGCGGGCGATGGCCGGCATCGGCAGCGACCAGTCGAACGCCGAGGAGGCGGTGGCCAGCAAGCCGAACCCCTGCGCGTAGCACAGCACCTTGCCGCCGACCAGCGCCTGCTCCAGCTGCTCGATCGAGACGGCGCCGTCCGCCAGACGCTTCGGCGCAGCACCGAACAGCGCCTCGCCCTCGCGCCGTTCGTCGAGCCGCGAGGAGACGTTGCGCGCCATCACCGCTGCTTCGATGACCGGGATCGGCGCGCCCAGCTGCAGCGCCTCGATGGCGGTCCAGCGCCCGGTCCCCTTCTGCCCGGCCCGATCGAGGATGACGTCGAGCATGGCGCTCCCCGTCTTCGGATCGGTCGCCCGCGATACGGCGGCGGAGATCTCGATCAGATAGGATTTGAGCGGTCCCTCGTTCCAGCGCTCGAACACGCCGGCGATCTCGCCGGCCGACAGGCCCAGGCCGTCGCGCATGACGCCGTAGACCTCGGCGATCATCTGCATGTCGGCATATTCGATGCCGTTGTGCACGGCCTTGACGAAATGGCCGGCCCCGGCGGCGCCCATATAGGTGGCGCATGGCGCGCCGTCATAGCGGGCGGCGATCGCCTCCAGTACCGGCGCGGCGCGGCTCCAGTCGGCCGCCTCGCCGCCGCCCATGATCGACGGCCCGTGCCGGGCCCCCTCCTCGCCGCCGGAAACGCCCATGCCGAGGAAATGCGGGGTCTCGCCGACAGTCGCCGCCTTGGCCCGTCGGTTGGTGTCGTGGAAGTCGGAATTGCCGGCGTCGATGATCAGGTCGTCGGCGCCGAGCAGCGGTTTCAGATGCGCGATGCTCTCGTCGACGGCCGGCCCGGCCGGCACCATCAGGATGATGCGGCGCGGCGGGACGATGGCGGCGACCAGGTCCGCGAGCGTTTCCGTCGGCACGATCCGGCCGGCCAGGTCGCCCGCCGCGGCGGCGAACTTGTGGGTGACGGCCGGCGTGCGGTTCCATACGGCGATGCGGAAGCCCTTTTCCGCGATATTCAAGGCCAGCATCGCTCCCATGGTTCCAAGGCCGATGAGCCCGATTTCAGCTGGCTTTTGGGTTTCCGTCATGGGGCGATCCTTTTCCTCAGGGCTTCGGCAGGTGCTCGCTTATGTAGGATCGCCGCGCGATGAGAGGAGGGAGCGGCGCACGGATTTTTCAGCTGGCGGTGTCGGATGCGGGCCGGGCGAGGGGCCGGGCGGGGGGATGTGCGCCCGCTTGCCGGTGTCGTGCGCCGCGCGCTGCGGCCGCCGGCTGTCAATCGTCCGGTCGAGGCCACGGCTCGGATCGTCATCGGCAGGAGAGACGCCAGAGCAGGGGCACGGTGGCGAGGAGGGCGAACCCGGCGGCGGCAAGCCCGAGGGCCAATCCGCTGCCGTCCGACGGCAGCAGCGCAACCGCCAGCGGACCGGCCAATTGACCGAGCGCGAAGGCCCCGGTCATCTGGCTGAGCGCGGCGGCGGCATGGTCGGGCGACCGCAGCCGTGCCTCCTGCATGCCCAACATGGTGACGACGACGAAGGTCCCGCCGACCAGCAGGGCCGAGACGGCAAGCCCCGCTTCGGTCGGACGGAACACCGGCAAGAGCGCGCCGCAGGCCATCAGCCCGTGGCAGCCGGCCCAGGCGCGCAGCCGATTGTGCTGGATCCAGGCGGCACCGGCCAGAAGCGTCGAGACGGCCGCGGCAGAGCCGAACAGCGGCCACACCAGGCCGAACACGGCAGGATCGTCGACGGTCTGGCGGGCGAGAGCCGGCAGGAAGGTGGCCGGCAGGATGTAGCCGAAGCCGAAAATGCCGTAGCAGAGGGTCAGAAGGCCGAGTTGGGGCGTTTCCCCGCTACTGCTGATCCGGTCCGGCGGCCTGCGGCTCGGACCCGGGCCGCCGCGCAACAGCAGCAGCGGTGCGGCGAGTGCGACAAGCGCCAAGCCGCCGAGTTCCAGCCACAGACGAGCGGCGGTGATGCCCGGACGCGCCGCAATGAGACAGAACAGGCCGGCCAGGGCGATGCCTGCGCCGACCCCGGCATAGACCACGGCGGCGAGGCGTGGCCGGCCGAGGTGCGCCAGCTCGCCGAGGGCCCAGGTGCTGACGCCGACCAGCGCCCAACCGCTGAACAGGCCGGCAAGGCCGCGCAAGACCAGCCACAGCCATAGCGACCCGGTCGTGCCCATCAGCACGGTGACGACGCCGACGCCGACAAGGCTCAAGCGCGCCAGTTTCGCCGGGGGCCAAGGCAGGCGGGCCGCGGTCAAGCCGCCGACGAGATAGGTGAGATAGTTGATCGCAGCGAGATACGGGCTCGCCGCCATGTCGAGGCCGCCGTCACGCACCATCAGCGGCAGCATCGGGGTGAAGGCGAAGCGGCCGACGCCCATGGCGACGGCAAGCGCCGAGGCGGCGGCCAGACAGACGGCGAGGGGGGAGCGCGGCTTGGTCGGCATGCCGACATTAGATGATCTGCGGATCTGGCTGACAAATGAATAGTTATGAACTATTATTCTCCTTATGAGAATGTTAGACCTGGACTCATTGGAGATTTTTCGTGCCGTCGTCGCCGAGGGCGGCGTGCTGCGGGCGGCGGCGCGGCTCAACCGCGTTCCCTCCAATGTCACGACGCGGATCCGGCACTTGGAGCAGCGGCTGGGCGTGGCGCTGTTCCGTCGCCAAGGGCGCGGCCTCAGCCTGTCGGCCGAAGGCGAAAAATTGTTGTCCTATGCCGAGCGGTTGCTCAGCCTGTCCGACGAGGCGGTCCTGGCGGTCGGCGGCAGCGGACCATTGGGGCGCTTCCGCCTCGGTTCGCTGGAAAGCACCGCCGGCGTTCGTCTGCCGTCGATCCTGGCTGAATATCATGCGCTCCATCCCGAGGTGTCGATCGAACTGTCGACCGCGCCGACGGCGGCGCTCATCCAGAGGGTGCTGAAATTCGAGATCGACGCGGCCTTCGTCTCCGAACCGTTCGCGGCGAGCGAACTCGAAAGCATCGCCTGCTTCGACGAGGAGCTGATCCTGATCGCGCCGTCCGGACTGTCGGAAGCCGAGGCCCAGCGTGCCGCCGAGCGTACCGTCGTCGCGTTCGCCCAAGGCTGCTCGTATCGCCGCCGGCTGGAGGAGTGGCTCGCCGGCGCGGGGACGGTGCCCGCGCGGGTGCTGGAGGTGGGCTCCTATCATGCCGTCGCGGCTTGTGTCGCGGCAGGCGCCGGCGCGGCGCTCATGCCGGTCTCGGTGCTCGACAGCCTGCCGGCGCGCGATCAGGTGTCGCGCTGGACGCTGCCGCCGGAGATCGCGGCAAACCGTACCCACCTCGTCTGGAAAGCGCCGTCGACGCCGTCGATCGAGGCGCTGCTGCGCGTGCTCGGCGTGACCGCGACGCCCGGGTCCGGGTCTGGATCGGCGCCATTCCGGGCAAGGGCCACCCGGTCATCCGGCTGAGCGCGACGTCGAGGCCGGGGGCGACCGAGCCGGATTCCTGCCGCCACGACGCCGCAGGCCTCGACGGCCGCACGCTCCAACCTCGATCTCGTCGCGCTTCTGACGTGCTGCCGCTTGCGGACCGGCGCCGTCTTTCAGGCAGCTAGTGCCGGGAATTCGAGCGGTGCTTTTCGCAGGGACGCATCGCGACCGGCCATCACGCCGCATCGATCCACGCCCAAGCCTGCTGCACCTCGCCAGCGGGGAAGGTTCGCATCTGGCCCGAGATGAACGGTGCGAACAGCTTGGCGGCCCAGACGACCCAGTGCGGCCCGCCGACCATGGCTACTTTGCTGAAATCGGCGCGATGGGCGATGCCGAAGGCCGCATCGTCCCACGCCGCGGCCATCTCCCAACCGGCGAAGGTTTCCGCCATCTCGACGAGTATCCGCGCGCGGCCGTGCTCGGCGATCGCTTGTTCGAGCAGCGGGATCAGCGCCTCCTTGTAGTCGGCATCGGTCAGCACGCCATCGACCCGGATGCCCACAACATCGTCATGGCTCTGCGACAGGATTTCGATCATCGCGTCCTCCCTCGGTGTTGGCGCCGTCAGCCCGATGGCGCCGTGCGCCGGCTGATCTGCCTCAGCCGTTTGAGCGATTCGGCCAGCAAGGACTCCTGCTTCAGCAATTCCTCGACGTGCTGCGAAGCCAGATGCTCCAGCAGGGCCTCGCCATTTTCGGTGAGCGACACCAGCACGCTGCGGCCGTCGGTCGGCGAATGGCTTCTCTCTACGAGTCCGGCGGCGACCAACCGATCGATCATCTGGACCGCGCCATGCTGCTGGCACAGCATCTGCTCAGCGAACTCGCGGATCATGATCGCGCCGGCCGGATGCGTCTTGACGACAAGCAGGGCCTGATACTGCTGCGTGGTTACGCCCGCGGCGCTGGTTGCGGCCTCGCTGAACGCGAGGAACCGGCGCAACGCCAGACGGAAAGCCGCGAGGCCTTCATAGATGCTCGGATCGATCGATGCCAATTCGCTCACGTCGATGTCGTCCCAGATGCCGGCCGGTCTGCAACCGCCGCGCTGCTCGCTGCCCGCCTCGTGCGGCGCGGTCCCGAAGGCAGCGGCCGGCCGATGCAGGCTTTGGGCAGAAGGAATGCCGAACCGTCCTTTTCAATCGTGCAAAGTTATGTCATGACATGATGTATTCTACCAGCCCGTCGACCCGGAGGCTACGCGCCATGCGCGGCCGAATGGTGTTGCGTCGCATGAAGCGAACGGCGGTACGCGACCCGGTCGAAATCAAACGAATTGAAAGCCACAATGACGACTAGCTCCGCCTTACAGGGCGGCACTTCTTCGACCTCCCGCATCATCGTCGAAGAAGAAGCCCGCACCCTCAACCTGCTCCGCCTCACCCTGCTTGGGCTTGC
>JARLIU010000190.1 GCA_031291595.1 Ancalomicrobiaceae bacterium | reverse complement strand
TCCGCCGGGACAGGCTTCGGCTCGCCAAGCATGTTGACGGCGCTGTCGCAAGTTTGCTCAACATGTCGTCCAGGGCATGATCGATCAGGACGGGAGCACGGCCGCATGGACGCAGCGGAGTTCGACAAATTCGCCGAAGAATATCGCCAGCTGCATACGCAAAACAT
Source organism: Ancalomicrobiaceae bacterium (assembly GCA_031291595.1). Classification (GTDB taxonomy): domain Bacteria; phylum Pseudomonadota; class Alphaproteobacteria; order Rhizobiales; family Ancalomicrobiaceae; genus CAIYYN01. The sequence continues at coordinate 3,892 of JARLIU010000190.1, read as the reverse complement.
CAAGGCCTCGGGCGAAACGCCGGACTATTTTGCCGACTACAAGGTGCGCGATGTCGCCGTGGACCTCGCCCGCCACTCGCTGCCCGAACGGCCGCGGCTGCTTGATTTCGGCTGCGGCGTCGGCAGTTCGATGCCGTATTTCCGCAAGTATCTGCCCGAAGCGCAGGTGACCGGCCTCGACGTCAGCCGCAAGAGCCTGGAACTGGCCGAGCAACAGCACGCCGGCGCGGCCGAATTCCTCTGGTTCGACGGCGGGAAGCTGCCATTCGAGGATCGAAGCTTCGACGTCGTGTTCACGGCCTGCGTGTTCCACCACATTCCGGCCGACGAGCACGAGCGACTGTTCGCCGAGATCCGCCGGGTGTTGAAGCCCGCGGCGCCCTTCTTCATCTTCGAGCACAATCCACGCAATCCCTTGACCGTGCACGCGGTCAACACCTGCCCGTTCGACGAGAATGCCGTGTTGATCGATGCGGCGACCATCCGCCGCCGGCTCGAGGCGGCGGGCTTTGCCGAGACGCGAGCCGTCTACCGCATCTTCTTCCCGCGGATGCTGAAGGCACTGCGGGCAATCGAACCCTATCTCCGCCGGGTACCCTTCGGCGCGCAATATTATGTCGAGGCAATCGCCTGAAGTGCTGTGGCCGTCCGGGCGCTCAGTCGCTCTTCGGCCGGATGGAGCCGGTGATGTCGGGCGAGCAGTTGGTGACGAGCGGATCGACCGGCGGACAGCGCGCGGTCAGCAGCAGCATCTGCAAGATCGCCGCGTCCGGCCGCTGGGCGACCTGTTGCAACCTTGCCGGAGCCGAGCTGTTGGACGAGCCGGCGATCGCGATCATCAGCGCCATGGCGCCGAGCACGAGGACGCGCACATCCAGCATGTCCCTGTTCTCCTTGTAGCTGTGCATCTGCATTCGATCGTCCCCGGAATGGTCGCAGCAAGGGGCGAGAATGGGGCGGGCCCAGTGCGATTGTTTGATCTTTGCAGAAAGACAAAGTTCAGGTTACCGAGGCGTTAACGCCTCGGGATTTCCCCCGATCCAACCGTCCCCCGGCGAGCAGGGCAGCCATTCGCGCGTCATCCGGGCGGGCGCCTCATATGTGGCGGACGGAGCGGGCTTCGACCAATGGCCGAGCCGCGATGCAGGCAGAGCGGCAGCGGCGGCGGCGTCCGGCGAGAATCCACGAGTCGACAGCCTGGCCCCTCATCGGCTAATCGAACCGCATGCTGATCGTAGACGACGTGACCTATCGCATCGCCGGACGCACCCTCCTCGACGGGGCCAGCGTCATCGTGCCGACCGGAGCCAAGGCCGGCCTCGTCGGCAAGAACGGCACGGGCAAGACCACCCTGTTCAAGCTGATCACCGGCGACATCCATGCCGAATCCGGATTGACCTCGATCCCGAAAGGCGCCCGCATCGGCCAGGTGGCACAGGAAGCCCCCGGGAGTGCCATTACGCTCATCGACTTCGTGCTTGCCGCCGACAAAGAACGCGCCGCCCTTTTGGCCGAGGCCGAGACCGCCGGCGATCCGCACCGCATCGCCGAGATCCACACACGACTTGCCGATATCGGAGCTCACTCGGCCGAGTCGCGGGCAGCGACCATCCTCTCCGGCCTCGGCTTCGACCACGAAGCGCAGGCGCGGCCCTGTTCCGACTTTTCCGGCGGCTGGCGCATGCGCGTGGCGCTCGCCGCGGTGCTGTTCGCCGAGCCGGACCTCCTCCTCCTCGACGAGCCGACCAACTACCTCGACCTCGAAGGCACGCTGTGGCTGGAGAGCTACGTCGCCAAATATCCGCACACGGTCATCATCATCAGCCATGACCGCGATCTCTTGAACCATTGCGTCGACATGATCGTGCATCTCGACCGCTGCAAACTGACCGCCTGGCGCGGCGGCTACGACAGTTTCGAACGGCAGCGGCGGGAGAAGCTGCTGCTCGACGTGAAAATGCGGGAGAAGCAGGAAGCGCAGCGGGCGCATATGCAATCCTTCATCGATCGCTTCAAGGCGAAGGCGACGAAGGCCCGGCAGGCGCAGAGCCGCATGAAGGCGCTCGCCCGCCTGGGCCCGTTGATCGAAGTCGACGACGACCAGGGGCTCAGCTTTTCCTTCCCCGAACCGCAGGCCAAGCTCGCCCCGCCGATCCTCTCCATGGACAGAATCGCGGTCGGCTACGAGCCCGGCAAGCCGATCCTGAAGAATGTCACGCTGCGCTTCGACGTCGACGACCGCATCGGGCTGTTGGGCGCCAACGGCAACGGCAAGTCGACGCTGGCCAAACTGATCGCCGGTCGCCTGGAGGTCATGGGCGGCGAGATCAGGCGGGCCGGCAAGCTCGACGTCGCCATGTTCGCGCAGCACCAACTGGACGATCTCAGCCCGGAGGAGACGCCGGTCGAACACGTCGCGCGGCGGATGAAGGACCAGCCGCAGGCGCGGATCCGCTCGCGCGTGGCGCAGATGGGGCTGCCGACCAACCGCATGGATACGCCGGCAAAGGATCTGTCGGGCGGCGAGCGGGCACGGCTGCTCTTAGGCCTCGTCACCTTCGGCGGGCCGAACCTGCTGATCCTCGACGAACCGACCAACCACCTCGACATCGATAGCCGCGATGCGCTGATGCGGGCGCTCAACGACTATGAAGGCGCGGTCATCGTCATCAGCCACGACCGGCACCTGATTGAGGCGACCGTCGACCGGCTGCTGTTGGTCGCCGACGGCGGCGTCTCGCCGTTCGATGGCGATATCGAGGACTACAAGCGCTACATCCTCGAGCGCGCAGCATCCGACCGGCGCGACAGCGGCGACCCGCATGACGCCACGTCCTCGAGCCAGGAGCGGCGCAAGGTGGCGGCGCAGAAGCGCGAGCAGTTGGCGCCGCTGAAGAAGAAGATCAAGGCGGCGGAAGACCGGCTTGCGGCGTTGCAGAAGGATGTCGCCAAGATCGACAAGGCGCTGGAAGATCCGCTGCTGTTCCAGAAGAATCCCGAGCGCGGCGCCGCCTTGTCGAAGACGCGCGCCGACGCCGTGAGGGCGATCGCCGAGGTCGAGGAGCAATGGCTGGAGCTCTCGGCCGCATACGAAGGGGCCATGGCGGACTGACCGCGGCCGCGGCGCGCGCGATCACCCTCCGGACGGCAGAGGTACGTCAAACTCAACTAGTTTTGTTCGATTGACGTCGAACAATGCCGCCGTGAGCACAACTTACAAGTTTAGATATTACGATTCTTGCAATCCAAAACGATTTGGAATATGAACACAGCTGATGCTTGGTCGTTTATACAGAAACTGAGCCGCCTGAAGCTTCCTTACGACCAACTGTTATCTACGGGCTTCAAATAGGAGCCATGCATTTTGGTGCTGTCACAGCCTTGCTGATTCGAAGGCTGCCCCCAATACTGGAATAGAAATTCGGGCCCCGACGCGCCGATCGGCGCCTGCCGATGTCATGGTTTTGCGATCGCAGAGAATTTCAGTCAGGACCGACGGAGCGCGCCCACGCAATATAAGAATTCTAATCGATTTGGAGCTGGTGTCCGACTCGGGCCAAGCTTATGAGGTCGATTTCTCCGGACCTCTACTTGACGTATCTTGACCGCCATCGGCACCAAAACCAGCCCGACCACAAACAAATTTCTATTATTAGATTCATTCAGTTTGCGTAATGTGTCTGCATACCACAGGCGAAAACCATGCAACGACTCTCAGATTCCACTCCTGATATATACGTCGTCTACGACGTTAACCTTCCCTTAACAATAACACCACAACGTTTGGTGGTCGTGATTTCGTCCGGCAAATGACTAAACTCTACAAGCCCGGGAGGGACGTTATGTCGCTCAAGAATATCTCAATCTTGTGGAAGATTGTCCTGTTGCTCCT
>JARLIU010000189.1 GCA_031291595.1 Ancalomicrobiaceae bacterium | reverse complement strand
GGATGCCGACCTCCTCGGCCGATGCCAGCACATAGCGGGGATCGAAGCCGATGTGGATGGCGTTGATCCGCGCGTGGCGTCCCTCAACCGCCGCCACGGCGCAGCGCAGACAGCTTTCGACCGTTTCAGGCTCCGGCAGCAGTGCCAAGACCCGCAACGGGGCAGAGACGGCGGCGATCGATGCGCTTTCGGACGGCGATGCGACGCCCGGTTGCGTTGACTGAACGGAGATCATCATGATGTAACCTCCCGATTTATCGTTTCGACATCCGGGGAACGTCGTCCACGCGAGACGCGTTACTGCGGCCCTGTCAGTGCTTCACTTGTCTGCGAAGTCGATTGTCCTTGGATTGGGCTTGGCTTGGGGTGGAACCACCGCTGTGCGATCAGCATCGGGACGACGGCGCTGGCGCTGACGGCCGTGACCAGGATCGTATGTTGACGCTGGTCGATGATGTGATTGGTCAGGCCGAAGAGGGCGGAAATCGGTCCGAAGGTCAGTCCGGCCGACATCAACAGAGCTGTAGAGATCCCGTCTCGCGGTTCGCACCGGAAGACCTTGGTGAGCGGCAGGATACCGGTGAGCAGGACGGCGCCGAAGCCGGCGAGACAGTTGACCCACTCCGTCAGGGGCCGGCCAATCGTATTGCCCGCAATTGCGTCCACGATGACTTCGACCAGGGCGACCGACATGGCGATCCGGATCGAAATAATGGAGGCCGCGAGGGCAGGCCCAAGCCACACAGCGGATTGCAGCCATACATGACCCATGGCTGATCCTTTCTTGCGTTTTATTGCGAGTATCGTAGCACTAATTGGCTGCGCGGGACACGATCCGGCCCTTGGACCGGCAAACAATGAAACGTGACGGGCCGCGCAGTCTGACGGCGCGGCGCTGGTCAAGACCGACACGGCGAAAGCCGGGGCGATGCCCGTTGACGCTGGTCCGACTCCGACATTTGCATCCCACATGCCGCGCGGGCTTGAGCAAATGTCGAATTCGCCCCGCTACACCCGAGCGAAGTCCGGTGTCGCCGGTATATAGGCCACCATGCTGTCGCGGACGAAATTGCGCGACACCGCCCAATAGGCCGCGGCATCGATCGGGTTGGTCTCCACGCCGATACCGTTGCCGCCATCGGTCACCAGCGTCGAGCCATCCGACCAACGGGCCTTCGGCAATGGCGGCGGCTGAGCCGGCACCAGCACCCAACAGTCTGAATCGACGAACTTTTTGCACATCACCATATTGTACGGCAGATAGGCATAGCCGCCGTCGCCCCACGCCTCGCCCCAGCAGTTGCGGATGATGAACACCTTTTCCGTATCGTTGTAGCCGACACAGGCGAACGCCTGCACCGCTTGCACGCTCGCCGTTTGCGCCGCGTCGACCGTGACCATCGGCACCACGCCGCCGAGCGTCGTGCAGGCGTCGGGATCCTCGACGAAGGCCATGCCGAAGACGATGACCTTGCCTTCCGCCAGTGCCTGACGCCAGGCATTGAGGTTCAACGGCACCTGCTGCAGCCCGGAGAACGCGAGCGGCACTGGCGCGGTATAGGCTTCGGCCGCAGGCCGTTCGCCCAGCCGGTCCGGCTCCCACGGGCAGATCGCCTCGCTCGAGGCGCCGAACCGCACCACCGCCTCCAACGCGGCCTGGATCGACAGCGGGACCGTCGGATTGGTGGTGCCCATGCGCAGGCGGGTGTTGAAATCGATGAAGCGTCGGCTCGCAGCCCCGGACAGGCCGACGGTGCCCGCCAGGGCATCGACCGCCGCCGCCACCGCATCGGCCACCGCCACCGCGCCCTGATGGATGATCGGCGCCAACAGCGGCCGCAGGTCGACCGCCTTCGGCAGCGGCTGGCGGTAGAGGTCGGCGGAGGCGAAGAAGAAGGTCGAATTGGGCTGCGGTCGGGTCGGCAGGTAGCCGACCGTCCGCGCCATCGGTCGGGTGGCCGCGACGGGTTCGCCCACCGCGCCGGTCCCGGTGACCGGTTCCTCGACCTCGGCCGCTTCCACCGCCTCGACGACCTCCACTTCGCTGACGGTTTCGATCGCCGTCGCCTGATCACCGGCCGCGGCGACGTCATCGAGGTCGACAACCTCCGCCTCGTTGACGACCTCGGTTTCGGTCACCGGCTCCTCGACTTGCGGCTCGTCCACTTCCTCGATTTCGACTGCCTGCATCTCGCCGACGGTGTCGGTCGCGGCAGGAACAGTCTCGTCGATCTCGACGACCTCCATCTCGCTGACGGTTTCGATCGGCATTTCGGTTGCGATCGCCGTCTCCGCCTCGACCGCAGGCACTCCGACTTCGGCTTCGGCAGCCTCCTCGATCTCGACGATCTCCACCTCGTCGACGGTGTCGGTCGGCATTTCAGTTTCGATCGCCGGCTCCTCCGATTCCGGCGCATCCAGCTCCGCAACCTCGCCGACCGTCCCGGTCGCGGCGGAAACTGTCTCGTTGGCCTCGGTCACCTCGTCGACCTCCACGACCTCCGTCTGGCCGACGACCTCAGTTTCGATCGCCGGCTCCTCGACTTCGGCCACTTCGACAACCTCGGCCACTTCGTCGACCTCGGCTTCGGTTCCGGCAGGCGGACTCTCGACGGCATCGGCCTCTGCCGTCGCGTCGATCGCTTCGACCACTTCCGCGTCGACGTCCGTGGCGCCAGCAGACATCGATTCAGCCAGGAACCGCGCATGCGCTTCCGCGTGGGCAATCGCCTCGGCCTCCCGCGCCGCCAATTCGGCTTCGGAATCATCGCGCACCGTTGCAGATTCGACAACGTCGGCCGCCGTTACATCCGCATCGCCGGCGTCTTCTCCGGCGGCGTTGGCCGCTTCATCGTCTGCTTCGGCATCCTCCTCGTCACTACCGTCGTCCGCGCCGCCATCGTCCGCGTCGTCCGGGCTCACATCTTTCCCATCGATATCGCCGTCGTCGTCCAGCTCATCGTCGTCCCCATCGGCGCCCTCATCGCCATCGTCCGGCTCAACGTCCGCGTCGGCGTCGCCTTCTTCGTCTTCGTCGTCATCTTCCTCATCGTCATCGCCGGAGTCCGCCTCGTCTTCGGCATCGAGTTCGACATCCGCTTCCAGGTGGGTCTCGCCGTCGACATCGGCCTCCGTGGCAACCTCGACCTCCTCGAAAATGTCGATCTCGACGTCCCCTTCGAGGTCGACGTCGCCGTCGTCCTTGGCCGTCTCGGCGATCGCCGATAGTGGGTCCGCATGCACGCGTCCGCCGCCATCCGCGGTTGCAACTACCGCCTCGAAGTCCACGCCGTCGGCCTCGCTGCCGTCGAACTTCCGCTTCTTCTTCTTTTTCTTCTTCTTGCCGGCTTTCTCCAAGGTCGCGGCCATGGCGGCGACGGTCGTGCCGCCGCCTGCCGCCGTCACGATACGGCTGATCTCCGCGCCATCCGTCAGCGCGGCCAGTTCCTCACCGGACGCCTCTCCATAAGCAATGCGGATCTCCGCAATCGAGCGTTCGATCGCGATCAGGGACTGGAACAAAGGCGACTTCTGCAATTCCTCCCGGACTTCATAGCGAAGCGCTTCCAAGGTCGCCAAGATCTTATCTTGCATTTGCCGGCTCCCCAACTAAACATACAAGCGCGAGAAATATTCATCGCGAAATTCAAACACAATTTTTGAGATGAACACCCGCCCGGCGCCAGAATGCTGGGCGGCGCAACAGGCGTCAAGGTGGCGTGATCGCACCGAGTTGCAGGACCCGTGGCGGCGCGAAAAGACGACGCATGGCAGCATGTGACTGCTGAATCAGCGCTTCTCCAGCTTTGATGGAGCAGTGATTCAGCGTTCCGACGGATCGCCTCGGCGCTTCCATCCGGACACATCCTGCCCTAGCCAGAAATACGCACGCGTTCGTCCCAATTCACATCGCACGCACCGCAAATTCCCGGCCATTTCGGCCGAAAGCATGGCGAATTGGCAAAATCGCTCGCTGCGGCCGCCCGGCAGCCGTTTCGCAGTTCCTGCCATGTTTGGCCGCCCGGATGATCGGCCGCGGGCGGCGGCACGGACACGCCGGCATGATGCCAATCGGCCAAGGAATCAATGCGTTCGCCGAGATGGCATCACGATAGATACCGGATCGCAGCTCGCTCTGGTCCGCACCATCCGCCGCCGACACGGTGACTGCAGGCGGTTGCAGGCCATATCGTCGCACCCGTCCGCCGCTCGACCAGTGCCCCCTTGCGGATTAAATCATCATGAATTAAAAAAGCTCCCGACGCACAACGGAGAGGGACTTTACCCATCTCCACCCGGCCGGCAGCCCGAACAACGGGACGGCCGCGAGATAGACGGCGTCGTGAGGGAGAGCGCTCGTGGCCGACACCGTGTCGGCGGCATACGCGTCGATTGGCCCCGGCCAGGGGTCCAATTCCGGACTTGTACGCCGCTTCAACGACCGGGTGATCCTGATGGAACTGCGCCGCAAGGAGCAGGCTTCCAAGGCCGATCTCGCTCGCCTCGCCTCGCTCACCAACAATGCCGCCGGCGTCATCGTCCAGGCGCTCGAACGGGCCGGCATGGTGCGCTCGCTCGGCAAGAAGCGCTCTGGCGGCCGCGGCCAGCCGGCCACCATGCTGGCGCTCGACCCGGAGGGCGCCTATGCCATCGGCGTCCGGATCGACCGCGTGGCGCTCGAAACCGTGCTGGTCGACTTCACCGGCAAGCCGCGCGCCCGCCGGCTGCATACGCTCGATCTGCCGCCGCCGGAACGCACCATCGAAATCCTGGCGAACGACATCGCCCATGTCGCCGACGTGGTGCCCGCCGAGCGGCGCGACCGGCTGGTCGGCATCGGCGTCGCCGCGCCATACGACCTCGGCGCCTGGCTCGACAAACTGTCGCTCTCCTCGGAGAGCTACCGCCATTGGGACGGCTTCGACATCGCCGGCGCCATCCGCAGTGTCTCCGGTCTCGAGGTCGTCGCCGAGAACGACGGCACCGCCGCCACCGTCGCCGAACTGTTCTATGGCCATGGCCGCTCTCACAACGACTTCCTCTATGTCTTCGTCTCGGCTGCCATCGGCGGCGGCGTGGTGGTGGACGGGCGCTATCTGCGCGGTCCCCGCGGCAATGCCGGCGACATCGGCATGATGCCGGTTGCGAATTCCGGGCTCGGCTCGTCGCCGGTCAGCAGCCACACCTGGGATCTGCTGTTGTCCCGCGCCTCCGTCAATTCGCTCGTCCGTCATCTGCGCTGGCGCGGCATCCCGGTGCAGGGGCTCGCCGACCTCGGCGCCGCCGCTGCTTCCGCGCCGGAAGCGCTCGACGAATGGCTCGCCGATGCCGTCGAGGCGCTGACCGGCGCGGTGCTTGCCGCCGCAGCACTCCTCGACCTGCCGGCGGTGGTGATCGACGGCGACCTGCCCGTCGTCATCATCGAGCAGCTCGCTCGACGCCTGGAAGCCCGCATGATCGAGGAGGCGCCGGAAGTGCGCCCACCGCCGGCCGTGCTGATGGGCCATTTCGGCGAGGACGCCGCCGCCGTCGGTGCCGCCACCCTGCCCTTCCATCTGAATTTCTCACCCGACGCCGACATCTTGACCGGACAGCACGTGACCGTGCGCAGGGAGCGGGCCCGGTCTGCCGGCGACACTCACTCGGACCCACGCTAGGAGGCTCGAATGGCATCGACGGCCGACACCGCCCCCATCCTCGAGATGCGCGAAATCCGCAAGACCTTCTTTACGGTCAAGGCACTGACGGGCGTCGAACTGACCGCTTGGTCCGGCGAGATCCACGCGCTGATGGGCGAGAACGGCGCCGGCAAATCGACGCTGATGAAGATCCTGTCGGGCGCCTACCGCGCCGATGTCGGCGGCGAAATCAAGCTCGCCGGCCAGCCGGTGACGATCGACGGACCGCTCGCCGCCAAGCGCCTCGGCATCGCCGTCATCTATCAGGAACTGTCGCTGTCGCCGAACCTGACGGTGGCCGAAAACATCCATCTCGGCCGCGAGCTGTCGAAAAGCGGCTTGATCGACCGCGCCAGAATGGAGCGCGACTCCGCTCCTGTGCTGGAGCGGCTCGGCGCCGATTTCGGCCCGAAGACGCTGGTCTCCGACCTGTCGATCGCCGAACGTCAGCTGGTCGAAATCGCCCGCGCGGTACACGCCGACGCCCGCATCCTGGTGATGGACGAACCGACGACGGCGCTGTCGTCGCGCGAAACCGACCGGCTGTTCTCACTGGTGCGCCAGTTGAAGGCCGAAGGCATGGCGATCATCTACATCAGCCATCGCATGAACGAGGTCTATGAACTGGCCGATCGCGTCTCGGTGTTGCGCGACGGCGGCTACGTCGGCACGCTGACGCGCGCCGAACTCTCCGCCGAACGGCTGGTCAAGATGATGGTCGGCCGCGACATCTCCGGCTTCTACAAGAAGGCCCAGGGCGAGCACCACAAGACCGGGGCGCTGATGCTCGAGGTGAAGGATTTCGCCGACGGCCGCCGCGTCAAGAACGTGTCGCTTACCGTGCGCGCCGGCGAAGTCGTCGCGCTCGCCGGCCTGGTCGGCTCGGGGCGCACCGAACTCGCCCGCCTGGTGTTCGGCGCCGACAAGCGCATCTCCGGCGACCTCTGGCTCGAGGGCCAGCGGGTGGAACTGCACAGCCCGAGCGCCGCGCTGGCGACCGGCGTCGCCTATCTGACCGAGGACCGCAAGGCGCAGGGCCTGTTCCTCGACATGAGCGTGCACGACAACATCAACCTGGCGGTGTTCGGCCGCGACGCAGGCAGGGGGGGCGTGCTCGATCTCGGCTCGGCCGCGCGCCGGGCGACGACCGCGATCGAGGTGCTGAAGATCCGCGTCGCCGGACCGCATGTCGAGGTCGGCACGCTGTCGGGCGGCAACCAGCAGAAGGTGCTGCTGTCGCGGCTGCTGGAAACCGCTCCGCGCGTCCTCCTCCTCGATGAACCGACCCGCGGCGTCGACATCGGCGCCAAATCCGAGATCTATCGCCTGATCGACGAATTGGCCGCCCGCGGCGTCGCCATCCTGGTGATTTCGTCCGAATTGCCCGAAGTCGTCGGCATTTCCGACCGTGTGGTGGTGATGCGCGACGGCATCGTCGCCGGCGAGCTTGACGGCTCAGCCGAGGCGCCGATCACCCAGGAAGCCATCATGGAACTCGCCACTGGCGCCAAAACCACCGCTGCCGCCTGACCGTCCCCGCACCCAGCCCTACCGCCACGCCTTTGCCGCGGGCAACGCCTCAGCTGAATGGAGTAGCCGACATGACCGAGAAACCCGAATCCGCGCCGGCCAGCACTGCCCAGAAGGGGCCGGACAGTCGCGCCAGATTCCAGTCCGTTGTCAGGACGGTCGGCATGGCACCGATCCTGATCCTGCTCTGCCTGCTGTTCGAGGTGCTGTCGATCGTCAATGCGGTGGGCAGTTGGAGCGAGGCATTCAATCAGGTGATGAACGGCCATTTCTGGGATGTCGTGATCTCCGGCCGCTTCGCCTCGGCGCAAAACCTGTCGATCGTCGCCCAACAGGCGGCCGTCAACATGGTGCTGGCCGCCGGCATGACGTTCGTCATCCTGACCGGTGGCATCGACCTCTCCGTCGGTTCGATCCTGGCCGCCGCCGCCATGGTCGCCCTCATCTTCTCCAACATACCGGACCTGTGGTGGCTGGCCATTCCGATGGGCGTCGTGACCGGGCTGATCTTCGGCGTGATCAACGGCTCGCTCGTCGCCTATCTGCGGCTACCGCCATTCATCGTCACCCTCGGCGCCCTGACGGCCGTGCGCGGCATCGCCCGGCTGATCGGTGACGACAAGACGGTGTTCAATGCGGACCTGCAGTTCGCCGTCATCGGCAACGGCGCCGTGTACGGCGTGCCATGGCTGGTGATCATCGCCTTCGCCGTGATCCTCGTCTCGTGGTTCGTCTTGAGGCGCACGGTACTCGGCGTCCATATCTATGCCGTCGGCGGCAACGAGGACGCGGCGCGCCTGTCCGGCATCAAGGTGCCGCTCGTGCTGCTGTTCGTCTACGGCGCCTCCGGAGCGCTTGCCGGCCTCGGCGCCGTCATGCAGGCGGCCCGCCTCTATGCCGCCAACGGCTTGCAGCTCGGCCAATCCTACGAACTCGACGCCATCGCCGCCGTCATCCTCGGCGGCACGTCCTTCGTCGGCGGCATCGGCTCGATCTGGGGCACGCTGATCGGCGCGCTGATCATCGCGGTGTTGTCGAATGGGCTGGTGCTGATCGGCATCTCCGACATCTGGCAGTTCATCATCAAGGGCCTCGTCATCATCGGCGCCGTCGCCCTCGACCGCTACCGCCTGTCCAGCTCTGCCCGCACCTGATTGCCGGCAACCCGGTCGCTCAAGCCCCGAGCGGCCGAGGGACAGAATGATCGCGACGGGCCCAGTCCGTCGCTCAACAGAACCGCGCGGCCTCGGGAGGGTCGTCGGTAGATGGCCAGCCGCGGGCGGGAGGCCCTCGGCGGTTTTACACGGGTCGGACGAGGAGCGGTCAGACGTCCGGCCAAACAATTGAGTGACCGTTGGAGGAAGATCACATGCTGAAGAAACTGCTTCTCGCCGGCATCGCCGCGGGTCTCATGGTCGGCACCGCCGGCGCCAAGGACCTCAATAAGATCGGCATTTCGCTCGGCTCGATGGGCAATCCGTTCTTCGTCGCTCTCGCCAAGGGCGCCGAGGCCAAGGCCAAGGAAATCAACCCGAAGGTCCAGGTCAACGCGCTCGGCTTCGAATATGACCTGGGTAAGCAGGTGACCCAGATCGACAACTTCATCGCTTCCGGCGTCGACATGATCATGTTGAACGCCGCCGACAAGAAGGCGCTCGCCCCGGCCGTGAAGAAGGCCCAGGCGGCCGGCATCGTCGTGGTGGCGGTGGACGTCGGCTCCGATGGCGTCGATGCGACCGTGATGACCGACAACATCCAGGCCGGCTCGATCGCCTGCCAGTACATCGTCGACAAGCTCGGCGGCAAGGGTGACGTCATCATCGAGAACGGCCCGCAGGTGACCGCCGTCGTCGACCGCGTCACCGGCTGCAAGCAGGTGTTCGCCAAGAATCCTGGTATCAAGGTCCTCTCGGACGACCAGGACGCCAAGGGCTCGCGCGAAGGCGGCCTTAACGTCATGCAGGCGTTGCTGACCCGGTTCGCCAAGGTTGATGCGGTGTTCGCCATCAACGATCCGCAGGCGATCGGCTCCGACCTCGCCGCCAAGCAGCTGAAGCGCACCGGCATCATCATCACCGCCGTCGACGGCGCGCCGGACATCGAAGTCGCCCTGAAGGGCGACACCCAGATCCAGGCTTCTGCCAGCCAGGATCCCTACAAGATGGCGCAGATGGCCGTCACGGTCGGCTACGACGTCATGAACGGCAAGAAGCCGGAGAAGACCGAGATCCTGATGGATTCGAAGCTAGTCACGCGCGAAAACGTCAAGGACTATGCCGGCTGGTCGTCGCACTGAGCCGAAGGCTCTTCCGCCGTGACGTTCGTCCGGCGGAACTGAGCGCCAGGACGTCATTCAGGGGACCGGGCATCCGGCTTTCCCTGAATGACAACCCCCACCAGAAAGCCTAGCTTCGGCCGATAATGGTTCGAGGCCGACCGAGGCGGGCGGCGGGCGATTTCGTCCGTCCAATCGTCATTCCGCACCATCGGGCTCCTCGGGCCGCCGACGGGTTCAACGCACCGGACATAAGGTGCCGCCCGACGCTTGTCAGTGCCTACTTCCGAGAGGTCCGTTCCATGAAGAGTCTCGATCAGAAGCTCGCCCGCATCCGCGCCGGCGAAGCATCCCCGGCAGATTTCATCATCGCCGATGCCAAAGACGGCGAATTGGGCTTTGGCGTCACCGCGCCCGGACCGGTGCGCGGTCAGGGAGGCAGCTCGGGCCGCCTGAAGACCAAGGCTGACTATCTCGAGGCGATGCGCGAGACGACCCGATCGGGATTCATCGACATTCTGCTCACCTCCGCTTCCGCCGCCGAGACATTTGCCGCCGAAGGCCTGTTCGACGGCTCGCCCGTCACGCCAGCCGCGCGCCTGAACGACACCACCGACATCTGGAACATGCGCGGCGCCTCCTACACGACGGAAATGTCGCGGCCATTCCGCACCGCCCGCATCGATCGGGTCAAGCCGTTCGCCGACCTCGGCCTCTATTCCGTGACCTTCTCCGACAATCTCGAGCGCGACCTCGACTCCTTGAACGCCTATACCGCCTTCCGCAACGAGGCCTCGAGCCAGGGCATGCGGCACTTCCTCGAGGTGTTCAATCCGGCCCCGGGTCTGGCCAAGGCGATCCCCGCCAGCGGCATGGGCGCCTACGTCAACGATTGCATCGTCCGCGCGCTGGCCGGCGTCACCTCGGCCGATCGGCCGCTGTTCCTGAAGATCGCCTACAACGGCGCCGAGGCGATGGAGGAACTGGCCTCCTTCGATCCGACCGGCCTCATCGTCGGCATTCTGGGCGGCGCGCGCGGCACCACCCGCGACACGTTCGAGCTGATTGCCCAGTCCTCCCGCCACGGCGCCCGCGTCGCGCTGTTCGGCCGCAAGATCAATTTCGCCGAGAGCCCGGTCGAACTGCTGCGGCTGCTGCGCGCCGTCGTCGAAGGGGCGATCACGCCGCGCGAGGCGGTCCGCGCCTATCACGACCACCTCGTCAGCCATGCCATCGAGCCCGACCGGCCGTTCGAGGCCGATGTCCTCGTCACCGATCCCCTGCTGCGCGACGAGGCACTGCTATGACCATGACCGATGCCGGCGGCCGCCCTGGCGCCGCCTCCGGCAGGTCGGGGCCAAGCACTGTCGGCAGGTCTGGCGTGATTTCTGCCGGCTCTTGGCTCGTCGACCACAATCTCGCCATCGACTATTGGCCCGAGGAAGAGACCCTCGCCGAAGTGCGCGACCACCGGCCGGAAGGCGGCGGCCCCGGCTTCAACATGAGCGTCGATCTGGCCCGTTTGGGCCTGCCGGCGCCGATCTATGCCATGGGAGTCGTCGGCGACGATGCCGACGGCCGCTTCCTCGCCCGCACCGTCGAGGCCGAGGGCATCGACACCCGCCGGCTGATCTTCCGTCAAGGCGCGGAGACCTCCTCCACCTACGCCATGTCGTCGATTGCCACCGGGCGGCGCACCTTCTTTCATTCGCAGGCGGTGCATGCGCTGATGACGCCCGACGACTTCGTCTTTGACGATCTGCCGGCGCGTTTCTTCCATGTTGGCCTGCCCGGCCTGCACCGCACGCTCGATGCGCCGTGGCACGGCGAGCCGAGCGGCTGGGTCGCGGTGCTGAAGGCCGCCGGCCGCGCCGGCCTGAAGCGCAATCTCGAATTGGCTGCGGTCGAAGAAACCCGGCTGAAGGCCATCGTCGGTCCCTGCCTGGCGCATCTCGACTTCCTCGTCGTCAACGATCGCGAGATTGGCGCACTCGCCGGCATTCGCACCGTCGTCGAAGGCAACACCGACGTGGCCGCCTGCTGGCGCGCACTCGACGCCGTCCTCACCCTCGGCTCGCTGGAGCTGGCCGTGGCGCATTTCCCCAAAGGCGCGCTGGTCGTGACGCGCGACGGGCGTCGCGCCGCGAAAGGCTCCGTCGCCATCCCGCCGCAGGCGATCGTCGGCACCAACGGCGCCGGCGACGCCTTCGCGGCCGGCATCCTCTACTCGCTGCATCTGGGACATGACCTCGACCATGCCCTGGCGCTCGCCCACGCCTCGGCGGCGGCAAGCGTCCGCTCGATCACCACGGTCGGTTCGGTCGAACCGGCAGCCGTCTGCCTGGCCCTCGCCGACAGCTGGGGCTGGAGGGAAAATCCCTGACGGACGACCGGCACGCCGGGTCCGGCGCCAGCGGCGGTCCCGTGCGTGCGTCCCATGCCGACGGGTGTCGATCCTGAGCCGCTCGCCGCCGGACAGCCGGGTACGCGCGCTGTCCGATCCGGCAATTGCGAGACCGGCAAAGCCGCTCCGGCATTTAATCCCGTATCCGTGCGTGAGATCACGAGGGACCACACTCCCTCAGTGGTGGCGACCGCAAACCGCACATGACGCTGGCCCGGCCTATCATCGAAATACGCAATTTTTCCGACAAACGCGTTCGCGTTTCGCCCCACTCAGCGGAAAATCTGCCGCGCGAAATCGTTTTCGGGCTATTGCGCAATGCAGCATCGAATTGAGTTGCGTACATCATTTTTTTGCGTAATCAATCAGCCATGCGCCTGTTGCCCGATGCCGGTATTGTGAAGCTCAAGGACGTCGCACGCGAGGCTGGTGTCTCGACGGCGACGGTCGATCGCGTTCTGCACGGCCGCCCCGGCGTGCGTGACGCGACGGTGCGGCGCGTGAAGGACACGATCGAACGGCTGGGCTTTCAGCCGCATGCCGCCGCCGCCGAACTGGCGCGCGGACGCCGGCAGCGCTTCTGCTTCGTCATGCCGAAGACTCTCAACTTGTTCATGGCCGACATCGTGGCGCAGCTGTCGACCATCCGCAGCTATCTGGCGGCGCGACGTGCGCTCATCGACGTGATTGAGACCGACGTATTCGATGCCGAGGCGCTGGCCTCGACGCTCGAAGACTTCGGGCCGCGCTACGATGGGATTGCGGTCGTCGCCCTCGACCATCCGCGCGTGCGCGTCGCCATCGACGAACTGGTCGAGGCCGGCACCGTCGTCGTTACCCTCGTCTCCGACGTGCCGTCGTCGCGCCGCGCCCATTACGTCGGCGTCGACAATATCGCTGCCGGCCGCACCGCCGGCACGCTGATCGGCCGCTTTCTCGGCAACCGCACCGGCAAGGTCGCCGTCATCGCCGGCTCGTTGCTGTTGCGCGACCACGCCGAGCGCCTGTTCGGCGTGCAGCAGGTCATCTCCTCGGAATATTCGGGTCTCACGCTGCTGGCGCCGGTCGAAGGTCGCGACGACGATGCCCACAACAGCGCGCTCGTCAACCGGCTGCTCACCGAGTACCCCGATCTCGTCGCCATCTACAACATCGGTGCCGGTACCACCGGCATCGGCAATGCGCTGATCGAGGCCGGTCGCGCCCGCGACGTTGTTTTCATCGGCCATGACGTGACGCCGCAAACGCGGCGCTTCCTGATGGTGGGCGTCATGGACGCTGTGCTGTCGCAAAGCCCCGGCCACGAGGCCCGATCGGCCGCCCGCGTGCTGCTGGCGCTCAGCCGCAACGAGCCGATCATCGCCGAGCAGGAGCAAATCGGCATCGACATCGTCATTCGCGACAATCTGCCCTAACATGTTTAGAATAAAAGGAAACGCAACATGTATCTCGGTCTCGACGTAGGTACGTCCTCCGTCAAGGCGGTCCTCCTCGACGCTGACGACCACATCGTCGCGGTCGCCAGCGAGGGCCTGACGGTTTCGCGCCCGCACCCCAATTGGTCCGAACAGAACGCCGGCGACTGGTGGACCGCCACCCTCGCCGCCGTCGATGAGCTGGCCTTGTCGCACCCGGACGCCGTCGCTGCCATCACCGGCATCGGCCTGTCCGGCCACATGCATGGCGCGACCCTGCTCGACAAGGATGGCGCGGTACTGCGCCCGTGCATCCTGTGGAACGACGGCCGTTCCGGCGACGAATGCCGCGAACTCGAAGCCAAATTCCCGGCGCTGCATCAGGTCACCGGTAATCTCGCCTTCCCCGGCTTCACCGCCCCGAAGCTGATGTGGGTGGCAAAGCACGAGCCGGAGATCTTCGCCAAGGTTGCCAAGGTGCTCCTCCCCAAGGCCTATGTCCGCTACCGGCTGACCGGCGAGTTTGCCGAGGACATGTCGGACGCGTCCGGCACGCTGTGGCTCGACCCCGCCAAGCGCGACTGGTCCGACGCCGCGCTCGCCGCCACTGGCCTGACGCGCGACCAGATGCCGCGCCTGGTCGAAGGCTCCGAGCCCTCGGGCATGCTGAGCGCCGAGCTGACGGCCCGCTGGGGCCTGAAGCAGCCGGCCGTCGTGGCGGGTGGCGCCGGCGACAATGCCGCGACCGCCGTCGGCCTCGGCGCCATCGCACCCGGCGATTCCTTCCTGTCGCTCGGCACCTCCGGCGTGCTGTGGGTCACCACCGACCGCTTCGCCCCGAACCCCGCCTCCGCCGTGCATGCGTTCGCCCACTGCGTGCCGGCGACCTGGCATCAGATGGGCGTGATGCTTGCCGCCGCCGCCTCGCTGGCCTGGTGGGCGCAGGTGACCGGCATGTCCGAGCAGGACCTGATGGCCGAACTCGGCGAGACGCCGCAGGGCGCTTCCAAGGTGCTGTTCCTGCCCTATCTGTCGGGCGAGCGCACGCCGGCCAACGATCCGTCGCTGCGCGGCGTCTTTGCCGGCCTCAGCGCCGGCTCGAGCCGTGCCGATCTGACCCGCGCCGTGCTGGAAGGCGTCGCCCATGCCGTGCGCGACAACCGCGACGCACTCGCGGTGGCGGGCACCACGGTCAAGGAGATCGACCTCGTCGGCGGCGGCTCGCGCTCCCGGCTGTGGGCGCAGATCATCGCCGACATGCTCGAGATTCCGGTCCACCGGGTCGAGGAAGGCACGGTTGGGGCCGCCTTGGGCGCGGCACGGCTCGGCCGCCTGGCCGCCACCGGCGAAGCGCCGGCCGCGGTCTGCCATCGCGCCCGCCGGCTCGAAACCTTCATACCCGACGCGGCCCGCGCCGCTTCATTCAGTGAGAGCCACGCCGTCTGGCGCCGCCTCTCGCCCTTCGCAAAGGAGATCAGCCAATGAACGCCCCCGTGCCAAGCTATTTTGGCCTGACCGACCCGATCAAATACGAGGGTCCGTCGAGCACCAACCCGCTCGCCTACCACTATTACGACAAGAACCGCATCGTCGCCGGCCGCAGCATGGAAGACCACCTGCGCTTCGCCGTATGCTACTGGCATTCCTTCTCCTGGCCGGGCGGCGACCCCTTCGGCGGCGAGACCTTCCTGCGGCCGTGGATGCACGGCTCCGATCCGATGGCCATGGCCAAGGCCAAGGCCGACGTCGCCTTCGATCTGTTCAAGCTCCTCGACGTGCCGTTCTACACCTTCCATGACGCCGACGTGGCGCCGGTGGGCGAGACCATCAACGAGCACCTGTCGAACTTCGCCGCCATCCTCGACGTGATCGAAGCCAAGCAGTCGACCGCCAAGGCCAAGCTCTTGTGGGGTACCGCCAATCTGTTCTCGCATCGCCGCTTCATGGCCGGCGCCGCGACCAATCCGGATCCGGACGTCTTCGCCTTTTCCGCGGCGACCGTGCGTGCCTGCCTGGAGGCCACCCATCGCCTGGGCGGACAGAACTACGTGCTGTGGGGCGGCCGCGAAGGCTACGAGACCATCCTCAACACCGACATCGGCCGCGAGTACCAGCAGATGGGCCGCTTCCTGTCGATGGTGGTCGAGCACAAGCACAAGATCGGCTTCAAGGGCCCGATCCTCATCGAGCCGAAGCCGCGCGAGCCCTCCAAGCACCAGTACGACTATGACGTCGCCACGGTTTTCGGCTTCCTCGAAAAGTGGGGCCTCACCGACGACGTCAAGGTCAACATCGAACAGAACCACGCCATCCTCGCCGGCCATTCGTTCGAGCACGAGATCGCGCTCGCCTATGCGCTCGGCATCTTCGGCTCGGTCGACCTCAATCGCGGCGACGCGCTCCTCGGCTGGGACACCGACCAGTTCGCCATGGATGCCGGCGAGCTGACGTTGGTTCTGCACGAGATGCTCAAGCACGGCGGCTTCTCGACCGGTGGCTTCAACTTCGATGCCAAGATCCGCCGCCAGTCGATCGACCCGATCGATCTGGTGCAGGCGCACGTCGGCTCGATCGACATCGCCGCCCGCGCGCTGGTGAATGCCGAGAAGCTGTTGAACGACGGCGTCTTGACCAAGATCGTCAACGACCGCTACGCCGGTTGGGACAGCGCCGAGAGCCAAGCCATTCTCGCCGGCAAGCGCACGCTTGCCGAGGTCGCCGACCGGGCGATCGCCGCCGACCTGTCGCCGAAGCCGCGCTCCGGCCGCCAGGAATACATTGAGACGCTGGTGGCCCGCAGCCTCTGAACGCTCGCCCGGATTGGGCAGGGGTCGATGGCCCCTGCCGACCGCCACGGCACCAAATGCAACGCGCTCGGCAGTGATGCCGGGCGCGTTTCGCGTTTGCAAGCGATCCTGCCTCGGTGCGGTCCGATGCCGCCGCTCGATCGATATCCGTCACTACAGGCCGAAAGCGAAGCGACCTGGGAGATGACGTCGCAGGAGGGATGCGGCGTCCGCCAATCGATCAAGGCCAAAGAAAAAGCCCCGGCACAAACCGCCGGAGCTTTGAAGATGAGGCTTTCGCCTTGGAAAAATGCGTCGAATTCGTCAGCGCTGACTGCCGGACGAAGCGATGTCGAGCCATACGGCCGCCACCAGAATGATGCCCTTGGTGATCTGCTGCCAGAAGGTATCAATGCCCAGCATCGACATGCCGTTGTCGAGGCTCGCCATGATGATGGCGCCGACGAGCGCGCCGATCACCGAACCGATGCCGCCGCGCATCGACGTGCCGCCGATGAAGCAGGACGCGATGGCGTCGAGTTCGCTGCCGAAGCCGGCGGACGGCGTACCGGCGGCCAGCCGCGCGGTGGTGGTCAGGCCGGCGAAGGCGCACATCAGGCCCATCAGGCCGAACACCATCAGCTTGACGAAGTTGACGTTGACGCCCGACAGCCGCGTCGCTTCGAGATTGGAGCCGACCGCGTAGATGCGGCGGCCGAACACCGTCGAATTGCCGACCACGGTGAAGATGCCGAGAATGAACAACAGGATCAGCACCGGCACCGGCACGCCCTGATAGGAATTCAGCGTCAGGACGAAACCGATGATTACCGCCGCGATGACGGCGAGCTTGCCGATCTCGAAGCCCATCGAGGGAACCGGGAGCGCATGCTTGACGCGCCCGGACCGGGTCCGCAAGGCCAGCACCACAAGCACGGCGAACAGCGCCACGGCGAACACATCGCCGATTCCTTCCGGCAGATAGCCCTGGCCGACGAACTTCAACTCGTCCGAGGCCGGAGCGATGGTGATGCCGCCGGTGATGCCGAGAACCGCACCGCGAAACGCCAACATACCGCCGAGCGTCACGATGAAGGACGGGATGCCGACATAGGCCGTCAGCCAGCCGACCATCATGCCGGCGGCGATGCCGAGCATGATGACGACGGGGATCGTGGCGTACAGCGGCCAGCCCCAGCTCACGTCCAGCACGGCTGCGATGCCGCCGAGCAGGCCCAATAGCGAGCCGACCGACAGATCGATCTCGCCGGCGACAATCACGAACACCATGGCGCTCGCCAGCATGCCGGTGATCGCCATCTGGCGGAGAAGATTGGAAAAGTTGCGTGCCGAGAGGAACTCGATATTCAAGTATCCGAAGAACGCCCAGATGACCGCGATGACGAGAAGCAGCGCGACGATCTTGTACTCGGAGAGCAGGCGCCGGAAGTCTTTCTTGGTGAGTTGCATGTTTGCTCTACCCATTCGAGTTTGTCGCGCTCAGGCGGCAGCGGTTTCCGGTTTGCCGATGGCGGCGGCGAGAACTTTCTCCTGGCTGAGGCCGACATTGACGAAGTCGCCCCTGAGCTGGCCTTCGCCGATCACCAGGACGCGGTCGGAGATGCCGAGGACCTCCGGCAATTCGGACGAGATCATCAGAATGGCCACACCCTGCTTGGCCAATTCGAAGATCAGCTTGTAGATCTCGTATTTGGCGCCGACGTCGACGCCGCGGGTCGGCTCGTCGAGAATGAGCACCTTCGGATCGGGCAGCAGCATCTTCGCCACCACCGCTTTCTGCTGATTGCCACCCGACAGGCTGGCGATCGGCAACATCGGGCTGGCCGTCTTGACCTGCATGCGCGCAATCTCGTGCTGGATCGCCGCCATCTCGCTTTCCGCATCGATCAGCTGATTGTGGGCGAAGCGGCCCAAGACCGACATGGTGATGTTCTGGCCCACGCCCATCAACGGGATGATGCCGTGGCGCTTGCGGTCCTCCGGCACCATGCTGATGCCCTGTCTGACCGCATCGGCCGGGTTCCGGACCTGGATCTCCTTGCCGTTGAGGAAGATCTTCCCCTGCTGATCGCCCTTCCAGTAGCCGAACAGCTTGCAGGCAAGCTCGGTGCGGCCGGCTCCGACCAGACCGGCGACGCCGAGGATCTCGCCGGCCCTCAGCTGGAAGGAGACGTCGTCGACCACCTTGCGGTCGGGGTTGGTGGTGTCCCAGCAGGTGATGTTCTTCGCCTCGAAGATCACCTCTCCGACTTCGTGCTCCTCGCGCGGGAACAGGTTCTTCATCTCGCGGCCGACCATCATGGTGATGATCTTGTTGGTGTCGAGTTCGGCCATCGGATGGGTCCCGACGTGCGTGCCGTCACGGATGACGGTCACCGTGTCGGCGATCGCGGCCACTTCGTCGAGCTTGTGCGAGATGTAGACGCAGGCCATGCCGTGCGCCTTGAATTCCTTGATGAGTTCCAAGAGCGTCTCGGTCTCGGTGCCGGTCAACGCCGACGTCGGCTCGTCGAGGATCAAGAGCTTGGCGTTCTTGTTGAGCGCCTTGGCGATTTCGATCAGCTGCTGCTTGCCGCCACCGTAGGCGAGCACCGGTAACGCGACGTTGATGTCCGGCATCTTCAGCCGATTCATCAATGCCGTCGCCTTGGCGTTCATCAGGTCGTAGTCGACAAAGCCCATCCCGTTGGTCAATTCCGAGCCGAGAAAGATATTCTCGGCCACCGACAGGTGCGGCACCATCATCAACTCCTGATGGATGATGACGATGCCGGCTTCCTCGGTCTCGCGGATCGAGCGGGCCTTGAGCTCATTGCCCTCCCACACGATCGAACCTTCCCAGGTGCCGTACGGGTAGACCGCCGACAGCACCTTCATCAGCGTCGACTTGCCGGCCCCGTTCTCCCCGCAGAGGCCGACGCATTCGCCCGGCTTCACCTTCAGGTCGATGTTCTCGATGGCTTTGACGCCGTTGAATTCCTTGGTGATGCCACGCATCTCCAGGAGGTATTCGGACATGGAAGCCTCACTTCTTGTTGGACCGAGCGAGCCGGACCGAATTCGGTTGTCTGACCCTCGCCAGCATATCTCAATCCGAGGACGCGCCGTCGTCCAGCGATCGGGACTTGCGCCACCGGCCGGTCGCTTTCCACTGGTTTTCGCGGGAAAAAGCGCCCGGGGGGCGGAGGGTGGGGAGCCGACGGCATCCCTCGGAGGCATCCAAGGCCTCCGACAGGAGGCGGCTTGGCGACCAGTCGAGCGGTCGGGCCGGCCTGATGCGATCATGCCGCCAGCTTGCCGGAGCAACCCAGCGTCGGCCGACCCGATGTTCGGGCCTGCCGGGCCTGGCGGCGAAAACCTTCGCCCCGGAAAGACGTCCGGGGCGCTTAACGCGCCCCGGATCCTAATCGAGGATCACTTACCCTCGACCTGTTCCTTGGTGTAGAAGTTGTCCTTGATGACCATGTCGACGTTCGCCTTGGTGAGCGCGGTCGGGGTCAGGAGGACCGACGGGATCTTGTTCTTGGTGCCGTTGTCCAGCGAGGCGTTGAAGTCGACCTTCTCGCCCTTGACGAGCTTGACGGTGAGCTTGGCGGCCTCGGTGGCGATCAGCTTCAGCGGCTTGTAGACGGTCACGGTCTGGGTGCCGGCGATGACGCGCTTGATGGCGGCGAGGTCGGCGTCCTGGCCCGAGATCGGAACCTTACCGGCAAGACCCTGGGCGGCGAGAGCCTGGATGGCGCCGCCGGCGGTGCCGTCATTGGAGGCGACGACCGCGTCGATGTTGTTCTGGTTAGCCGTCAGAGCATTTTCCATGATCGACAGCGCCGTGGTCGGGCTCCACTCCGGGACCCACTGCGAGCCGACGATCGTGATCTTCTTGGAGTCGATGGCGGCCTTCAGGGCCTTCATCTGGCCTTCGCGCAGCAGCTTGGCATTGTTGTCGGTCGGCGAACCGCCGAGCATGTAGTAGCGGCCTTCCGGCTTCGCCTTCAACACGGCCTCGGCCTGCAGGAAGCCGACGCGCTCGTTGTCGAACGAGATGTAGGCATCTTCATTCGCGTTGAGGATCAGGCGGTCATAGGACAGGATCTTGATGCCGGCCTTGTGGGCTTCGTCGATCACCTCGCCGAACACCTTGGAGTTCATCGGCACGATGACGATCGCGTCGACCTTCTGCGCGATCATGTTCTCGACTTGGTTGACCTGCTTCTGCTCGTTGGCGTCGGCCGAGGTCACGACGACTTCGGCGCCGAGGTCCTTCGCGGCGGCGATGAAATAGTCACGGTCACGGGCCCAACGCTCGACGCGCAGGTCATCGATCGAGAAACCGATCACGGGCTTGGCCGGGCTCGCCATCGCCGGCATCGACAGAACCATCGCGGTGAGGGAACCAGCCAGAATACTGAGAAGTTTCATCGTCATTCCTCCTGATGCGCCCTCCCGGGGGAGAGCTTTACCGCCCTGTGAGCGGTTGTTCGATCCGAAACTTAAGTCGGTCCGGAATTATGGGCGCGATAACGCCTACGGCGTGCCGATCCTGCGGCGGACAAATCCGTCACCAGACCGGGGCGCTCGTGCCGAAGGATTGATGCATCAAAATTCTGATGTACGCAACTCAAATTCGTTATTGCGACGCAACGTCTATGCTGCGCTGCCCACGGCAGGAATCCGCGGTTTTGGCCGGTCGACAGCGTGCATACGCAACATCCCGGATGGCCTTTATGGGCATGCCCTGCGTGCATCAGACGACGAACATTTGTTGCCGTCGCCAGGGCAAAGGTGACGCAATTTTCTCTCTCCGATTGCAGTATTTCGCCAAGGCAAACCGCCGAAAAGACTCCCGGCCGTCGGCCGTCTTCTGCGCCTCCGCCACGCGCAGCGCCCACCTGCATCGAAACAGCCAACCCTGTCGCCCGCCCGGCGCCAACCCGGTACCCCGTCCGCCCTCTCGGCCTCGAGCCGATTCGTGCGCCCAATTGCAACGCGCCGAACATGCCCGCCGGCGCTTGCCTGTTGCCCGGCACGGCATTAGAATGTTTGAAATCTTACAATCGGAATTCCAACGACCCAGATGACAGACTCATCCTCCCCCGCAGCGCTCGACCGCAGTATCGCCGCCTTCATGCGGTACTTCTTCGTGCATATAAATCCGATCCTGCACCGCACCGAGTACCGCGGCCGCAAGTTTTCGGACTACGAGGTCATCGTCGCCATGGCGCTGCATGTTGTCGGGCAGATGCGACCGAGCGATTTGAGCCGAGGCCTGTCGATCGAGAAAGGCAGCCTGACCTCCGTGCTCAAGCGGCTGAGGAACCTCGGGCTCATCGACAGGCGCGACATCCCGGGCGACGAGCGCAGCTATCGCGTGGCGCTGACGTCCGACGGACAGGCCTTCGTCGATCACCTCGAGCTGCAGCGCCGCAGAGCCTTTGCCACGCTGTTCGCAGCGATGCCGGCAGACGAGCTCGCGGCCGCCGCCGACGGAGTCGACCGCATCACCAACTACCTGAAAAAATGGGAGGACGACCATGGCGTGGGGGCAAAGACGTCAAATCGAGCACCATGACTGGTACTGGACGGCGAGCGAAGACGACCGGCGCGAATACGACGCGTTCGGTCCCTGGATTTACGACATCAAGAGCGAGCGCGACGTGCCGAGGCGCTTTCGCGCCAATTATGCCGAACACCGCGACGCCCGCTTCCTGCTGAAGGTGCCGCGCGACATCGAGCGGCGCGAAGCCCACCCAGGCATGGACTTCTATTCGACCGTACTCGCCGTCGGCGATGCAGGCGTCAGCCTGATGCGGGCCGAGCCCGACGCCGTCACCACCCAGACGCTCAGCTGGGACCAGATAGCCGCGGTCAAGAGCTACACCAATCTGCTCATCAGCCGCTGGACGCTTTTCCTGCACGACGGTACGTCGTTCACCCTCGACTACAATACCGTCTCCTCCGACCTGATGGATAAGGTGACGCTGTTCGTGCGCTCGCGCTGGCAGCGCCCGTCCGATGCGCAGTCCGGCACCGGACCTGACGTCGTCACCGTCAACGACCATTTTTTCCGCTACGAACTGGCCGACAATCGCCGCAACGGACCGCGCCCGGTCGTGCCGATCCATTTCGAACCGCGCGACCGCTGGTGCCGCGACGAGCGCAACCGCCGGCGCCTTACGACCGGTGTGATGATGCTCGATGCGCCGGACGAGCTCATCATCGTCAACCGCGACAAGCCGACCAGGCGGTTCTGGGAGACGCGCTATGCCGCGTCCGTCCTGTTCGTCCCCTATGCCGGCCTGACGTCGTTTGCGCTCAGCCCGCCGCCGACCGACCAGCCCGGCCACTTCCACGATTTGGTGCTGCGTCTCGACAAGCAGGTCATCCGCCAGTCGTGCCTCGTCGCCCCGGACATGGTGCTGCGGCAACTGGTGGCACATGGCGTGCCCGAGGACACCGGCCAAGCCGAAGGTCCCGCCATCGGCGCCGATCCGATGCCGGGCGCCTGAGTCCGGCAACGGCGTGCCTCCGACGGCTTCGGTCGCGGCAACGCCGATCGACGCGCGCGACCGGCGTCGCGCGACTGCATGCCTCGTCCCCCGCGGCGTGAATCGGCGCCCCGGGAGTGATTGGTCTGCCGCCATTTGATGGCCGAAGCGACTCCCCCCCTGCCCCACCGACGAAATCACCGCCCCGCAAACCGTTTTCGGGTCCCGCCCATCGGCCTTAACCGGGGGTTAACGAGTTCGCGACAAATCTGTTTGGAAACGCTTCGCTCGGCCGATCGACATCCACGTCTGCCGTGGACACGATCGATGAAGGCATCCCACTGGTTTTGCGTTCGGGGTGTCGCCGCAAGCGGACGGCGCTGCGAGCGGCGCCGGCGCCCGATACGATCGGGGAGCGCCGACGGGTGGGTGAATGGCGAACGGTATTGGCGGCCTTGCGGGACTTCGTTGCCTGTACGCGGTACGGCGGCTTGGTCCTTGGCCGATCCTCGTCGTCGGCGCGCTGGCCATGGCTGGCTGCGCCCACACCCCGGACACCAAACAGTCGAAGCACGGCAAGATCGATTCCATCTGGGGCGTCGAAGCGCCGAAGAAGAAGATTGCCGACGGCGATCCCGTGCCCCCCGGCGGTGGCCGCTATCAGGTCGGCAAGCCGTACATGGTCGCCGGCCACATGTATTTCCCGCAAGAGGACGAGAGTTACGACAAGAGCGGCCTCGCCTCCTGGTACGGCATCGACTTCCATGGCCGCGAGACCGCCAACGGCGAGGTCTACGACAAGGATTCGATCTCGGCGGCGCACAAGACCTTGCCGATTCCATCCTATGCGCGCGTCACCAACCTCGAGAACGGCAAGTCGATCCTGGTGCGGGTCAACGATCGCGGCCCCTACGTCGGCGACCGCATGATCGACGTCTCCGAGCGCACCGCCGAACTGTTGGGCTTCAAGATGCGCGGCCTCACCCACGTGCGGGTGCAATACGTCTCGCGCGCGCCGGTCGAAGGGTCGGATCAGCGCATGCTGGTCGCCTCGCTCAAGAATTCGATACCGAATCGGGCGCAGGACAAGGTGCTGATCGCCCAGAACGACCGCACGCCCTCCGACGGCCGCATGGCCACGCTCGCGGCGCAGAACATGCTCGCCGCGCTGTCGACGCCGTCGAAGCCGGTACCGACCCAGCCGAAACCCGTCGTGCTCGCCTCGGCCGCACCCACCCCGGCTCCGGCGCTACGGGCCGGCTACCTGCCGCAGCCACGGCCGACGGCGCGCGAACAAGCTCCCGACCGCGCCATCGTCGCCGCCCTGCCGCCCGAGCCGAGGCCCGCCCAGCAGCACAGGCCGAGCAGCCCGGCCGCGCCCTCGCCCGCCGCGCTTGGCTGGCAGGTCGGCCCCGGCGGCATCAATCCCTCCACGCGCAAGCCGACATCCAATTCCGTCGAGGGCATCATCGAGGCGCTTCCCGATGAGCCGGGTGGTCCGATGGAACTCGGTCCGACACCGCGCCCGGCTCCGGCTGCCGTCGCGCCGTCGCGCTACGGCCCGAACGGCAGCGTCTACCGGCAAAAGTTCGACCCGCCTGCCTTTGCCGAGACGACCTCTACGCCCGCAGCCGACGCCATCGAGCAGCTGATTACCGCCTCGACCACAAAGACCGCGCACGTCGACCTCGGCGCTTATGCCCAGCCGGCCAATGCCGCCCGCGTCGCCGACCTGATGCGGCCGTTCGGGCAGATCGAGACCTCCAGGATCCGCGGCGCCCTGGGCGAATCGCTGACCCTCGTCCGCCTCTCCGTGCCGGCTGGCACGCTGACGGGCGAAGTCGTCAACGCCGCCAACCGCATGGGCATCCGCGACGCGGCAATCATCGACTGAGCCTGCGCTGATGGGTGGCGGATGCGCGTTCCAGCCCCCTGCCCGGCCCCGCCCGGCGCGTCGTTACAGCCCGAGTGGAGACTCCGCACGTTTCAGCCGTCGGTTCCGTATCGACCCAGGTCGTCCGCTGCCGACGCATCGCGCAATTGTGTGCAAAAGACGATGCAGCCGTCTGGCTCCGTCGCAGAATTGCCTTGTCCGCCGCCTATTTGCCGAAATGTACGCGAGGGTGTCGCTGCAATTCCGACGTTGCCCCTGTCCGGGTCGACCGACTATCGTCATCGGCACCGGAGGCTGGCGACTCGCGCGGTTTGCCACGCCTGGAGCATTTCCTGATCGGATGGTCTCATCTGAGCGCCGGAAGAATGCTCCGGAGTCAATGGTATCGCACGACCGTGTCGGTCAGACTGCTTTGATCTAAACGATAAGGTCGCGGCTAGGAGACGATCTTGACCGGAGTTCCGCGGAGAGCGCCCGAAGTGATGAGCCGGCGAAGCGTGCTCGACGCCCTGCCGGACGCCGTATCGCTCGACCGCCGGTCGATGGTGGTCGGGCTCGGTGGCCTGGTGGCCGGCATGGCGCTGGGGACGAGCCCTGCAGCCGCCAAGCCTGAACCGCCACGCCGCTCCGAAAAGGGCAAGCCCGAAGCCAAGGACAAGAACCCGCAAGGCTTCGACACCACCGCCGTGACGGCGCTGCTGACCGATTTCGACTCCGGCACGGTTCTGTACGAAAAGAACCCCGACCAACTATTCTACCCGGCGAGCCTCACCAAGATGATGACGGTAGCCGTCGTCGCCGAGATGCTGAAGGACGGCAAGCTGTCGCTCGACCAGGAATACCAGATCTCGGAACATGCCTGGCGCACCGGCGGCGCGCCGTCGCACACCTCGACCATGTTCGCCGAGATCAATTCGCACCTGAAAGTCGTCGACCTGTTGCAGGGTGTCATGGTGGTGTCGGCCAACGATGGCGCTATCGCGCTCGCCGAGGGCATCGCCGGGTCGGAGCAGGCCTTCGCCCAGATGATGAACAAGCGTGCCGCCGAACTTGGCATGACGGCATCGCATTTCAACAATCCGACCGGCCTGCCCGATCCCGACAATCACACCACGGCGCGCGATCTCGACCGGCTCGCACGCCATCTGATCGTCGACCACCCCGATATCTACAAGTTCTTCTCGCTGCGGGAATACACCAACACGGTGTCGTCGAGGCCGATCCGGCAGCTGAACCGAGACCCGCTCATTGCCGCCAACATCGGCGCCGACGGCATCAAGACCGGCTACATCAAGGAATCCGGCTACAATATCTGCGGCTCGGCGGTGCAGAACGGCCAGCGCCTGATCCTCGTCATGAGCGGGTTCAAGACCGAGAAGGAGCGGGCCGAAGAAGCGAAGAAGCTGATGGAATGGGGCTTCAAGACCTTCGAGCAGATCCCGCTCTACAAGGAGGGCGAAAGCCCCGGCGATGCGAGCGTCTTCGGCGGCTCCAGCGGCAGCGTGCCGCTCGTCACGCAGAAGCCGATCGACGTCCTCGTCGCGCGCGGCCATCGCGAAAACCTGCGCGCCCGCGTGGTCTATACCGGTCCGCTGCAGGCCCCGGTCGAGAAGGGCCGGCAGGTCGGCAAACTGCAGGTGCTCAGAGGCGATTCGGTCATCCAGGAAACGCCGCTCTACACCGGCGCCGACGTGCCCGTCGGCAAGTTGCATCAGCGCGCGCTCGATGCCGTCAGCGAGTTGGTGACGGGGTGGATCCGCGGCTCGGTCGGGCTGAGGTGACATGCCTGAGACGGAGAAGGCCGGTGACGGCAGACGGCGCGGCCGGTTCCTCACCTTCGAGGGCGGCGAAGGCGCCGGCAAGTCGACGCAAGTGGCGCGTCTGGCTGACCGACTGCGCCAGTACGGCGTGACGGTCGTCACCACGCGCGAGCCCGGCGGCTCGCCCGGTGCCGAGGCGTTGCGGCATGTGCTCTTGTCCGGCGCCGCCGAGACGCTCGGGCCCGATGCCGAAGCGATCCTGTTTGCCGCCGCCCGCGCCGATCACGTCGATCGGCTGATCCGGCCGGCGGTTGCCGCCGGCCAATGGGTGATCTGCGACCGCTTCATCGATTCCACCCGCGTCTACCAGGGCGTCACCGGCGCCGTGCCGCCGCGTCTGATTGCTGCGCTCGAGGCGGTGAGCGTCGGCGAGATCCTGCCCGACCTGACCCTCCTCCTCGACATCCCCGCCGCCGAAGGACTGGGCCGGGCGTCGGCGCGCCGCGGCATGCTGACCGCCGACCGCTTCGAGAAGGACGGCATTGACCTGCACGAGCGCCGCCGCGACGGGTTCCTAGCGCTGGCCCGGGCCGAGCCGAACCGCTTTGCCGTCATCGATGCGGCGCAGGACGTCGAGACGGTTGCCGAAGCGGTGTGGTATGCCGTGCGCAAGCGCCTCCGCGTCTAGAAAGTTCCGCTTCGAACCGCCGGCTGCAGGCGCTCCATCCAGCTGTTTTCAGGCATATCCTGTCCGTAACGCGC
>JARLIU010000188.1 GCA_031291595.1 Ancalomicrobiaceae bacterium | reverse complement strand
GCGGCCGAATATGGCCTCGATGGCGTCAGCCTCAGGATCAGTCGCGTCTACGGCCCCTACCGCCGTGCGAATTGTCACCTCAATTCGATGATCCGCAATGCCGAGACCGGCACGACCACTGAAATCCCGTGCGACCCGGATTTCGTCTATCACTATGTGCATGTCGCCGACGTCGCCGACGCCATGATCGTCGCGCTGGAGGCGCCGCAGCTGCCGTCGCGGATCTACAATGTCGGCAGCGGCGAGGCGATGACGATGTCGGAGATCGCCGGCATCGCCCGCGTCACGCTTGCTGGCGCGGACATCAGGCTGGTGCCGGGTGCGGACGATGTCCCGGACATCCAGACGTCCTTCGACATCACGCGGATCGGGCGCGAACTTGACTGGAAACCCCGGCTCGATCTCGCTGCCGGTCTTGTCGCCTATCGTGCGGCGATCCTGGCGGGTCGCGCCGCCAGTTAGGCGGAACGACGACAGGTATCGCCCGGCGCACGCGCCCTGCTCGTTGGCAAACCGCCGAAGCAGGGCGTTTTCCTGCGGGCGACCTCCCTCGAGAGCCTGCACGGTCATCACCCCAGATCGAACCGCCACGCCCCGTATCGGTTGCGCGCCCGGGTCGTGCGCCAGCCGACGATGACGAGCGCGAGCACGGTCACCACATACGGAATGAGTTGCAGCAGTTGCGGCGCCAGACCCGTCACCTGCGGCAGCCGCACCGACAGGGCGGTGGCGCCGCCGAACAGCACGGCGACGAGCGCCGTCCGATAGGGATTGCCGCGCGCAAAGAAGATCGCAGCGAGCGCGATGAGGCCGCGTTCGGCGGTCATTTCGCGGGCGAACAGCGTGACGTAGGCGAGCGACAGATAGGCCCCGGCGAAGCCGCAGAACAGGCCGGAGATCAGCATGGCCTGGAACTTGATCTTGTCGACGTCGATCCCGACCGCTGCGGCGGCTTCCGGCGCTTCGCCGACGACGCGCAGCCGCAGTCCCCAACGGGTACGGTAGAGGCTCCAGGCGACCAGCGGCACGGAGAGGTAGGCGACGTAGACCAGGATGGTGTGACCGCTGAGGAGCGCGCCGAGCACGGGAATGCCGTCGACGACCGGAACGCGGATCACCGGAAAGTTGGGGATCCGGTCGGAGGTAAACACGCCGTCCTGCCCGAGCACGCCCTTCAAAAGCAGCGCGGTCAGGCTGTTGCCGAGGAAAATGATCGCTGTCCCGGCGATGAAGATGTTCGCCCTGAGCCTGATGTTGAACACCGCCATCAGCGCGGCCAGCAGCACCGATGCCACGATGGCGCCGATCAGCGCTATCGTCAGGCTTCCGGTCAGATAGGCCGTGGCGATGGCGGTGAAGGCCGCGACGATCATAAAGCCATCGAGCGCGATGTTGAGCATGCCGGCCTGGTAGGTCACCACGCCGCCCATTGCCGCGAAGATCAGCGGCGTGGCGATGCGGACGGCGGAATTGAGAATGTCGAAATCCATGTCAGGCTTGCCTCCCGCTCGGATGGGCCAAGTCGGGCGCGGCGGAGCGCTCGGGCTCCTGCGCCAGCGCGGCGACCGGACGCCGCCTCAGCCAGTTCCACGAGAACTGCGCCGCGAGCACGAGGACCGTGATGAACTGCAGCACTTGCACCAGATATTTGCTGAGGCCGGTCATCATCTGCAGCACGGCGCTGCCGCCGTTCAGCGCGCCGAACAGGAACGCGGCGAGAATGACGCCGATCGGGTCGAAATTGGCGAGCATGGCGACGGCGATGCCGTCGAAGCCGTAGCCGGGCGAAAAATTGTCGTAGAACGCCCTGTACTGGCCGAGCACCTGCTCGGCACCGGCGAGGCCGGCGATGCCGCCGCCCAGCATCATGACGCCTATGGCGCGACGCGGCACGTCGACGCCGCCGTAATAGGCGAAACGCGGATTGAGCCCCATCAGCTTCCATTCGAAGCCGCGGATCGTCCGCGCATTGACCAGCGCGAGCACGATGCAGCAGGCCAAGGCGAGGAACAGGCCGGCATTGACCTGCGAGTAGATGGAGAAATTGGGCAGAGCCGCGCTCGGGTCGATATCCGGCAGCTTGTTGGTCGGGCCGGGCGCCTTCAGCACGTGCGAGGCGAAGAACCCGGTCACCAACAGCGCCACCGGGTTCAGCATCAGGCAGACGACGAGTTCGTTGACGTTGAGATAGACCCGCAGCAGCGCCGGGATGGCAGCCCAAAGCGCGCCGCCGACGAACCCGGCCAGGACGGCGAGCGGAATATGCAGGAACCAGGGCAGGTGGATCGCGTAGCCGACGATGCCGGACAACAGCGCTCCGACCAGCATCTGGCCTTCCACGCCGATGTTCCACAGCCCGGCGCGGAACGACACCGCCACGGCCAGACCGGTGAAGATCAGCGGCGTCATCATCTGCAGGGTGACGAGGATGTTGGGGACGCCGACGACGCTGCCGGAAATCAGGATCCCGTAGACTTCGAACGGATTGCGCCCGAGCGCCAGGACGAGGAGACCTCCGACGCAGGTCGCGATCAGAATGGCAACCAACGGCTGGACGACGGGCGCCAACACAGCCGCGAGCGTCGATTTCCGGGGCGGTTCCGCTGTCGATTCAGGCGCCATCGGCCAAGCCTTTCCCTGTGTCGCCAGCCGACGGCCCGAACGGCTCGCCGTCGAGCCCGCCCATGTAACGACCTACCTCTTCGGTATCCGTCTCGGCGGCGAGGAGGTTGGCCACGATCCGGCCGCGGTACATGACAAGCACGCGGTCGGAGATCGACATGATCTCGTCGAGATCGGCCGAAACGACGAAGACGCCGCGGCCGGCATCGCGCATCTCAACCAGCGTGCGGTGGATCGATTCGATGGCACCGATGTCCACTCCCTGCGACGGCTGTTCGGCGATGATCAGACGGGCCGCGGGGCGGGTCAGTTCGCGCGCGAGCTGTACCTTTTGCTGATTGCCGCCGGATAGCGATTTCGCCGGCTTTTCCACCTCACCGCCGCGGACATCGAAGCAGGCGATGAGCTGCTTCGCCCGGTCGCGGGCCTTGCCGATGGCGAATACGCCGAACCGGCTGAACTGCGGCAGATGCCCGATCGTCATGTTTTCCCAGATGCTGCTTTCCAGCGACAGGCCGACGCCGCCGCGATCCGCCGGGATATAGGCAAGGCCGGCATCGCGGTTATCGCTCGGCTTCGGGCCGAGCCCCGTCCCGCAGATCGCGACGTTTCCCTCGACCGGTCTTCTCAAGCCGGCGATGCATTCGACCAACTCGTCCTGACCGTTGCCCTGCACGCCGGCCAGCCCGACGATTTCCCCGGCGCGGACCTCGAGCGACAGGTCGTCGACAGCCCGTTCGCCGCGATCGCCGAGCGCGGTCAGGCCGTCGACCTTGAGCAGAACCTCGGTCGTCGGCCGGGCGACGGATTTTTCCACGCGCAGCAGCACCGAACGGCCGACCATATGGCCGGCGATCTGCTGGGCCGTGACGTTGTCGTTGTCGATGGTGTCGACGACCTCGCCATGCCGCATGATCGAAATGCGGTCGGAGACCTCGATCACCTCGCGCAATTTGTGGGTGATGAAGATGATGGAATGGCCACCCTCGGCCAACGACCGCATGGTGGCGAACAGCTCGCGCGTCTCCTGCGGCGTGAGCACCGCCGTCGGTTCGTCGAGAATGAGGATCTCGGCCTGCCGGTACAGCGCCTTCAGGATTTCCACGCGCTGGCGCAGGCCGACCGGCAGCGTGCCGACGATGGCGCGCGGATCGAGATTGAGCCCGAAACGCTGGCTCAACTCGCGCGTTTCGCGCTCGGCACGAACCCTGTCGATGCGCTGGTAGGTGGTCAGGGGCTCGGAGCCGAGGATGATGTTCTCGGCCACGGTGAAAGACGGCGCCAGCTTGAAGTGCTGGTGCACCATGCCGATGCCATAGCCGATGGCCTGGCGCGGGTTGGAGAAGTGCACATCTTGACCGAACACCTCGATCGCGCCGGAGGTTCGCTCCAGCAGACCGTAAAGGATATTCATCAGCGTCGATTTTCCGGCGCCGTTCTCTCCGACCAGCGCGTGGATCTCACCGCGACCGATTTCGATCGCCGCCGACCGCACGGCAACGAACGAGCCGAACATCTTGACGATGTCCCGCATGCGCACGACGGGTGGCAGACCCTTATGGGGCAGAACAGCTTCTTGCATGGTTCGGTCCATCGCTCCCCGAAACGGGGGCCGCGACGATTCGATCGCCGCGGCCGGAGGCTCATGACCTTATGGTGCCTTGGCGTTCATCACCGACGGCGGCGTAGCCATCGGCGGCGTGCCCATTTCCTTCTGGCCCGGCTTCAGGTCGAAATAGTTGGGCACCACGATCGCGCCGGCCAGCATCTTGGCCTTGAGACCGTCGACGTCGGCCAGGACGTTGTCGGCGATCAGGCCCTTGTTGTACTGGTCCATGGCCGCGGCGACGCCGTTTTCGGCCAGACCGTAATACTTGACGACGCCGCCCTTGAACGTTCCGTCCGACACCGACTTGATCATGTCGTAGGCCTGCGTATCGACCCGCTTCACCATCGAGGTCAGCACGCTGCCCGGCGCCATGTAGTTCTGATTGCTGTCGACGCCGATGGCGAAGGTCTTGGAACTCTTGGCGGCATCGATCACGCCGGCGCTGGTGGCACCTGCGACCGCAAAGTTGATGTCGGCGCCTTGCCCGACGTTGGAAAGCGTGAACTCCTTGCCGCCGGCCGGATCGTTGAACGAGCCGGTATAGGTCTCGATCACCTTGACGTCCGGCTTGGCCATTTTGGCGCCGTAGTAGTAGCCGACGAAGAAGCGATGGATGATCGGAATATCCTTGCCGCCGACGAAGCCGATGGTGCCGGTCTTGGTTGTCTTGGCGGCAATGTAGCCGACCAGGAACGAGCCTTCCCAATCCTTGGTCACCGTGCTGACGACGTTGGGGCCGAGCGGATCCGGGCCGACGTCGACGAGGCCGAATTTCTGCTTCGGGAAAGCGGCGGCGACCGCCTTCATCGGCGCGATCATGTCGAATGACGAGCCGATGATGATATCGAAGCCTTGTCCCGCCGCGCGGGCCAGGGCGGACTGGAATTCGGAAACCGCGCGCGGCTGGATCACGACGTAGGTCGCGCCGAAATCCTTTTCCGCCTTCTTCATGCCTTCCACCATCATGTCGTTGAACGACCGGTCGCCGAGACCGGACTCCGACGTCACCATGGCGATCTTCAGGCCGGCGAAGGCCGGTGCAACAGGGGCCAGCGCAAGCATCGAAAATGCTGCAATGGCGATTTTCAGGCCGACTTTGAACATTGAAATCCCCTCTTTTCGATGATCCATTGCGCAAGCGGTAGCGCTTTTGCGGCCCTTTCTTGCCCACTCTGCTATCCAGGCTGTGAGATCCCCCCTTTGGCGGCAGCCATGAATTCTCTGACTTTGCTTGGGACGAGCTTGCCGACGGCGCTGCCGGATTCTTTCATCGACGTCGAGACGATGGCGCCATCGGCCTTTTCGATCAGTTCGGCGAAATTGCTCGAGGTAACACTGCCGCCGACGAGGATCGGCAGTTCCGGATACTTGCTGCGCGTCCGCCCGACGTAATCCAGTGTCTGCGCGTAGGATTTGCCGGTCAGTACCAGCCCGTCGGCCATGCCCAGACGGACCGCGAACTCGACATCTTCGTCGAAGCCGCTGGTCGCGATCGGCGTGCCAGTTCGGTCATGCACGTCGGCAAAAATGGCGACCTGTTCCGCACTCCATTGGGTGCGGGTCTTGATGGCGATATGCGCCTGGGCGGTCTCGATCCCGAACGGCGTCATCATGCCGCCGACATAGATCTTGATGCGCACGAAGTCGGCGTTGGCGGCCGAGGCGATGGCAAACATCGCCTCCGCGTCGTTTTCCAGCAGGTTCAGTCCGACCGGCTTGCCGAACGCGGCGCGGATCTCCGTGATGACGCGCGTCATCCAGGCAACCTGAACGACGGCCGCGCTGGTATGGACGGGAATATCCCCGAGGTTCTGCACCATGAGGAAGTCCACGCCGTTCTCCGCGAGAACCCCGGCCTCGGCGAGGCCAGCCTCCAGAACG